>CAYSPB010000524.1:0-5199 GCA_964432695.1 uncultured Nannocystaceae bacterium
GGTGCCGATCCTGTATCCGGCCTTCGGGTACGCGCTCGGCTTCACCTACGAAGCTACGCAGGCGGACGCTGGCTCGGGCCTCTTCGTTCCCGTGCGCGTGAGCGTCTCTTGGGCACAGGGTACGTTCGGGAGCGGTCGGATCATGGAGTCGGTTGGTTGATCCATGACCTCTCGGTACGTACCCCGGATTGACCGACCCGGCTCCGGAGGCGGCGGTCCGCCTCCTCAGATCGAAGACCACTTCGCGCCGCGCGTCCTGGTGGGAAACGTCCCAAATGGCGATCCCGCAGTAGGCCAAGCTGCACCCTTCGAGTACATCCCGGACACCGGAGACGGTGCAGGGATTGCCGCGGCGCTCACGGCGGTCGGGGCGCTCGGTGGCGGCGACGTGTGGGTGCGACCCGGGACCTACGATCTCTCGACGGGTGCTGCTGCTCCGCTGACGATCCCCTCGAACGTGCGCCTCGTTGGCGCGGGCCCGTCGACGATCATCGTTGGAGACCCGACTCAGCGAACGGTGATCAGCCTGACCGGCATCTTCTCTTGCGTCGAACGACTGCAGGTTCAGGTTCCGCCGAATGCAGCCGCTCCGGTGGGGACCCACGTCGTTGAAGCGGGTCTCCGGAGCGTCATCCGTGACGTCGTCGTGCTCTTCACCGGCGCATCGGATGCTGCCGAGACTCTGCTCGGTGGCATCGGCGCCACAACGATGAGCTTCTGCTTCGTCGAGAACTGCCTCGTGCAGGGCATCACGAGCCAGTCGCAGAACCTGTTCGCTGCCTACGACATCAACGGGCAGCCGAATCGACTGGTGGGCAACGTAGCGACAGCCGGAGACATTGGTCTTCGAGTGACGGGAGCCGACAACGTCGTCGAGACGATGAACGTGCTGAACTCCGTAACTGGCGCGCAGCTCAGCGGAGGCCGCAACAAGGTGCACATCGTCGGCGAAGTTGCCGGCGGCTTCGCGCTCGACTGTCAGACACTGTTCAACAGTCACGTCAGCGCGATCATGAACAACTCGCAGGCCCCGGGCGCGACGGTCGGAATCCAGCTCGACGGAACGAGCAACGACAACAGCATCGTGGGCGCGAACCTGACTGGCTTCGCCACGGCCGTCGCTATCCTCACGGGAGCGACGCGAAACAGCCTCGGGTTCTGTCACTTCTTCTCGAACGGCGTGGGCATCGTCGACGCTGGCACCGACACCGAGCAGGCCCACAATCAGGTGGCCTGATCATGACCTCTCGGTACGTACCCCGGATTGACCGACCCGGTTCTGGAGGCGGGGGACCACCTCCGCAGATCGAAGACCACTTCGCTCCTCGATTCCTCGTCGGGAACGTTCCGAACGGAGACCCTGCAGTTGGGCAGGCCGCGCCCTTCGAGTACATCCCGGACACGGGTGACGGGTCGGGAATCGCAGCAGCAGTAGCCGCAGCGAACGCCGCCGGCGGAGGCGACATCTGGATTCGTCCGGGCACGTACGACCTCAGCACCGGGGGCGTCACCGGGTTCGTGATCACGGCGCCTCGCGTCACGATTCGAGGCGCCGGATTCGAGACCATCATTCGTGGCCGTGCCGACGCTCGCTCCGTCTTCGACTTCTCCGCGAGCTTCCCGGCGATCCTTCAGGACATCGCGATCTCGATGCCGCAAGCGGCCGCGGGCGCTGCCGGTCTGCAGGTCGTGCACTGCGGATTCCAAGGTGCCTTCTCGAACATCCAGGTGACCTTCGACGGCCCTGCGGTCGCGAACCCGAATGAAAGCCTCACGGCCGTGTTCCGCGACACCGGCACAGGTCGACACCGCAACCTCTACTCACTCGTCACTCCGTTCACGGGAACCGGCCAGGTCGCAGCGTTCGAGATGTCGGGGAGCTTCGCCTTCATCTCTCAGTCGTGGGCAACCCTCGGCGACGCGGTGCTGCGCGTGAGCAACCAGGGGCACCGTGTCGAGCAGTTCTACGCGCTCCTGTTCGGAGGCGGCGTCGAAGCGACGGGACAGAACCACATCCTCGACATGTCGCTGCAGAGCTTCATCGACGACGGCACTCCGATCATCTCGGTCGACGCGAGCAAGAACGTCTCGTTGCGCGGAATGATCGAGAACTTCGGCGCGCAGGCGCCGGGGGCCGGTGTTGAAGTCGGAGCCACGGCCGTCGGCACGAGCGTGCAGATGATGACCTTCGATGCGGTGCCGACCTGCGTCGACATTCTCGCCGGTGCGGACAGGACGACGGTACTCGGCTGCCAGCTCGACGGCGGCGTGGTGGTGGACGCGGGCACCTCGACGGAGCAGGCTCACAACCAGCCATGAGCATCTACGCCGAGCCACTTCAGCCACCGCGTCGAGTCGACGCAACCACCGCCGCCGAAGCGGCCGCACTCCTGGGCGTTTCTGTCGATAGCGTGGCGCAGCAGACGTATGTCGGGGGCGTGGTATTCTCGGTGTCAGACAGCACCGGTCGCGAGAACGAAGTCGCCTGCATCGTGGCGGGTCTCGACGCGGTTCGCGGCGCGGTCGTAATCGTCGAGGATGGTCAGGGATGAGGAAGCGACATGGCGCACGTCCGCCGGCGCCCGAGTACAAGGGCAACGCCGCGGTGATCAAGGACATCAAGACCGAAGAGGTTCAGGTCGAGACCGAGCGGGAGGTTGCTGAGCTGATCGGCACGACGGTCGAAGATCTTTCCTGGCTCCCGTTTGGGGTCGCCGGCGTCATGTTCATGTCGCAGTCGAAGCAGATGGACGACGACCTGTCGCTCAACCGCAACGCGACGATGCTGGCCAAGAAGATGATGCACCCCGACATGTCCCTCGGAGTTCGTGGCGACGTGGTCATCTTTCGCGAATCGCCGCCGTGGGGGCGACTTCCGGGCGACACGCGTCCTCAGCCGTAGTTCCGACGGTCGCCTGGACGGGTAGTCCATGGTGGGATAGGGTCTCGCGACCAACAGAGCGCGTCCGCTGCATATGACACTTGCCGGTGTCGCAGCAGGTACAGCGCCTCACCGGAGGGAAGGCCCATGCGGCGACTCATCGCAGCCAGCGTCCTATGCTATTCGTGCTCGTCTCCAGTCCTGGAGCCGCCCGAGCCTGCCGAGCCGATCGTGGCTGAGGTGGTCGCGGCGGTCTCCGGCGAGCTTGACGATCAGGAGGACGCGGGGCCCGACGATGGCGGCCTCGTCGAAGAGGACGCTGGCGCGCCGTCCGAAGGTGTTTCGGTGGCGCGCATCCTCGCCGAGCGTCCGCCGTATCGCGATGAGCGGTACATCGCTCGCTGTCGTCGCGAGTCGCGGCGTGACGCGCCGGCCTCCGAGGTCATCGAAGACCGTGACGAAGCGCGTCGGCGCGCAAGGGCTCTTGCACGGTCAGGTCAGCTCGATCCGGTGCTCATCTTCTCGCGCATGGCGTACGGCGAGACGGGCACACCGAACCCTCGGCACAACGACGACCCCTCGACACCGAACTGGGATGAGGCTGAGGCTATCCTCGCAGTCATCGACAACCGTCGCGGTCGCATGTCGCGCATCGAGATGATGGTGAACTACGCGCCGCGGCGCGTGTTCCCGAAGCCCGGTGACGAGAGGCAAGCGTGGATCTCGGAGCTGCAGCTCGACGGCGCTCGACCTCCCTCGTGGCCTCGGCCTCGGCAGCGGCGTCACCATGGCCATCCGCCCTGGCGGCAGTACGGCTGTCCGCGGTGGCTCGCCACGGTCGACCGTGTCAGACAGGTGCTGCGCTCACACCCCCGCACGGTCGCCCCAGGTATCTGCGAGGAGGTGCCCGATCATTGGGGCGGGACGATGGACCGGTACGGCTTCGAGCGCGGATGGCGTCGTGTGACCTGTGGGCGAGGCTTCACCCGGAACCTCTTCTGGGTCGTCCCTTCCCGGGACGTTGAGGGCGAGCAGCCGACGCGGTAACATCGGCTCGTGCCCGCCTCTCCGCCCCTTCCCGCCGACGCCGGACGCCTGCTCTCTGATATGGGCATGCGTCGTGGTCGTCGTACCGGCGAGCAGCGGATGCACGCCGGCATGGATCTCGGGCATCCGGACGGTCGCGGCACACCGATCCTCAACGTCCAGCCGGGTGTCGTCGAGCGGGTGCTGACCGACACGGAAGCGCTCCGGCGCTTCAACGGCTACGGCAACGGCGTCGTCGTGCACCACCCCGAGGACGACACGTGGGCGCTCTACGCGCACATGGACCAGGTCGACGTGGCGCCTGGGCAGCAGGTGGCGGCCGGACAGCGTCTTGGCACGATGGGGAACAGCTCGAACGGCAAGTTTCCGGGGATGGGGGTCCATCTTCACCTGGAGCTACGCCGTCGTCGCCCCAACGGGCAGAGCCCCTTCCCGGGTCCGTACCCGCGCTCGCCTCAGCAGCCGTTCAACAACCTCGACCCGCGACAGTGGCTGGAGGCGAAGGGCCTGCGCTTCATGCGCCGGGGCGGTTTCGAGATCCTCCCGAACACGCTGATGGCGCAAGGTCAAAGCATGGCGGGGTTGCACGGGATCGACCCGTACCCGGGCCAACGCATGCCGCCGTGGCAGAAGAAGCGCTTCCCCTCGACGTCGCTCGCCGCAAGCGAGGGCGATCAGTATGCCGAGGGGGCGAGCGGCGAGTACGAGCCGCCGGCGCGCTTCGATCGCGACGTGCGCTTCGGCCTGACGCCGGTCGAATGGGCGGCGGCGGGCGCGGGCGCACTCGTGCTCACCGGAACCGCCGTCGCCGTCGTCGTGCGCATGCGGACGGGCCAGCGCATCGTCCAGAATCATCGACGCCGCCGGCGTCGCACGAGTCGCAGGCGTCGGTAGTGGGCGCCTGGGGCTACAAGCCGTACGAGAACGACGGCGCGCAGGATCTACTCAGCGACGTCATGGAGCCGGCCATCAAAAGGCTGGACAAGCTGTTTCGGCGCAAGCGGGTGACGCCCTGGGAGCGCTGGGAGCGACTCGGTGTGCTCAGCGTGATGCTTCGCGGTGAGCCGACGTTGTGGGTCCACTCCGAGACCTGCGACCAGGCGCTGGTCGACATCGACCTGTTGCGTGAGGACACCGAGTTCATCGACTCGTGGAACGTCGCCCGCAAGCGTGGGGCGCCGGCGGTTCGTCGCTCTCTGACCACCCTTGCTCGCCAGATCAAAGATGCTCGTCGCTAGAGGAGGTCGTGATGTCGTAGCGCCCTAGCAACC
>CAYSPB010000525.1:0-5192 GCA_964432695.1 uncultured Nannocystaceae bacterium
TGGGCATCGCCGGCGCCGCGTGGCTTCGACGCGACCTCGACGCGCTCGGGCTCGGCGCGCAGACGGCCGCGTCGCTCGGCGTGGACCTCCGCCAGACCTGGCGCGGGGGCATCGCGGTGGTCGGCCTGCTCGCCGGCGTCTGCACGGCGCTCACCGGTGTCATCGGGTTCGTCGGCCTCGTCGTGCCGCACTTGGCTCGCGCCGCGGTCGGTCCGGGCCACGCCCGGCTGTTGCCCGCCTCCGCGCTGTTCGGCGGCGCCCTCGTCCTGATGGTCGACCTCGTCACGCGCTCGGTCGATACCCTCGCGCTGCCCCCAGGGGCGCTGACGAGCCTACTGGGCACGCCGGTGTTCTTGGTGGTGCTTTGGCGCCTGCGCGCGGAGGTCTCCTGATGCTGCGCGCCCACGGTGTGCACGCAAGCGTTGGCGCGCGCGTCCTCGTTCGGGCGCTCGCGCTGTCGCTCGAGCCGGGGACCGTCACCGCGATCGTCGGGCCCAACGGCGCTGGCAAGAGTACGTTGCTGCGCGGACTGGCCGGTCTGGCCCCGCTGCAGGGCGACGTCCAGCTCGATGGTCACGAGCTCGCGTCGGTGGACGCCCGTACGCGCGCCCGTGCCCTCGCCTACCTTCCCCAGCGCACCGCGGTCTCGGCCGGCCTCACCGTCCGCGACGTCGTCCGCCTCGGCCGGCTACCCCACCGCGGTCGCTTTGCAGGACTCAGCACGGCAGACAACGCGATCGTCGATGCAAGCCTCGAACGGATGCAGGTTCAGGGCTTCGCCGACCGGCCGCTGCACACGCTCTCGGGTGGGGAACGCCAGCGCGTGATGCTGGCGCGCATGCTCGCGACCGAGGCTCCGACCATGCTGCTCGACGAGCCCACCACCGCGCTCGACATCCGGCATGCGCTGGACCTGCTGCGAACCCTCCGCGCCCTGGCGGATGAGGGCCGCGCGGTGCTGGTCGCCATGCACGATCTCACCCACGCCGACGCGTTCGCCCACCGCGTGGTCTGCTTGCACGCCGATGCTGAGGGCACCGTCACTCACGGCTCGACCGCCGAGGTGCTCACCCCAGCGCGGCTGCAAACCGTGTTCGAGGTCCCGTTCGTCCGCGATGGCGAAGGCCGCCTGCGGGTCTGTGTGGACCGCTGAGCGGGGCCGCGGCGACACCGCGGCCCCGCGATGCTAAGGCGAACCCATGCGCGTCGCGATCACCGGTGCCAGCGGTTTTGTCGGTCGAGCCCTCGCCGAGGCCCTGCGCGCCCGCGGCGATGAACCCGTCGCCGCGCGACGCAGTGGTGACGCCACCCTACGGTGGTCGACGACCGACGGCTTCACGCCACCGAACGCACTCTCCGGCTTCGACGCGGTCGTCCACCTCGCGGGTGAGAACATCGCCAGCGGTCGCTGGACCGACGCTCGCAAGGCGCGAATCAAGGCCTCACGGGTCGAGGGCACGCGCCGCGTCGTCGAGGCGACGAAAGCCGCCGACCCGCGACCGGCCACGCTCGTCTCGATCTCGGCCGTGGGGTACTACGGCACGCCCGGCAGCGCCGAGCTCGACGAAGACGCTCCCGCGGGAACGGATTTTCTCGCCGATGTCTGCGCGGCCTGGGAAGCCGAAGCGGTCGAAGCCGAAGCGCTGGGCGTTCGGGTCGCGCGGCTTCGCTTGGGTACCGTGCTCGGCGTCGGCGGAGGCGCCCTGGGCAAGATGCTGCCTGCATTCAAACTCGGCGTCGGGGGGCGCCTCGGCGACGGCGACCAGTACATGTCGTGGGTTCACCTCCAGGACGTCGTCCGGGCGATCCTTCACATGCTCGATGACCCAGACTGCAGCGGTCCGTACAACGTCACCGCGCCCGCGCCCGTGCCCAACCGCGACTTCACAAAGACACTGGGCAAGGTCCTCGGCCGCCCCACCGTCTTGCCCGTGCCCAAGTTCGCCCTGCGAGCCGCGTTCGGCGAGATGGCCGACCACATCCTGCTACAGGGCCAGCGCGTCGTCCCAAAGCGCCTGCGCGCCGCAGGCTTCACCTTCGAGCATGCCGAGCTCGAGGCCGCGCTGACGGACGCGCTCGGCTAGCGTATGGACTGAGGTAGGCTACGGGCAGGACGTTGCGGGCCCCTTATAGAGCACCCGATCGTCGGCGAAGGCGGCAAGACGCTGCTCGTCGTACAAGTGGGTCACGCCCGCGACCCAGCTCATGCCCAGCGGCTGCCCCGGAGTCTGGTTGTACCAAGAGCCGGTGGCTACGACCGGCGCCTCCTCGATCGGCGGGTCGTTGAACGTCCACGAGCGGACGCTTCGCATCGTGGCTTGCGCCCCCGCCCCGGCGTCGAGCGTGAACGTATCGCGCACGATCGGCGTCGCCTCGACGTCGCCATCCCGGACCGCCCACAGCTCGGCGAATGCGGTCCACGATCCCGCGGGGCCGATGCCCGGTACGTCGCGGGTATACACGCGCCCCTCCCACGGAAACAGATCCACCAACGTCGCCGGACCGGTGATGCCGAGCCCGTCCAGCGCGCTGGCGTAGTTCATGCGCATCTGGAACGGTCGAGCGAGCGGCTCGCCGACGACGGCTTCCATCGGCCACGGGTCGCGCTTGTCCCACGTCTCGACGTGCATCACGAGCACGTCGTCTTCGGTCCAAAGCCGACCGGATGCCGCCACCTGCTGGGCACATCCAGGACCGACCTCGCTCCACAAGAACGCGCCCGACTCGCTGATCTGCAGCGTCCAGCTCGGCGTGTTGTCGGGGTTCCATGCCACGGTCCAGGTTCCCACCAGCGAGAGTTCGTCGGCATCGTCTCCAAACGGCTCCGAAGGGGGGAACGGGTCCGGTTCGGTCGGTCCGCCGGTCTCCCCACCCTCGCCCGTGGTCAGATCCGACCCCTCCGTCGTCGCGTCGCCACCGCTGGTCGTCGCGTCGCCGGTCGACCCATCGTCCTCCCCGCTTCCGTCGCCCTCGCCCCCGGCATCGTCGCCATCGGGTACCTCGTCGGGATCGATCGTCGGATCGTAGGGCGCGCCGTCGGTTTCGAATGGATCGAAGCTGGTGGCGCTCGGGAACTCGAACGAAGGCGCTTCGATGCAGCCTCCGAGCAACAAAGGAAAGACCCACCCAACGCGACGCACCGCGAGCGACATGCTCGGTTCATCGGCGGGTGGGCCCGAACCTTTGGGCCCGCGCCCGGCCCGAAGGCGGACGGCACCGCGCTCAGACGCGCACGCGCGGCGCAAACTTGCCCGCGTGGGTGCTGAAGCGCTCCAGCATCGGATCGGCGAACTCCGCCAAGAACGCATCGACCTGCTCAGGCGCGCGACCGACGTAGCGCGAGGGGTCGATGACGTCGTCGGTGACGTGCGGCGCGAGCACGTCGTCGGCCCGCATGCGGGCCACGAGGTCGTTGGGCTTGCCCTCTTCCTTCATGACGCGGGCCGCAGCATGCGAGTGCACGCGAATCCGCTCGTGCAGGTCCTGACGACTCTCGCCCGCCTTGACGCCCCGCATGATGACGTTTTCGGTCGCCATGAACGGCAGCTCCTGCTCGAGGGTGGCGCCGATCACCGCCGGATAGACGACCAGTGCCTGCGTCACGTCGGCGAGCAGGTTCATGATGCCGTCCACCGCCAAGAAGGCCTCGGTGATCACCAGCCGGCGGTTGGCACTGTCGTCGAGCGTGCGCTCGAACCATTGGTTGCCGTGCGTCTGCATCGGGTTGGCGGCCAGTGACTGCACGAACCGCGCGAGCGAGCAGATGCGCTCGCTCTTCATCGGGTTGCGCTTGTAGGCCATCGCGCTGCTGCCGATCTGGTTTTTACCGAACGGCTCCTCGACCTCGCGCTTGTGGCAGAGCAGCCGCAGATCGGCACCGAACTTCGAGGCTGAACCTGCCAGGTCCGCGAGAGCACACAGCACCCACGTGTCGAACTTGCGTGGGTAGGTCTGGCCGCTCACGGGCACGGTGTGGCTGAAGCCCATCGCGGTGGCGACCTTCTCGTCGAGCTGACGCACCTTGTGGTGGTCGCCGTCGAACAGCGCCAAGAACGAGGCCTGCGTGCCCGTGGTCCCCTTTACCCCGCGCATCGGCAGGCGCTCTTTGAGCGCGGCGAGCGACTCGAGGTCATACGCGAGGTCTTGCATCCACAGCGTGCAGCGCTTGCCGACGGTCGTCAGCTGAGCGGGCTGGAAGTGGGTATAGGCCAGCGTCGCGAGACTGCGGTGCTGGACCGCGAACGCGCGCAGCTGGGAGATCACGCAGTGCAGACGATCGATCAGCAGGTCGATGCCATCGCGGATCATCACCAGCTCGGCATTGTCGGCGACGTAGCAGCTCGTCGCGCCGAGGTGGATGACCTTCTCCGCTTCGGGTCCGACGCGCTCACCAAAGTGGTGAACATGCGCCATCACGTCGTGGCGGAACTTGGCTTCCAACTCGGCGACGCGATCGAAGTCGACCTCGTCGATGTGCGCTCGCATCGAGTCGATCGCGGCTTGGTCGATGTCGAGGCCGAGCTCGCGCTCTCCGGAGGCCAGCGCGATCCAAAGCTCTCGCCACAAGCGAATACGGCGGCGGTCGCCGAAGTTGTCCACCATGGCGGCGGTGGCGTAGCGGGTCCCAAGGGGGCTGCGGTACACGTCGGGCGTGGCGCTCATGGAGCGCGGAGGATAGCCGCGCCGCCACAGAGCGAAAGCGGCGCGAACAGCGCTTCGCGCGAATAGCGCGACGCGGTGGCAGCAATCGTCGAAAAAGTGGACGATTGCCCCACCTGGACGGAATAGCCCCGCGCGCCGCCCTGTATCGGGGACACGCTAATGGACCCAACCGCTCGTCAGGAGTTTGAGAAAACCGCGCTTCCCCAGCTCGACGCCATGTACGGCGCCGCGCTTCGCCTCACCCGCAACCCGGCGGAGGCCGAGGATCTGGTCCAAGACGCGTACGTTCGCGCCTATCGCTTCTGGCACACGTTCAAGGCAGGCACGAGCATCAAGGCCTGGATGTTCACCATCCTGCGCAACACGTTCATCAATCGCTACCACCGCAGCAACCGCCGCCGAGTAGGGCAGGATGATCATCAACGTTTCCCAATCAATCGGAATGTCTGGAATCAGAAACACTGGAAGTGTCGAAGGCAGATCACCCATATCCCCGACGGTACGGACATCGAGCCCGAAAGACATGGATA
>CAYSPB010000526.1:0-2528 GCA_964432695.1 uncultured Nannocystaceae bacterium
AATGATGCCGTGCGAGCGCCCACGCCCACGGGGGTACTGGAAGAGCTCGTCGAGTTCATCTTCACTGGCCCCTTTGGACAGTGCGTAGTCGTACAGCCTCTTTTGGAGCGCGTAGTCCATGAAGATGTACCGAACCTCGTTGGTGTCGAGGAACGCCTTGATCAAAGACCACGTCCGCGCCGAATCGAAGTTCGACGCATTGACGCCGGAGAAGCGCGTATTGGTGAGCCTCGACCCCTTGAGCACGTAGCCGACGTCGATGTCGACACCGCGCTTGTGCGACAGATGCGGCTTGATCTGCCCACCGCCACGCTTGGAGAGGTCGCCGATGAGGACCTTGGGACTCTTCGCGTGCCGCCGCTTGTACTGCTTGACGATGCGCTCCATCAGGCGAATCGTCTTGGCGGTGCCGTACGCCAAGCGCGGTCGCTTGATGAACATCGTGTCGCCGCCCTGCAGCTGCACGTCCACCTTCGCGTGACGGTACTTGCCGCGACCGCCCGACTTTTTCTTTTTCTTCTTCGGCTTGGGCAGCGGAGGACGAAATGCCTCGACGATGCCGTCGTCGATCCAGAACGAGAACGTCTGCCCGACCCAGACATGGTTGCGATTCGAGACGTCACTACCGCTCCGCTCGAGCAACGTGTCGACCGTGAGATCGTAGCTGGACGCAATACCCGACAGCGTCTCCCCTGCGGCGACGGTATGCGTCACCTGCTTGCGCTGGCGCGGTGCGATCTCCGGGCACACCTTCAGCGTCCGGCCGACGCGGATGAGGTTGGGGTTGGCGATCCCGTTGAGCTCGACGAGGTCGGTGCGACGCACCCCGTATCGGCCCGCGATGAGCCCGAGATGCTCGCCGGGCTTCACGGCGTGCTCCCACATCGGCACGTTGTTGGTGCAATCGGGGTGCGGCGCACCCCGGGTGCCCCGCAGCGACAGGGGTGCGCGCTCCAGCTCGGCCGCCGTCGGGGGGGTCTCGTGCTCGTGGTCGTGGTCGTGGTGATGGTCCCCGTCGGCGGCAGCTGACGCGGGGGACGCCACTAAGGCGGCCAACAGGGCGAAAACGGCAGCTGACGGGCGAAACGGCATGAGTGGCGACCTCGTGTCCCACCTTGTAGGCACAGCTCCGACTGCCCCGCAAAAAACGGGCTGAACACCGAGCGGTCGCCCGACGTCTCACTGCGGCCCTCGCCTCTCGACGCCCGGCCCTCGGGCGCATACGGTAGCGAGCGCCACCTTGGCATCTGCGGACGACGAATCCATGGCCTTCCACACCCGACTTTCCGCTCTCGCTCGCCTGTCTCTCGCGGCCGCCGTGCTCACCGGCGCCGGCTGCAACAACGACCCGGGCGACGGCACCCTGACCATCAGCTACACGTTCGGCATCGGCGGCAGCTCGTGCGCGGCCGAAGGCGTCAACACCATTCGCGTCCGGTTCGGCGACGAAGAGCGTGAAGAGACCTGCCAAGACGAAGGCGAGATCATCCTCTCGGGCGTCCCCGCCGGCAACTACAGCGACTTCGTGGTCGAAGGCATCGATGCAGAGGGCGTGACGATTCGCGACAACCTCGACACCCCGACCGGTGACGAAGCGGTAGAAGTCATCGGCGGCTCGTCGACGACCATCGACGTGACGCTCACCCCCACGCCGGCACAAATCCAGATCACGTTCTTTCTCAACGACGCCAACGGCCTACAGCTTCCGAGCCTCGACGCCTCCGAGATCGACGAGTTCGAGGTTGCGGCCGCCGAAGGCACCAACGCAGCTCTACTCGTCACCTCGATCGACGTCGGCACGCTCGACAGCGCCCAGGTGATCGTGCCCGACCCCGACCGGGACCTCGACGGCGAACGACTCGACACCATCGTCATCAGCTACGACGGCGGCAGCGGCGAGGTCCAGGTGGACGGCGACCCCGACACGATGGGCACCCAGCCCTTCACCTTCGACCCGCCCGGAGACGGACGCCTCGTCCAGATCCTCGTCACCTGCAACGGCGCCGACTGCTCGGGCGAACTCATGGGTGTCACCGGTGGGATGGTCACCGGTGGTGGCGACTCGGACACCGACGACGGCGACTCCGCAACGAGCGGCTGATCAACCGGGCCGACCGGCCCGCGGCACATCCGACCAGGGCGGTTCCGGCTTCGGAGCCGCCCTTTCTCGTCGCTCATGAGCGTATCCGGAAATGCCCCAATTACCTCGGGGACGGATCTCGTTGCTCCGGCGCTGGGGGATCCGGTAGCGTAAAACCCCACCGGTGACGGAGTCGGGCCGCGGATGCAACGGTCAGATTCGGCACCGGCGCTGTCATGTTGAGGCTTCGTCGACCCCATCGACGAGCGTCGTCCACCCCCGCTTCTGCTTTGACCCGACCTCAGCGCCACTTCACCGACCTCCCCTCGGGCCTCCACGTGCATGCCGACGCCGGCGTTCTGCACATCGAAGGTGCCGGCTTCGTGACGCGCGCGATGGCCGAAGATGCCCTGGCGCCTTACCCCGGCGGTGCAGGCCTGCCAAGCCT
>CAYSPB010000526.1:2538-5191 GCA_964432695.1 uncultured Nannocystaceae bacterium
CGTCTTCATCGACCTTCGCAACGTATCCGGCTACGAAGCTTCATGCGTGGAGGTGGCACGCGAGTGGCTGGGCCGGGCGCGCAGCTGCGGCATCGTGCGCATAGCCTTCGTCGCGAACTCGTCGGTGGTTCGCACGACCACCGCCGTGGTCGCCGGCCACCTCGACGCGCCGCTGCAGACCTATTCCGTCTCCGACGCAGCCAAGGCCTGGCTCGCCGCAGCCACGGCGCCGATGCCCACGGCCAACAGCAGAACGCCCCACGCTCGCTCGGGCTTCTGAGGCCTCACGCCTGGATCGAAGGCACGTGCAGCATCTGCACCTGGTGCCCCGCCGGGTCGCGTAGGTAGAACGACGTCGCGCCGTCGCGATGCAGCTTGGGCGCGTTGAGCAGCTCGATGCCCAGCATCGCAGCCCGCGGCTCAAGATACGCGTACCAGGCCTTGACCGCATCCGCCGAATCCATGACGAAGCCGAGGTGATCCAAGGGCGAGCGTTCGTGGGAGACCTCCCGAGGCTCGACGACACGATGCAACGCGACGTTGTCCGCGCCCGAGCTGAGATAGACGTTGTCGGGGTCGGGCTTCCAGTCGACGCCGAGCCCCAGCCCCTCCGTGTAGAAGCGGACGGTGGCGTCGAACGCGTCGGAAGACACCCAAAGCGCAAGGTGACGAAGCCCCAGAGTAGACGGCCGCTCGGACATGCGCGGGACGCTAGCAGCCCTCCCCCACGGAAACCACGCCCGCCGCACCAGCCCCCCGAAAACCGTTGCGATGGGCTTGCTCGGAGACACGAATGCAAGCTCGAGCCGAGCGCCAGCGGTTCCCCCGGTCACGGCGGCACGTCCACGGGTGAGGCGGATGGAAACATCAACGCGCCGAGCCCTGCGCTGCAGGCTTCAGTGGTGGGGAGATACGCGCCGGCTGCCGGGTCCCAGCCGAAGCGAGTACAGGTCAGTTCCCCGGTCGAACGCCAGCGCGCCTCGTCGTCCCGAAACACGAGAAGGTCCTCGCACCCTCCGTCATCGGCCAAGGTCATCCGAAGCTCGAAGACGTAGTCGCGAAAGATGGGCCTCCACCCTGTATCCGTACGCCGATAGACGACGACGTTCGTACCGGACCAGTGATGATGGTCGATGACGAGCAGCTCCCTCGGTCCCATGTGGTCGAGGTCGAACGCTCCCACCAGCTTCCCTGCGACGACCCACTCCCCCGTCTGAGCATCCAAGAGTTCCACCCGTGGGCCATCTTCGGTCTCGACGCGTCGCCGCACCCGAGGCTGCGCGCGCGGCGACGGTTCGGATGCGGCCGCTGGCGGGTCGGGAGACTGGGACGCAGCCGGAGCACACGCGCCAAGCGGGCCGCTGAGCAAGACCGTGGCCCGCTGAGCCGCGCAACGCCACCCTCGGGCACGAGACATCGGCCCCTGCTACGCACCACGGGCTCGGGCACATTCCCCAAATCGCAGGGCGACGACGAGGCCCGAAGAGAAGCCTCCCCTCCGCGGAGCGCGGCGCTCAGAACCCGTTGGCCGTGCTGATCTCGATCAAGCCCGCGTCGACGTCGGCCTGGGTCTGGCCCCCGGCGAGGTAAGCTCGGTAGTCGTCGCGGCCGCGAAGCTGCATTTCGAAGAATGCGACGAGGTATCCGTGCGTCATCGTGCGCGTCGTTGCGGGGTCGTCGGTTCCCGCGGGGCAAGCCGTACATGCGAGCCCGCAGTTGACGTTGTCGAGGAACGACATGTGATTGGCGGTGAGGAACTCGATCGAGACCGCCGGGGTGACCGCGGCCGCGAAGTACTGCGCGAAGTTCTCCGCCTCGGGTGCACACGCTCCTCCGAAGCCCCCGGTGGCGTTGACGGTCTCCCCGACGATGCCGACCGGCGCGACCACCAGCGGCATCAGCTCGGGCGCGACCGAGGGGTTCTGCGGCGAGGGCTGTGCACCCGGGCCACCTGCAGTATCGACGGGGTCGATGCCGAACACGGCGTCGACCCGTGCGTCCGCAGACGCCGTCAGGAACGAGATCTTGCCACCCAGCGAGTGCCCGGCGAGCGCGATGCTCTCGGGGTCGGCCCGTCCATCCAGTGGGCCGCCTTCGATGTTGCCGCCCTCCTGCGCCCAGTCGAGAATCTCCTGTAGGTACCCGCGCAGCGTGACGTGCGTCGTGGGCGAGAGAATCGATCCCGGCATCTGCGGCATGATCACCACATATCCCCACGACGCGAGATGCTGTCCATAGGAGGCATAGTCGGCAGGGCCGAGTTGGAAGCCGTGGTGGAAGGCGACGATCGGGTACGGGCCGTCTCCTTGGGGCAGGAACAGGGACAGTGGAAGGCTCGTGCCGTCGCCGGCGACGAAGTTGAACGACCCCATTTCGACGCCTTCAGGGCCGGGCACGCGTGGGTCGCTCGCCGGGTCGCCACCGCCGTCGGTCGTGTCGTCGTCCGCTCCGGTTTCGTCGTCGGTGGTTTCGTTCGCACCGCTGCTGTCGTCTTCGCCGTCGGTCGTCGGCGGGGTCGAGCCGCCGTCGGTGGAGCCGGGCGTGGTGCCCTCGGTCGGATCGCCCGCGGTGGTGGCGGCGCCCGTGGTCGGGTCGGTGCCGACAGCATAAAGACAAGGTCGCAAGGGCGGCCATCAATCGCGTCGAAATCCAC
>CAYSPB010000527.1:0-5189 GCA_964432695.1 uncultured Nannocystaceae bacterium
CAATTCTACATCCCTCCCGGATTCGCGCACGGCTTCTGCGTGACCAGCGAAGAGGCGCTGTTCTCGTACAAGTGCACAGACGGCTATCACCCCGAGTGTGAACTCGGTGTGCTGTGGAGCGACCCCGCCATCGGAATCGAGTGGCCGGTGACCGACCCATCGCTCTCGGACAAGGACCGGGTCTACCCCAACCTTGCCGACATCCCGACCCAGACGCTGCCGGTGTACGCCGGCTGAGGCCGCCATGGACTTGCTCATCAGCCCCGACGGCATGCTCGGACGCGCATGGGGTTCGCTGCTCACTGCGGCGGGCCGCCCGTTCGACACGATCACGTACCCGCAGTTCGACCTGTCGAAGCCCGAAACGCTCGACGCCGTCTCCTCCAAGCCCTATGCGCACGTCATCAACTGCGCGGCATGGACCGACGTGGATGGTGCCGAAGACAAGGAGGCCGAGGCCACGGTCGTCAACGGCGATGGGGTGGGGGAACTCGCCCGTCGATGTGCGGCCGTGGGCAGCGTGTTGGTCCACTACAGCACCGACTACGTGTTCGACGGCAACGCGACGACGCCGTACCCCGTCGATGCGCCCCACGACCCGCTCAACGCCTACGGACGCGGCAAGGCGCGCGGCGAGACGCTCATTCGCGAGGCTGGCGAGCAGCACCTCATCCTGCGGACGAGCTGGCTTTATGCGCCGTGGGGCAAGAACTTCGTACTCACGATGCGCAAGCTTGGTGTGGAGCGAGAGCGGCTGACCGTGGTCGACGACCAACGCGGCCGGCCGACCAGTGCCGAGCACCTCGCGGCGGTATCCGCCAAGCTGCTCGAGGCCCGTGCCCGCGGCACGCTGCACGTCACCGACGGAGGCGAATGCACCTGGTTCGACTTCGCTTCTGCCATCGTCGCGACGGTCAATCCGAACTGCGTGGTCGAGCCATGTTCCAGTGACGCATTCCCGCGACCGGCAAAGCGGCCGGCTTACTCGGTTCTGGATCTGACACCAACCGAGGCTATCGTCGGCCCCATGCCGTCTTGGCAAGAGAACCTTGCTGCGGTCCTGCGGCAGGTCGAGGCCTGACGCACCGGATCGGTTGCTTCCTCTACGTGCCCTCCGCGGCACTCGACCGCGGGGCTCGCGTCAGGCTTGCTGGCCGAGCAGCGCGTCGAGCTTGGCGTACGCCGCCTCGGGAACCTGCAGGAACTTCAATCCAACGTCGTATGCCGCAGGATCGTCGCCGGGGACCTCGCGGATCCACATCACCTCGGTGAGGCAGTTGACACTGGAGCCATCCTCGAGGAAGAGTTCGATCTCGAATCGCGCGCCGATGTCGAACGCCTCGTCGCTGTACACGCGCATGCCCCCGAGCCCGACGTCGACGACCTTTCGACGTCGAAGCCGACGGTGCGCGGGCCGGCAGTAGATTGGCGCGCTCACCCTCGGAAACTCGCGGCGCTCATCCGCTTCCGCTTTCTTTGCCAGTTCCGTCATCCCGCTGAATAGAATAGCGACAGTCGATAGCCCTGCCATCCGGGCGGTTTCCTGATGGGGGGATGTCTGTATCTAGAAGACAGGCGGTCGCGGCCCGCCGCGGGACGGTTGGCTGCCGACCGGCCGAAAGGCCGTCTCGGAACGTCGTACTGGCCGAGTTTTTCTCGGGGCGCGCAAAACTGGCGCGATCGAAAACGCGCTCTAGACCGGCGTAAGCGGCGGTTCAAGCGGGGCCAGGGGTCTGGGTTGCGCGTTGCCCGGCACGCGGACCATGATGCGACCCGTGGGCATCCGACCCCTACGAACGCTCCTTCTGGCCGCCCTGAGCGTGTTCGCGCTGACGGCATGCAAGCCCCAGCACCCTTACATTCAGTGCAAGGACGTGCCCGATGCGGACGTGGCCGTCGAGGACGCGCCGCTGCGAGCTGGCGACCAAGTCGTGGTCACGGTGCCGCGCATGGAAGAGCTGCAGTCGCGCGACCCTTACACCGTCACCGCAGACGGGAGCCTGATTCTCCCGCTCGTGGGTGCATTCAAGGTGGAGGGGATGACGCTCGAGGCAGCGCAGCGGAAGCTGAACGCGCGACTCAACGGCATTGTCGTCAATCCGGACGCGAGCATCTCCGTCGTGAACCAGCGGTTCCCCTTCGTTTCGGTGATCGGTGAGGTTCGCAGTCCTGGTCGATACCCGATGGAGCACGACGAGGGCGTCATTGCGGCCATTGCGATTGCGGGCGGCCTTACCGAGTTCGCAGATGTGAAGAGCATCTACCTCGTGCGCAAGTACCCGCAGCGGGTGCGCGTGCGGTTCAACTACTACGACCTCGCTGGGGGCGTGGAGTGCCCTAGCACGCTCGTGCTGCGGGACGGTGACGTCATCGTCGTCGAGTAGTCGACGCTTCAGACTGCACCATGTCCCTGGCTGCCATCACCGCCGCGCTCTGGCTTGCGGTCGACCCCGCTTCGTCTCGAGTCGACGTGTCGGGCGGAGCCGCGGTGGAGCTTCGCGGTGGGCGGGCTCCGGTCACGCCGCTGGCGGATCCAGAGTGGGCGATGCTCTCGATCATCACCCCCGAGGTGGCGATGGAGACGGCGTCGCGGCGCGGGACCACGCTGCGTATCGCGTATGCCCCGCGCGTGCAGCAGCGCCTGCCCAACGTGCTCGACATCCGGCGCCCGCTGCTGCTGCATCAAAACGAACTCTCGCTGTTGCACACGCTGACCCGGCGCTGGAACCTGGGGTTGAACCTCGCCAGCCGCGTCGGTGAATCCGACTACAACAGCTCGTCGGCGGTGCTCGATGACGACACGGGTGCGGGCAACGCTACGGCGCCGGATGTCGACGTCCTGCAGATCGTGGTCGGGTCGGGGATTCTCAGCGCGACGGGTCGTTTGACACGTCGGCACACGCTCGAGCTTCGCGCCGGCGGGTCTTACCGCGGCACGATCGGCGACACCGGCACCGTCACGACCACCACGGTCGATGAGGACGGCAACGAGACGACCGAGGAACGCCAGGCTCTACCCAACCAGACGTCCGTGACGGTGACGGCGGGTCTGGTGAGCCGCGTGACGCAAGCCGACCGCGTGGGCGTCGCGCTCGAGCCGGGCTTCGTTCGTTTTGATGAGCGCGGTCAGGAGGGGGGATTCCGCTCCCTCACTGCACGGACCACGTGGGACCGGGCGATTCACGCGTCGTTGAACACGAGCCTCACGTTCGGGGTCTTCGGGGCGCTGGTCGACGGCGGCGACGCGCGCGTCATCCCCATGGGTCTCGCGGAGCTCGATGGTGTGCTGCGGCAGCGCGCCAACCATCGCGTCACGGGCAGCGTCGCGGCCGGCATCGTGCCGTACTTCGACCGCGTGACGTCCACGCTCAACCCCCGAGCCACGACGACCGCCAACGTGGCGGTGGCGTTGCCGCCACGCTGGACCGTTCGCGGGCTCGTCTCCTTGGTGACCAACACGACGGCCGAGCCCATCACCCCGCTCAACGACGTCCCGATCACGGAGACCGCACTGCGGTTGGTGGTGCCGGCCACCTATGACATCAACGACGAACAGCAGTTCGAGTTCGGGCTGATCATGGCTGCCCGCGCGCCACACCTCGCTTCGCCGGGGTTCGAGTTCAACCAGCTCGAGTCGTGGCTGTACGTCGCGTACCGAATCGGCGTGGGCACGGCCCGTGGCCGACGTGAAGTCGGTGGCGGTGGCGGTGGCCCGGTGACGCAGCGCTCGCGTTCGCGTGGAAACACCGGCGGCAACGTCCGCTGACGTCGCGCGGCGCCGTAGTCGTGACCCGCGCCGTCGTTGTGGGAGGCTGCGGAACCGCTCAGGCGTTGCGCTGCTGCGCCATGCGGGTGGCGATCAAGCGGCGAAGGTCCCGGACGAGGCCGAGGAAGATGCCGAAGCCGAAGCCCAGAATGCCCAAGACGCCCGCGCGGGTCACGATGGTCTTGACCTTCGAGACGGGCACGACGTTGGGAGGCGTGGTGATGTCGTAGCGGGCCGAGGCGGCGGCGCGCTCCATGTCGAGCTGGATGCGGCTGGACTCGAGGCTGTCGAAGAGGCGCTTGTGCACCCCCTTGGTGGCTTCGTAGCTGCGGGTCAGCTCCGCATATTCGCGCTGGAGTCGCGGCAGGTCATCGACCAGCTTCTGGGTTCGCTCGAGGTCGTTGGTCAGTCGGCTTAGCTGCGACTGGGCGATGCGCATCTCGGCTTCGGCGTTGTCCTTGGCCTCGCGCCGTCCTTCGTAAAGCGGGTTGCGCTCGCGAACGATCTTGCTGCCGCCGCCGTTGCGGAGCACTTCGTCCCGCTTCTCCTCGAGGTTCTTCTTTTGTCGCTTGAGCTTGATGACGTCCGGGTGCTGCGACGCCTTGCCGGCGGCACGCGCCTCGGCGAGCTGCTGATTCAGCTCGGCGATCGAAAGCTCGTAGGGCCGAGCGGCTTCGATGCGGCTTTCGATTTCCGGAGCCTCGGACTTGAGTGCCTTGCGACGGGTTCGAAGGGTCTCGGAAGCGCGGACCAGCTCACCCGCGGTTGCGCCCTTGGCCGTGCGAAGGGCGATCAGCTGCTGATACAGCTCCTGAGCCTGGTCAGGCAGGCCTTCGCTGTGCTCTTGATTGAAGGCCATGACGGCCTGCTCGGTCGCGCTGAGGTCTTCCTCGGCTGCCTTGAGCTTCTTCTCGAGTGCTTCGACTTCGACGTAGAGCACCTTGAGGGCGTTCTCGATCTCGGTGTCGATGAACATCTGTAGGTGCACGCGCAGGTACTCGATCGCCTCTTCGGCGGTCTTTGCCTGGTAGGACCCCTCGTAGATGTCCTTGGCGACCTTCTTGCTGGCCTGTTTGAAGGTGAGCGAGTCTCGGACGCGACGGAGGCGGTCGGCGTTGATGTTCTCCTCGCCCAGCTGCTGCAGCGACGCGCGGATGACCGAGGGGCGGACGAACCGCTTCTGTGCCGAGCGGAAGAACTCGAAGTTCATCCGGCGACCACGGGTCATCATGTTGTCGGTCGGCTTGGGGATGAGCTGGACCTCGAAGGTGGCGACGGCCGGCGGCTTGGACACCTTGTAGCTGGCGACGCCAAGCGCGACACCGACGACCGTGAAGAAGGCGACCGACATCCAGTAGCGCTTCGCGAAGTCGAGAACCTTGAGGATGATGCCGATGGCATCGGTCTCGTCGTCGGGCGGAGG
>CAYSPB010000528.1:0-5174 GCA_964432695.1 uncultured Nannocystaceae bacterium
CGCCGTGGACGTGCTCTCCTCGAGCCCAGAGGCCAAGCAGCACGCGCACCAGATCGTGGCGGCGCTGCCGGACTTGAGCGCATGCGAGAACCCGTCCGAGGCCAGCGGGGCGAACGCGCTGCCCGAGGATGCGACCGCCCGGGCGGCGATCGAAGCCGCGTTCGCCGACGTGGACCGGCTTCGCTCGCTGCGCATCGCCCGGGACGACGAAGCCGCCATCGCGCTGTGGCACGACCTGCAGCCGCGGATCACCGAACTCGGGCATGGGCCGCTTCGTGTTGCGGCGCGCCTGCAGGGGGCCGAGCTCGACAAGGTTCTCAGCAACCTCGAAGATTCGGCCGGCACCGCGCAGCAGGCACTCGCCGACGCCGTGCGCCTGGGCCGCCCCGACGACACGCGCCACGCGCTGTACCTGCTGGTCGTCGTGCTCGGATACGACTTGGGGGAGGCCGAACGGGCCGCACCGTACGCCGCCTTGCTGCGGCCGCAGCTGCAGGATGAGGCCCTCGACGATGCGACCCGGGCCGGTATTTTGGGCGCGCTGGCCACCTTCGAGATCGGTCGAACGCACTACGAAGAGGCGGTGTCCCTCGCCGAGCGGGCGGCGGAGCGTCACCGGGCCGCGCACGGCGAAGACGCGCTGTACGGCTCGCTGCTCAACGACCTCGCCGTGGCCCTCGACTTCGCCGGTCACGCGGAGCGATCGGCGCGAACCTACGAACGTGCGATCGAAGTCCGGGCCGCCGCGCTGGGGCCCGAGCATCCCGACGTCGCGCAGTCCCTCGACAATCTCGCCCAAGCGCTGCAAAACGCGGAGAAGCTCGAAGAGGCACTCGACGCGGCCCTACGTGCGCAATCGATGTACGCCGTCGCCGGTCCCGAGTTGGCGGTGGCCGGCATCAACTGGAACACGCTGGGCAACGTGTACGCGGGCTTGGGCCGGTGGGACGAGGCGAAGGCCGCCTTCGACAACGCGGTGCGCGTCATGTCCAACGCGCTGGAGCCGAGCCATCCGTACGTCGCGATGGCGAGAAATGCGCTGGCCGTGACGTGGATGGAGTTGGGCAAGCCCGAGGAAGCGGTGGCGCTGTACGAGCGTTCCATGGCCGCGGAGATCGACGCGCGCGGAGCCGATCACCCGCGGATCGTGCTGACCCGCGCGAACTACGGCGACGTGCTCGTCGCCGCGGGACGGCTCGACGATGGGCTCGAACAGCTTCGCCAGGCCTACCAGCACGGCCAGGACACCCTCGGACCCGGCCATCTTGACACCGTCTACGTCGCCGCCCAGCTCGCCAACAGGCTCTACAAAGAAGCCCGCTACACCGAGGCCCGCGACCTCGCCGACCAAGCCCTCGCCGCGTCGGAGGCGGGTCCGGGTGGACGGCCCAACGACCTCGCCGCGCTCGAAGCGGTCGCCAAGCACAGTCGACGGCACATCGCCGAAGACTGACTGCGCAACTGGCTGCACGGGGTCGCACCCTGTGCGCCCGATCACTCCGAACGCGGGGTCGTTCACTGGCCTCGATGCGGCCGGGCCGGTAAGTCTGCGCGAGCCCATGGCAGACCGCCTCGACATCTCGCAGCGCAAAAAAGACCACCTGGCCCTGTGCTCGGGCCCCAACGTCGCGTTCCGGGAAAAAACCACCGGCTTCGAGGACGTGCGCCTGATTCACGACGCCCTGCCCGAGATGCACGCCGACGAGGTCGACAGCACCACCACGCTGCTTGGCAAGACCCTCAAGGCGCCGTTCATCGTCGCGGCCATGACCGGTGGCACCGACCGGGCGTCGAAGGTGAACAAGGAAATCGCCCGCGCCGCCGAAGAGATGGGCCTTGGCTTCGGCGTGGGTTCGCAGCGCGCAATGTTCGAGCGCCCCGAGACCACGTGGACGTTCGAGGTTCGCGACGTGGCGCCGAATCTGCTGCTGCTGGGCAACCTCGGCGTGCAGCAGGCGGCCACGATGAGCGCTCAGCAGATCCATGACCTCACCGGCAAAATCGGGGCGGACGCGCTGTGCATCCACCTCAACCCGGCGATGGAAATCGTCCAGCCCGGTGGAGACCGGGACTTCCGCAACGGCCTCGAGACGCTTGCGCGCCTGGTCGAGGAGCTGAGCATCCCGGTCGTCGCCAAGGAGACCGGCTGCGGGCTCTCCCGCGCGGTCGCCAAGCGCATCTACGAGACCGGCGTCCGCACGGTCGACGTCAGTGGCGCCGGCGGCACGAGCTGGGTCGCCGTCGAAGCGCATCGCGCCATCGACGAAGACGAGAAGGCCCTCGCGAACGAGCTGTGGGACTGGGGCATCCCGACCGCCGCATCGGTCGCCCAGTGCTCCGGTCTCGGCCTCGACGTGATCGCGACCGGCGGCCTGCAAAATGGCTCCGACGTAACCCGGGCGCTCGCCCTGGGCGCAACCGCAGGCGGCATCGCAGCCGCCGTACTGAAGGCCCACAAGGCCGGCGGCTACGAAGGCGCGCTCAAGTTCCTGCGCCAGGTCACCCAGTCCGTCCGCGCGCAGATGCTGCTCACCGGCTGCCGCACGGTCGCCGAGCTCCGCACCGTGCCCAAGATCGTCACGGGCGAGCTTGCCCACTGGATGCCCCAGGCATGACCTCCCTGCACGCGAGCGCGACCGCGTGCGGCAAGGTGATCGTCGCGGGCGAGCATTCGGTCGTCTACGGCTACCCAGCGCTGGCCGCAGCGATTCCGTCGTCGCTGACGCTGCGGGCCGTGCAAGCCGACCCGACGCAGCCGGTGCACCTTCGCATCGGGCCGTGGGACCTCGACCTCGCCTTGCATCCCGACACCGACCACCCGGTGGGTCGTGCGGCGCTCGAGGTCCTCGGGTTCTGCGACGGTCCGCTGCGCGGCTGGGCAATCCAAGGCGAGACCACCCTGCCCTCGCGCGCAGGCTTGGGAAGCTCGGCCGCTCTGACCGTGGCGCTCGCCCGTTTGTGCCTCGGGCAAGACGCGGACCTCGACACGGTCGTGCAGGCTTCGCTCGCCGGCGAGCGGGTGTTTCACGGTGAGCCCTCGGGTATCGACTCCGAAGTGGCGGCCCGCGGCGGCCTGGTCCGCTATGTGCGCGGCGCCGGGGTCGAGACGATCCCGCTCCGCCACCCCCTGTCGCTGGTGGTCGTTCCCTCGGGGCAGCCGCGGAGCACCGCAGACCAAGTCGCAAAGGTCCGCATGCGCAACGACCGATTCCCCATGATCATTCGGCCCGTGCTCGACGCCCTCGGCGCCCTCGTGCAGCGCAGCGCGGAGGCGATTGAATGCAATGATCTCGAATCATTGGGCGAGATCCTCGACATTGCCCATCCCTTGCTCGGTAGCCTGAACGTGTCATCGCGAATCCTCGATGAGATGTGCGACGCAGCACGCGCCTGCGGCGCCCGAGGTGCCAAGCTGACCGGTGCGGGTGGAGGTGGGTGCATTCTCTGCGTGCCGCCGGCCGATCCGGCGCACTTTCTGGCCGCGCTGCGCGAACGCGGATTCCAGCCCCTTTCCATTGATCTGACCCCATGAAGACCGCGACCGCCACGGCTCATTCGAACATCGCGCTGGTGAAGTACTGGGGCAAACGCGACGGCGTCGATCCGGTGCTCAACCTCCCCGCGGTCGGCTCGCTTTCGATGACGCTCGACAGCCTGCGTACGGTGACCTCCGTCGCAGCCGCCGCAGACGCCGCCATAGATGCCTTTTTCCTCGACGAGGCGGAGGTGAACGGTAGACCAGCGCAGAAGGTGTTCGCGCAGCTCGACCGGCTCTGGGCCGCTGGGCATGAGGGCCCCCGCCCTGCATGTCGGGTCGTGTCCACCAACCATCTGCCCACCGCAGCCGGCCTGGCCAGCTCGGCGAGCGGCTTCGCGGCGCTCACCGTCGCGGCCGCCCATGCCTTCGAACTCGACGCGCCGGCTTCGGACCTCTCCGCGTGGGCCCGCATGGGCTCGGGCAGCGCCGCGCGAAGCATCTTCGGCGGGTTCGTACGGCTCGAGCGCGGCAGCAAGCCAGACGGAACCGACTGCGTCGCACGACCGCTCGCTGGCGTGGAGCACTGGCCGCTCAAGCTCGTCGTGGTGCAGACCACCAAGGGCGCCAAGCCGATCGGATCGACCGAGGGCATGCAGGCCAGCCGCGATACGTCACCCTACTACGGGCCCTGGGTGGATACGTCCGAAGCAGACCTCGACGAAGCACAGGCCGCGATCGCAGCGCGCGACCTCGCGCGTCTGGGCGCTGTGGTCGAGCACAGCTGCTTCAAAATGCACGCCTGCATGATGGCGACGGTCCCCCCCATCGTGTACTGGAAGCCCGCGTCGCTGGCCGTGATTCACGAGGTCTGGGCCGCCCGCGAGGATGGCCTGCTCGGCTACGTGACCATGGACGCGGGGCCGCACGTCAAGATCCTGTGTGCAGCGGCCGACGCCGAGGCGATCGCCGCCCGCTGCAAGGTTGTGCCCGGCGTGGAAGACATCACCATCTGCGGTCCTGGCCCCGACGCCAGCGTGGAGGTTTCGGCATGAGCGACATCCCCGTTTCCGCCCCCGGCAAAGCGTTCCTCATCGGCGAGTACGCGGTTCTCGAAGGCAGCCCGGCTCTGGTCGCGGCGCTCGACGTCCGCGCCACCGCGCACCCGCCCGCCACCCCGGTCTCCACCCCTTCGGCGGTCGTTCGCTGCGCGCACGGCCGCGTGAAGAGCTACCTCGCCGCCCGCGGCGTGACCGACCTACCCGCGGTCCCGCAGGTCGAGACCGGCGGCTTCACGATGGGCGCCCGCAAGCTCGGCCTGGGCTCCAGCGCCGCCGTCGCGGCCTCGGTCATCGGCTACCACCTCACCGCAGCCGGGCTCGCCCCGCACGACCCTCGCGTCCTCGAAGACGCCCTCTCCCTCGCGCTTGCGGCTCATGCCGAAGCCCAGGGCGGTGGCGGCTCGGGTGCCGATGTGGCTGCGGCCGTGCTCGGCGGCCTGCTGCGCTTTCAAGACCGCAAGGCGGGCGTGGTCTCCATGCCCTCGTGGGTGCACATCGGCTTCGTCGACGCTGGGCTGGCGGGTGAGCGCGGTGAGGTAGAGGATGCCCAGGCGCTCGTCGTCGTCTTCACCGGCCTGGATCACTCTTGCGGCCAGCGCCCGGGAAGCCTCGAGGTGCTGCTCGTCGTTCATCAGCAG
>CAYSPB010000529.1:0-5172 GCA_964432695.1 uncultured Nannocystaceae bacterium
CATCGACGCATTCGTGCCGCCGGTGTCGATCGCCGACACGAATGCGTCGCTGCCCACGTCGCCGAGCTGGTCGGTGAGGTCAGGCCCGGTGCTGTCGCGGTGCTTCTGCGGGTTCGCAGGGTTCTCGAACTGCATGAGCATGACGTGGTCGGGCTGTTCGCACAGACGCCGCGCTCGGTCGACGGCGCCTTCCATCGTGCGGTCATCCGGCGTCAGGACGATCTCGGCGCCATAGGCCTTGAGCAGGCTTCGACGCTCCAGGCTCATGCTCTCGGGCATGGTCAGGAGGAGCCGGTAGCCCTTGACCGCGGCGACCAGCGAGAGGCCGATGCCGGTGTTGCCAGAGGTCGGCTCGACGATGGTGGTCTTGCCCGGGGTGATGCGACCTTCGGCCTCGGCCGCTTCGATCATCGCCAGCGCGATGCGGTCTTTGACCGACCCTCCGGGGTTGAGGTACTCGCACTTGCCCCACACCGTCGCGGCGGTTTCGGGCGATCCGCAGACGCGCTGGATCTTGCAGACCGGCGTGTTGCCGATGAGCGAGAGAATGTTGCCGTGGGCTTCCGGTCGCCGGCCGCGGCGATCGGAGGGCGTGAGACCGTGGGGGACTTGGCTCATCCGAATGGCTCCTTGAAGGACGGGGGAAGGCTAGAGCAAGATTCGCTAGATGACGTAATTCGCGGCGCTGCGGCGGTGACGGTCCTTGGCTTCACCGAGAAGGTCGGCCAGGCGGAGGTCGCCGACGGCAGAGGCGAGGCGGTCGTCGACCGAGCGCTCGACCAGCGCGGTGATCTCATCCTGCGGGCGCCCGGTGGGCGCCGAGGCGGTCGGGCTCGCCAGCGCGCCGAGCACATCCGAGATCGCGATCTCTTCCGCGGGACGCGCCAGGCGATAACCACCCCGTGGGCCGCGTTTTCCGATCACCAGACCGGCTTTGCGCAGCTCTCCGATGATTTCTTCGAGGTATCGCGAGGGAATGGTCTGCTGGTCTGCGATGACCTGTGCGGACGCGTATCCGCGGTTCGCGACGTGGCAGAGTGCGCGGAGGCCATATCGTGCCTTGGTGCTGAGTTTCATTGTCCGGTAACCCTTGCGGAAAACCGTGGAATAGCGTGCCACACCTTTTTGCCGGACGCCACCCGTCGCATGTCGCGCAGATGGCCCGACATGTGTGGACGCGCGCTGCGGCCGTCTTGACACCGAACCCGGCGCGGGCGAACCCTCCTGCCACGCATGGACGTCTCGGACCTGAAGAAGAACGCGAAGCTGGAGATCGACGGCGCCCCGTGGGTGGTGACGGACTTCCAGTTCGTCAAGCCCGGCAAGGGTCAGGGCCTCTACAAGTGCAAGATCAAGAACATGCTCACCGGCTCGGTCGTCGACCGCACCTGGCGCTCCGGTGAGAAGCTGACCGCGGCCAACGTCGAGTCGAAGAAGATGCAATACCTCTTCTCCTCGCCGGACGCGTTCACGTTCATGGACAACGACACCTACGAGCAGATCGAGCTGCCCGTCGATGTGGTCGGCGACGACAAGTACTTCCTGCTCGACAACATCGAGTGCGACGTTCTCATCTACAACGAGCGCCCCGTCGGCGTGAGCCTGCCGAGCCACATCGTCATGGAGGTCACCGAGTGCGAGCCCGGCGTCAAAGGCGACACCGCCACCAACGTGACCAAGGCCGCCACGGTGCAGACCGGCAAGCAGATTCAGGTGCCGCTGTTCATCAAGCAGGGCGAGCGGATCAAGATCGACACGCGCACCGGCGAGTACGTCGAGCGCGTCAACAAGTAGCCTGCTGCAGCGCGCTTCCATGATGCGCGCAGGCAGCCTCGCGGACCGCGTGCAGGCCTGGGACCGGGCGCTGCAGGCGGTTCGTTCGTATTTTCGAGGGCAGGGCCTGCACGAGGTGCTCACGCCCGTGCGGTTGCCCGCCGTGGCCATCGAGCCGTACATCGAGCCCGTGCGCGCCGACGGCGGGGTTTTGGCGACGTCGCCCGAGCTGCCCATGAAGCAGCTGCTCTGCGGCGGTGCGCCCGACGTCTTCCAGGTGGCGCCGGTGCATCGCGCGGCGGAGTCGGGGCGACTGCACGCCGAAGGTTTTCATCTCATCGAGTGGTATCGGCGCGATGTCGACGAGCGCGCGATGCAGGCCGATGTGGAAGCTCTGATCGCGTCCACGTTCGGCGCATTCGGCCGAGCCAAGCCCGGTTCGTGGACCCGGCACGGATTCCTGGCGCTGCTTCGCGAGACTGCAGGGGTGGTCCTGCGCGGTGATGAAGACGCGGAGGCCTTGCAGGCTGCGGTGCCGGCATCGTGGCGGGTCGACGTGCCCGCCACGATGCCGGCGTCCGCGCACACGCTCTACGCTTGGAGTGCGCTGCTGACATCCTGGTCGGACGTCGCGCTCGACCCGTGGCTCGCGGCGCAGGCCGGTGGTGTGCACATCGTCGACTATCCACCGCCCCTGGCCGCCCTTGCGCAGGTCGGTTCGGCGCGCGTGGACGCCGGCGTGGCCGCCCATCGCTTTGAGAGCTACGTCGGCGGGGTCGAGCTGAGCAACGGCTACCACGAGCTGCGCGATCCCGCCGAGCAGCGGGAACGGTTTGCGACCGTTGCGGCCCTCCGCGCCGGACACGGGCTCGCGCCGCTTCCGGAGCCCATCGCGTTCTTGGCGGCGCTCGAGCAACCCGGACTGCCGGCATGCGCTGGGGCAGCGCTCGGCTTCGAGCGACTGCTGATGCTCGCCTGCGGGGAGACCGAGCTATCGGCTGTCGCGTTGGGATGAACTGAAAGACCGCGGCGCCTGCCTCGTTCGTGCAACCAGACCCGGGCTGCGCGCTCGGTGGAGGTGCCCAGATGTTCGATGTGTACATGGAGGGCCAGCGCGTCGATCCGCGGCTGAGAGCCCGGATGATGATGGCGGTGCTGGCCGCGACGGCGGTGACGATGGCTGCGGGTGCAGCGAGCTGGACGATGGGGCGACTGTCCGTCTCTTCGGTGGGGGCGCCCCAGGCTCGGGACGTGCTGGAGCTCGCGCTGGTGCCCGATTTCATCCACCGCAGCGAGCCGCCACCGCGGCCTGAACGCCCCGAGCCCGAGGTGAAGGCGGCGGCCGCTGCCATGAGCCCCGATGCCGGCCGAAAAAGTGCAGCGCCCACCGAATCGGTCGAGGTCGCGCCGACCGACGACCTCACGATCGGCACGGCAACGCCGCGTCGTACCCCGGTCGGGATTGGCAGCGGCGGAGGCGGGCCGGGCGTCCCGGGGCCGAAGCAGCAAGGATGTGTGGGCCCGGGTTGCCTGCCCGAAATCAAGCGCATCGGCGATCCACCACCGCGTCGGCGCCCCTCGGAGAAAGCGGTCGAACGTGCCCCGCTCTCGGTGCTCAAAGCGCGGTCGATCTACAGCCCAGATCCCAAGGCCAGCGACTTGGCGAAGACCAAGACCGGTCTGGGCGCACGGCGGCCGGGCACCGTCAAGGTGGAGTTCTGCGTCGGCCCCCGCGGCATGGTGGCGTCCGCGAAGATCAAGCGCCGCTTCGGCAGCGATCCCGGCGTGGACAAGGTCTGCCTCGACGCGGTCAAGCGGTGGCGCTTCAAGCCCGCGCGGATCGACGGCAAGGCCCGCACCACCTGTTCGGACGTCACGTTCGACCTCCGGTTCGAGTGATGCACCGTGTCGATCGACGATGCGCCTGTAAGGCCCGTCACGGGGTTCCGTTGAGCCGCGACGGTCGGTGGTCCGTACCGCGATCACGGGTCCCCACCGTGCAGGCCGTTTCACCCCTTTCGCCCCCCAAGTGCGCGAATCGCAAAGCGTTCTCGCACGATGCGCCGAGATGCTGCACACAGTTCGCAAGCGCTCGCCATGCCTCAAAATTCAAATACTCCTGTTGATTTTCCCGGCGGTTCTTGCTGTAGAGTGCGGTCTTACATGCGCCGGGTTTTTCACCGCAGTGGTTGGGTCTCTGGCCGCGCGTGGATGTTGGGCATGGCCCTGTTCTCAGCGGTGGGCGCGACGTCCTGTACGCAGATCGAATCTCGCGATTTGATCCGCGAAGGCAACGCCGCCTACAACGAGGGACAGTACGCCGAGGCCATCGAGGCCTACTCCAAGTCCATCGAGCTGGAGCCAGATGGCGTCAAGGTGTTCTGGAACCGCGGATGCGCGGCCATGGCCTTGGTGCTCAAGCTTCGCGGCACCGACGACCCCGAGAAGCTAAAGCAGCGCAAGGCGTACGCAGACCAAGCGCTGGGGGACTTACAAAAGTGGCTCGATCGGGCCGAAGAGGAAGAGCCGGAGCCTGAGGCAGAAGCGGTCGAAGGCGAAGAAGGGGCCGCCGCCGAGGAAGAGGACAAGCGCTCGAACGACGAGATCGTTCGCGACTACCGCCTCGCGCTTCTCGACGCGGACGAGCGCTGTGACGATCTCCTTCAGTACTGGATGGACAAGCACAAGGACGCTCCGCGCGAGGAGAGCTGGTACAACGTGATCGGCCGCCAGTACGAAAAGTGCGGGCAGCCCGAGAAGCGCATCGAGTGGATGAAGAAACGCGCGGCCGACTTCCCCGATTCGGTGAAGGCCTGGCATGCGCTCGCGATCGAGGCGTTCGACCCGCTGTGGCCGGACCCCGAGAAGCAGCTTCCGTACAACGAGGACATGCCGCCCGCCGAGCGCATCGCGACCGCCGACAAGGTGATCGAGCTGCTCGACAAGGCCACGGCCTTGGACCCGCAGTTTCTCGATGCCTACACGTGGCGGTCGATGGCGTACACGCAGCGGCAGTTCGCTCGCCTCATTGTCGAGGGGGCCGAGCTGCCCGAGGAACGCCTCGAGGCCATTCTGGCTCGTGAGGACAGCATGCTCGCCTGGAAGAACCAGAAGGCGAAGTGTGACCTCGAAGGCACCATCGAGTGCCCGGACGACCTGAGCACGCTCGAGGAAGGGCAGACCTGCTGCCCCAAGGCGCCGCTGTCGGCGACCGAGCGGGCCGAAGACGCAGCCGCAAAAACGGAGATCATGGCGGAAATGGCCGCCGCAGACGCCGAAGCCGCTGCAGCCAGCGCGAAGAAAAACAAGAAGCGCCGCCGGAGGAAGAAATAAATGACGTCGGTAGCCGCAACAGCGGACATGGCGGGCGCCGGGCGCCCGATGTTCGGCAACTACATC
>CAYSPB010000530.1:0-5137 GCA_964432695.1 uncultured Nannocystaceae bacterium
CGGTACGAAGTTTCGATCAACGACGCGATGGTCCCAACGGACCCGACGAAACCTCTCCTCTACCGCGCAGAGATTCGGTTCGAGACCGAGTACCGCGCGGGCTCAGTCACCCAGGAACTCTGGATCGTCTCCCCGCCGAGCTAGCAGCGCGATTCATGAGTCCTCGAAGACCGCCGGCTTTCTCCGGTGGCGGTCGACGGCCAGCTTCAGGACATCCGGGCGGCTGTAGTGGCCGGCGGGGTCGAAGGTGGTGCGGGCGGCGAGGACGTGGGTGGGGTCGATGTCGGCAATGACGAGACCGTTGGTCGTTGTGTCGGGCTCGCGGACCCAGGTGCCGTCGGGGGCGGCGACGGCAGAGCCCCCGTTGCGGGTCCAGGCGTCGCCGAGGCGCTGGCCGAGCTCGAAGTCGGCGGGAACGTCTTCGAAAGCCATGCGGGCAGAGGCCGAGAGAACGAACATGCGGCCCTCGGCGGCGACGAAGCGGGTGATGTCGACGGTGTTCCGGTCGGTGCCGGGCCACAGGGCGAGGTGAAGCTGCGGACCCTGGGCATACAAGGCTGCGCGCGCAAGCGGCATCCAGTTTTCCCAGCAGTTCAAGACGGAGACGGTGACGCCGCGAACATCGAAGGTGCGCAGGCCGTGTCCGTCGCCCGCACCCCAGACCAAGCGCTCCTCGTAGGTGGGCATGAGCTTTCGGTGCGCAAGGACGACCTCGCCGTCGTCGCCGATGACGAGAGCGGTGCAGTAGCCGGTCCCAGCGGAGGGGGCGCGCTCGAGCACGCCGACGACGGCGGTGACGCGGTGCTGTGCACACGCGGATCGGATCGACGCGACGGGGTCGCCGTCGAGGGTGACCGAGGCCTCGAGATAACGCCGGTAGGCGTCGTTGATCTCGGGCTCCTCGAACCGCGCTCCACCGCCCGCGCTCAGCCACGCGGGGTAGCCGGGCAGGAAGCACTCGCCAAACGCGACGAGCGCGACGCCTTGCTCGGCGGCCTCGCGAATGCTGGCGACCACGCGCGCGGCGGTGGCCTCGGCGTCGAACAAGACGGGCGCGATCTGAGCAGCAGCGACGCGGAGCATGGCCGCACGCTACCCCTCCAGCGCGTCAGGGTCGACGGCGACAAAGACCCAGCAAGCCCAAGAGAACGAGCCCCGTCCCCGGTGTGCGGATCAACGATGGCCGAACGCCAACACACGACGTTCGACGACCGCCCCGGGTGCGCGACGGGTCAGCGAGCTTGCAGAACCAACATCAGCTCTCGAGCTTCTCGACGACGATGTCGATGAACTCGGAGCCCGTCAGGTCCTTGTAGCGGTACGAGCCTTCGAACCACCCGACGACGGGATCGTCTTCGCCCTCTTTGGCTTTGCGGGTGATCGAGCGGTGCGTGTTGCAGACGTCGGCAAGACGACCGAGCACGCCGCTAGCCGCTTCATGATCGCGGTAGCGCTTTCGCAGCCACTTGAAGATGAAGTAGACGAGGACCGGTTCTGCATCACGCAGGTGGCCGTAGGACTCGTCGCTGGTCATCGTGCCGAGCTCGATGCCTTCGAGGATGCGAAGCGCGGATTGTTTCTCGTGCTCGAAACTCATGGTGGGCTTGTGGGCGGAGCGGTAGCGTACCTCCGATGCGCGCCCTGTATGTCGAAGATCATGAAGTCTTCGCACGCATGGCCATCGAGCGATGGCTTGGCGGATACCAGGTGTGTCATGTCACCACGGTGCGCAAAGCCCTCGCGCTCGTGACCGAGCCGTTCGACCTCGTACTGGTCGACTTCGATCTACCCGATGGCAAAGGTGACGCCGTCGTCCGTGCCCTTCGCGCACGTCATCCCACGCTCCGTATCCTCGGGGTTTCGTCGCATGACGAAGGCAACGCATCTCTGCGGCGCGCGGGTGCCACCGCGGTATGCCGCAAAGACGCGTTCGACGCGCTCCCCAGCCTGCTCGGCTGATCTCAGTCCATCATGTCGCCGGTGCTGCTGGAGCTCGACGAAGATCCCGAGCTCGAGCTCGAGTCGGATCCGCCGCTGCTGGAGCTGCTCGACGAGCTGCTGCTCGTGCCGTCGGTGTCGGTATCGTCGCCACCGCTGTCGGTATCGTCGGCTGGACCCCGACACACGCCGTCGCTCTGACAGGTCGCGTCGGGGTCGCAGCAGCTCGCATCGTCAGCACACCACAGCCCTGCGGTGTCGGTCGGCACGCAGGTGTCCTGACAGAAGAAGTCCGACGCCTCCGGAAGGACCCCGATCTCCCGCTCGGCGGCGCAGCTTTGCTCGGGGTCCGAACATGCACTGCAGCTGAAGCCGTCGCCATCGGGTTCGCAGCACGCTTCCACGGCGGCACCGGTGGTTGCGGTCGACGTCGTTGCGGGGTCGGTGGTCGGCGTCGGCTCGGTGGTTCCGCCGGCGGTGGTCTCGGGAGCAGCCGGGGGCGCCCCGTCGGTCTCGGATGCACCGGAGCCGTCGTTGCATCCGGCGAGAGTCGCTGCGGCGACGAAGGCCGCTGTGTAGAGCCCGCGCACGCTACATCACCAAGCCGCCGTCGACGTCGACGGTCCGGCCGTTGAAGTAATCACACTCGACGATGAACTTCACCGCGAGCCAAAGGTCTTCGGGAACGCCGATGCGGCCCACGGGGATTGCGGAGACGAGCGCATCACGAGCCTTCTGTTTCATGCCCTGCGTCATGGGCGTCTCGACCATGCCCGGCGCGATGGCGCCAACGCGAACGCCGTACTTGGCGAACTCGCGCGCCCACGTGACGGTGTTGGCGGCCAGCGCAGCCTTGGCGCTGACGTAGTTCGACTGTCCTCGGTTTCCGTGCCGCGCCACCGACGACATGTTCACGATGACACCAGGCTGGTGGCCCTCTTCGACCATCTTCGCCACGACCTCGCGCACCATGAAGAACGCGCCCGAAAGGTTCACGCCGAGCACGGAATTCCAGTCCTCGGTCTTGAACTTCTTGATCGCCCCGGTCTCGCGGTCTTTCTTCACGACCAGCTGGTCGCGCAGGATACCGGCGTTGTTGATGAGGCCGTTGAGTCCGCCCATCGCATCATGCGCGAAGGCAACCAGGGCCTCGCAATCGGCCTCGTTGCTGACGTCGCAGCGCGTCCGATGGATGCCCTCGGGAAGCGCGGCGAGCCCTTCCTCGTCGACGTCGGCCGCCGTCACGCTCGCGCCGGCGGCAGCGAGCTGCTGTGCAAAGTAGGCACCCATGCCGCGTGCGGCACCGGTGACGATCACCTTGAGACTGGACAGTTCCATCGGGAAAACCCCGTTCGGGTTGGCCGCTTATAGCAGACGGCCCTTCGAGGCGAACCCAGAACGGGACACGAGGCAGGCCGGGTACGCGGGCGAGCCGGCACCCCATGGTCAGTCGCGGCCTCATTGACTACCGTGGTTGTCGTGGCCTCTTCACGCAGCCGCATCCCGCTCATGCGAGCCAGCGTGATCCAGGGCAACTTGAGCGACCTCCGTCGGCTGCCCGACGACCTCGCGTCGGAGGTTCGCGCCGCCATCTCGCCGGGCGTGATCGAGGACGTCGAGTCCGCGAACCGGATCGCGTGGCTGCCCCTCGAGCATGACCTCGAGATCTCGGACGCTGTCGAGCGCGTGGCAGGCTCGGTGCGCCGCCGCGAATGGGCGCGCTCGTCGATGCTCCTGTCGATGCGAGGGCCGCTGCTCGAGCCGATGTGGCGCGCCGCGCTGCGCGTGTTCGGCGTCTCCCCCGGCGCTCTTTTTCACGTGGTGCCCACCGGCTGGGCTGCCGTATACCGGGACGTCGGAACGGTGAAGCACCGACCGAGCACCGACAGTGCCTACATCACGATCAGCGATCTGACAGACGTCCTCGTGCACAACGAGCCGTACCTGCAGGGAATCTGCGGCACCTTCCAAGCCTTGCTCGATGCCTCCCGGGTTCCGGGCAGCGTCAAGGTGGAGTCGTTCGACAAGCGGCGAAGCGTGGTGACGTACAAGGCGAGCTGGACCACGAAACCACGCCGCTGAACCGGTGTGGACCCGCTCGGGCTGCTACACTTTCAGCAGTGTCGACGTCGGGATCGGTCGCACGCGGCGCGGCACATCGGTCTGCTGCCTTCCGCGAGCGGGCACGACAAGAAGCCGACCGCTACGGCCCAGACCCGTGGATTTTCGTCCGGGAGCTGCTGCAGAACTCGCGCGATGCTGGCGCGACCGCCGTGCGATTCACGGTCGAGGACGGCGGCGGTCGGGAAGTCGTCCGCTGCACCGACGACGGCGAAGGCATGTCGTTCGCGCACGCAAAGCGCTACCTCTTCGCGCTGTACGCCTCCAGCAAGGAAACCTCCCGCAACCAGGCCGGCAAGTTCGGCGTGGGCTTCTGGTCGATCCTTCGCTTCGAACCCGACGAGATCATCATTCGCTGCCGCACCCGGGCCGGCGAGTCGTGGGGCCTGCACTTCGACGGCGCGCTCGAGAACGCCGTCACCGTGCCGGGCCTGTCGCAAACCGGCACCGAGATCATCGTCTCGCGCCGCGGCGGCGACGGCCGACTCGAGCACCGTGTCTACGACGCCGTGTGGCAGAGCGCCCGCTACTTGCACCTTCGCGACAACGTGCGAGCGCCGCTGCCCATCACGGTCAACGGCCGCCGGGCCAACGCCGAGTTCGCCCTCGAAGCCCCCAGCGCGGCATTTCGGCGGGGATCGGTCCGCGGCGTGGTGGGGCTCGGACCCGCACCGCGCGTGGAGCTGTTCTCTCGGGGCCTTCGCCTGCGCGCCGCGGCCTCACTCGACGATCTGATCGCCCCCAGCGGTCGCCACACGTCGCGAATGCGGGTGCAGTTTCCCGAGCTGCCCGGCGGGCTCGCTCCACAGGCGTTGCTCGAGAGTGACAAGCTGCAGGTTCTGCTCAGCCGCTCCGATGCTCGCGACAACCGAGCCCTCAACCGACTCGTGAAGCTGGCCCACCGCGAGCTCGAGCGGCTGATCGATCGCCAGCTTTCCGCCGCCCGGCCGCGCTCGGTCTTCCGCCGGGCGTGGGACTTCCTCAGTGACCGACTGCGCGAGTCCCTCTTATTGCGGACCGTGCTGGGTTCGTTACTCGGTGCGACCGCGGCCCTGATCATCGGCTGGGCGTTGTGGGG
>CAYSPB010000531.1:0-5123 GCA_964432695.1 uncultured Nannocystaceae bacterium
AGGCTCTCGAGCTTCTGACCGGCCATCGCGCGGCGCGAGAACTGCTCCTGCTGCGCCTTCGAGGTTTGCCGGACGCGTTGCACCAGCCAAAGCGCGAGTCCCATCAGCACAACCTGTGAGACCCATCGCACGATTAACGATGGAGTCGTCGGCGGTGGCGCCAGGCCCGTGGCCTCCAGGACAGCCAGCGTCGTCAGCAGGACGGTGGCGGCCGCACACCACACGAACGCTACGCGGGCGCGCCCCAGAAGCGACGCACCCAGCGGAATGAGCGTCACCCACTGCGTCACCGTGGAGTTCAGCCCCCCCCGCACGAACGAGAGCAGCGCGAGCATGCAGAACAGGACCGCTGCGAGGTAGTTGCCGATGGCCAACGGTGAACCGATACGTTCACGAAAGACGTACACCGGCGCGAGCAACACCGAGGCACTGAGCAGGACCATGCCGCCGACGCGGTTCCCCTCGACCCAGACCCATGCGCCAAGCGTGACGGTCACCACCATCGCGATGCCGAGGAGGAGCTTCAACACCCTCCATCTGCCGACGTCCATCTCCATTGAGACCCCACCAGTCTAGCGCTGCGGCGCGTCGCGCAGACGCCGCGGGCCCGCATTGGGCCACGCGTCCTCGGTCGCGTAGGCTCGTGTAACCAGCGGCCCGTTCCGGGATATCGCGCACCGCCATGAACCCCCGACTGCTCTCGATCCCGTGTGCCCTCGCCCTCGTGGCCTGCGACTCTGGCGCTTCCCCTGACACCACCGGCCCAGCAACGGACGGCAGCACGTCGAGCGCGCAGTCCGATGACGGCGGCGACGACGACGACACCGCCTCCCCCTCCACCACCGGGTCCTCCCCGACCTCGTCCTCGGAACCCACGACCGCGGGCACGACCTCGTCGACAGACCCAACCGAGACCACCGACCCGACCGAGACCGCCGACCCGACCGACCCGACCGAAACCACCGACGGTGAGACCACGGCCGATCCGACCACCGGTACGGGCACGACCGGAGACGATGGGTCCACGGGCGAGCCGGCTGAGCCCCCGCCCCCCGTCGGCGGCGCGGACCTGCTGCTGTGGGTGATGGCCGGCAACTACACGGAGTGGGCCGCCGAGGCCGCTCAGCATCCCTCTGCCGGACCGCACTTCACCGCCGTTCGCACGTTCGTCAATGACGTCGCCCTCACCTCCCTCGAGGCGGGCAACGCCGAGCATCCGGTCGGCTCCGCACTGGTCAAGGAACTCTATGGCAATGCACCCGAGATCGGCGGTTGGGCGGTCATGATCAAGACGCAGCCGGGCCCCGGCGCGGACACCTGGTACTGGTACGAGTGGTTCCAAGGCACGACCTACGCGGACGCCAACGGCATCGGAGGCTGCGCGAACTGCCACAGCATGGGGCAGGACTACGTGCGTACGGAACTGCCGCTGTAAGCTGAGGGCCGACGCCCCCGGTTCGCGCGGATGCGCCGGGCGGCGTCTTCGCCGGACAGGGCTGGTACCGTGAGGGCATGACGAGATCGAGGTGGGGGCTTCAGGTCGTCTGTGCAGCGGTGCTGGCGGTGCCGGGCGGATGCGACGACCAGGCCGACGACGGCGGCGATGAAGGCGACGGACGTGACGTGCCGGTCGTGGTCGACGGGTGTCCCGACGACGACGACCTCGTCGACATCGGCCAAACGCGCAGCTGCGTGTGCGACGATGGGACTGAGTCGATGAAGACCTGTTTGTCGACGGGCGAGTTTGCCGACTGCCAATGCGTCGGTGGCGGGTGGTAGCAGCGCGGCCTCTCGTGCGAGGCTCCGGGCGTGTCTGGCCCCCCTCGGCTCCTCGCTGCCGCCCTGCTGACCACCGTCGCCTGCGGTGACGATGCGTCTCCGTCTGCAAACGGAGGCTCGTCGAGCACCGATCCCAGCGGCACCTCGACCGCCGCCGACAGCACGGGAGCCGGCGGCGACGCCTCGACGTCGACCGGCGACGACGGACTCGCGTTCGTGCTCTCCGACGGAGCAGAAGTCCGAGTTGCCGACGACGGAGGAGTTTCCATTTGGCGCGACGGTCGCCGCGTCTTCGCACTCCGGGGAGACCCGAAGCCGCAGGGTCGCCGCTTCGCCGAGACGTTCGGCGGCGGAATCGGGCTGTGGACGGTGGAGCGCGGCGAGACGCAGAGCGTGCCCGCCGAGATGTTCGTCGAGGCGACCCTCGACGATGACGTCGTTTCCGTCGGCTACCTCGACGCGGAAGGCCAACCGTTCACGCTGGAGATCGCGGTGCGGACGCCGGGTGAAACGCTGCAGGTCACCTCCAGCTCCGAGAACGACTTCGACGCAATCGCCTTGCCGCTGGACTGCGACGACGCGGCGAGCTTTCACGGCTTCGGCGAGCAATACTCGGTCACCGACCAGCGCGGTAACGCCTTCCGGCTCTGGCTGAGCGAGCAGGGCATCGGGCGCAACCCCGACTTCCCGCTGCTGCCGGTCAACGGCGACCTGCACACGACTTACTTTCCGATGCCCTACTACCTCGATGCACGGGGCTTCGGCGGACTCTTCCAGACGCCGATGCCGGTCGAGGTTGACCTGTGCAGCAGCGACCCCGACGCGGCGTGGTTCGAAGTTCAAGGCGCGGTGGACCTCATCGTCTTCAGCGGGCCCACCGGCTACGACGTGATCCGGCAGCTCGGCGAGGAGGTCGGACGGCCGACGCAGCCCCCCGCCTGGGCGTGGAAGCCGTGGATCGGCATGCAGGGCGGCCAAGACGACGTCGCAGCCGAAGTCGCGCGGCTGGAGATGGCCGACGTGCCCTACAGCGCGATCTGGGTCCAGGACTGGGCCGGCATTCGCCCGAACCTCAAGGGTGGCTTTGGCGTCGAGTATCGATGGCGGACGGACACCGACCTCTATCCGGACCTGCCGGGCTTCGTCGCGGACCTGCACGCCAACGGCAAGCGCTTTCTCGGCTACGCCAATCCTTTCATCGACCCGGATCTCGACCACTTCGAGACCATGTCCACCGGTGACATGCTGGTGAAGACCAGCGATGGCGAGAACTACGTGTCGTTCGCGCCCAACGGGCAGTCGGCGCATCCCGACTTCACCGCAGAGGGCACCGAGGCCTACGTGCAGTCCGAGCTGCGCGCAATGGTGGAGGACATCGGTATGGATGGCTGGATGAGCGACTTCGGCGAGTGGAGCCCGATGGACGGGGTCATCGCCGATGGCTCGAATCCGGTCGCCTACCACAACACCTTTCCGAACTACTGGCACGCCCAGTGGCGCGCGGTGATGGACGAGGTCCGGCCCGACGGGGACTTCGCGATCTTCGCCCGCAGCGGTGCGACCGGTGTGCACGCCGTTTCGCAGATCTACTGGATCGGCGACCAGGAATGCGACTTCAGCCCCTACGACGGTCTGCCCACGGTGGTGCCCGCAATGCTCAACCTCGGCCTGTCAGGCATTCCGTTCGTCACCCACGACATTGCGGGCTTCAGCGGTGGCCCCAGCACCAAGGAACTGTTCATGCGATGGACGGAGCTGGGCGCCTTCACGCCGATCATGCGGACGCACGAAGGCAACGACAAAGAGAACAACTGGCGCTGGGAGTCCGATGCGGAGACCACCGAGCACTTCCGCCGCTTTGCGCGGATCCATGAGGCCCTGGGCCCGGAGCTCGCCGTACTTGCCGAATCTGCGGCGGCCAGTGGCACGCCCATGGTCCGCCACCTGATGCTCGAGTTCCCCGACGACCCCGCTGCGGTTGCCGTGAGCGATAGCTTCCTGCTCGGGCCGGACCTGCTGGTGGCTCCAGTCGTAGAAGAGGGCGCGACGAGCCGAACCGTGGTCCTGCCCACGGGCGCGACCTGGTTCCACGTTTGGACCGGCGACACCTACGAAGGCGGCGAGACCGTCGAGATCGAGGCGCCAATCGGTACTCCGCCCGTGTTCGCGCGGGATGCCGACCGCCCCGACCTGCGCGACATCGAGTGAGTGGTCCCACTGCAGACTACACCGAGACCACGCGCCGATATCGGGACGAAAGAGCGGGCCGCTGCAGAGCCTGATACTCTTGAAGATGCTCGATGTCCGGTCAACCGGCTGAACTCCCCCGAGCGCTTCGCGTGCTGATCGGGTCCGTCGTCGCCAAGCGATATGTCGTGGACGGCTTCCTCGGCATGGGCGGGATGGCGGTGGTGTTCAGGGGCCGGCACGCAACGCTCGATCGCAAGGTCGCGATCAAGTTCATGCGGCCGGAGTACAGCCTCAACGCAGAGGTCTCGCGTCGGTTCGATCGCGAAGCCCGTGCGGCATCGAACTTCGACCACCCCAACTGCATTCAAGTTTTCGACTGCGGCGAGACCAAGCATGGCTTGAAGTTCATCGTCATGCCGCTGCTGGAGGGCGTCGAGTTGAGCAAGGTGCTCGGCAAGCCGTTGCCCCCCTCGCAGGTGGTCTGGCTCTGCCTTCAGCTCCTGCGCGGGCTCGAGCACGCGCATGCGCACAGCGTCGTCCACCGCGACCTCAAGCCCGACAACATCTTCGTCACCCGCGATCACGAGCGGCGTGAACTCCTCAAGATCGTCGACTTCGGCATCGCCAAGCTCATCGACCAACAGGTCAGTGACGGGCTTCAGACGAAGGTGGGCGCGATCGTCGGAACGCCGGCCTACATGAGCCCCGAGCAGGCCATGGGCACTGGCATCGATCCCCGCGCCGACCTCTACTCGCTGGGCGTCATCCTTTACCACATGCTCACGGGCAAGCCGCCGTTCCGCGCGGCCGACCCTCGGGGCCTCCTGTTCCAGCAGGTCTCGATGGACGCCGACCCCCTGCCCGACTCGGTGCCCGAGCTCGTCAAGCGTCTCGTTCAAACGCTGATGTCGAAGGAACGGGAGGAGCGGCCGCCGTCGGCCACCGCCGCGCTCGGTGCATTCGAACGCGTGGCCATGCAGCTGCAGAGCGATCCCACGCCGTGGCGCAAGCTGCTGCACGACATCGACACCACGCCGCCGCCGCCGATGCCGTCGGCACAGCCTGTACGACCCGCAGTCGAGAAGGCGCGCACCCCCGGTCCGCCCGCGCCGCCCAGCCCGACCCCACCCCCCCCGGTCGAGCTCGCGCCGGGG
>CAYSPB010000532.1:0-5083 GCA_964432695.1 uncultured Nannocystaceae bacterium
GGTTCCGATGTTGACGTGCGGCTTTTCGCGAACGAACTTCTCTTTGGACATCTTCAGGCGACCTTTTTCGCGGTCAAGTTGGCGCCCGTTCTACCCCCGCGCGGTCCGGTTGGAAAGGCCCTCCGGCGCGCGCGGACACACGTTCTTTGCGCCGACGTGCCGGTCCGAACCGGGGATCCCACACGGGGCCGCGCGCCCCCGACCCAGCGGCGGTCAACGACCGAAAAAAACCGCCGCAGCACAGATGCTGCGGCGGCTGAGCCTTCGACCGGATTCGAACCGGAGACCTCATCCTTACCAAGGATGCGCTCTACCGACTGAGCTACGAAGGCAAAAAGAGAGCGGGAGACGAGGGTCGAACTCGCGACATTCAGCTTGGAAGGCTGACGCTCTACCAACTGAGCTACTCCCGCGGGGGCTCGGCCAAGGGCCGGGCCGGTGTGTTCATCGAGAACGTAAGGTAAGTCAGACTGAAGAGTGGATGGAGTAGGATTCGAACCTACGAAGCGAAACGCGGCGGATTTACAGTCCGCTCCCTTTGGCCAGCTCGGGCATCCATCCGTGATGGTATTCGCGTGGGAACCGAAAACGGTGTCGTCGCTGAGTGAGAGCTGGCGATGGGATTCGAACCCGCAACCCCCTGATTACAAATCAGGTGCTCTACCGTTGAGCTACACCAGCAGTTGCCGCCTTGATCTTCTCGGTGCTCCTTGCGAAACGCGGCCCCAAGCTCATTCGCCGGGGTGGGCGCGGTGTATATCGCCGCGAGACCGGGGGTGTCAACACGGGATGCGCAACTTCGATACGAACGCCGCCTGAGCCACCAGAACCCCGCTGTTCCAGGTTTCACAGTCGCTCAGCAGCAGCCCGACACGTTGTTGCCCACGAAGGTGCGCATATCGCTCCCTCGATCCGTCGCCGTGAAGCGACGGTTTCGAGGGAGATCGGACGACCTACTTCTTGGCGGCGGCGGCCGTCGAGGCGCCCGTGGGACGGAGTGCAGCCATCGTCTCGCGCGCCCGCAGGACCGAGGCCTGGTACTTCGCATCCATCGAGGACTTCTCCGCATCGATGACCCCCTGAATGGCCTCCACACAGGCCCCGCACTTGGTCCCCGACTCGAGCATGTGCATCGGCAGCCAGGCCATGCTCACGCGCGCGTCGGGGTTGCGGACCTTGAACGCCTTGGAGATCGACTCCGCCGTCGCGACGTCCCCTTTCTTGAGCCGCGCAAGCTCGAAGGCAGCCTTCTCACGTGCGAACCAGTCGGCGTTCACGTCGTCGAGCGTCTTCTGGTAGCAGCCCGCGTCTTCCTTGCAGGACTCCACGAGGGCGATGCCGGCGTCCCACGCCTTCATCTCCTTGGCCACGGTCGCGTCCGCGCTGGCCGCTGCGATGGCTTCCTTCACGCTGCCGAGTTCGGCGGGCGACGCCGCCAAGACAGCAAAGCGTGCTCCGTCCCAGCGGGGCTCGAGCTTGAACTCCTTGCGAACGATCTCCGTGTCGTACTCGCCGGTCTTGATGACGTCATTGAGGCACGACACCGCCTTCGCGCCGCCAATGCGGCCAAGGGCTTCCATCAGCGGGAACTTGTCGCCCGGGTTGTCGCTGGTCAGCGCGCAGGAGCACAGGGCTTCGGAGGCTTTCTCGTCTCCGATGAAGCCCAGCGCATTGCCGATCACCGCACGTAGGCCTGCAGAAGCCGCTGCCTCTGCGTCGGGCTCCTCGTCATCTTTCTTTTTCTTGGGGTCGGGTGGCTGGCAGTCGTCGGTGGGCATGAAGCCGACGAGTTCGTCGACGGCCGAGGTGACACCCATGGCGCCGAGAATGCCCGCAGCGGTCTGCTGAATGACGGGCTGAGGCACGCCGTTTTTCGCGGCGAGTTCCTGCACGGCGGTGTGGTCGCCACGCAGCATCTCGAGCACTTTCGGCACCGCCGGCTCGCCGATCGACGCCAGCGCCTGCTTCGAGCGAACGCCGATGTTCGTCGTGGTCGGAGCATCGGGTACGCGGAACGTCACGGTGAGCAGCGCGTCGACGGCCGACGCGTCACCGATGCGTCCAAGCGCCTTCGCGGCGGCTCGGTGCACGGCCACGGGCTGCACTTCGGTGGTCTGCTCCATCGCCTTGATGAGCACCGGGACCGCTCGCTTGTCGCCGATCTCGCCCATCGTTTCGGCGAGCATCAGGCGGACCTTGCCAGAGTCGGTTTCGGAGTCGTCGAGGGAGGGCTTCGCGATGATGGCCTCGAAGAGCTGGATCATCGCCTCGACCGAGCCTTCGGCTTTGGCCTTCTTGATGCCGTCGAGGGCGATGGTCACCTTCTTGCGACCGGTGGAGCTGCCGTCGAGCTCGAGGGCCATGTTCCACACGGGGGCACCTTCGGGGCGGCCCACGTCGCGCAACAGCATCAGCATCTTTTCCTGCTGCTCCTCAGCGTCGCCGTAGACTTCTTCGAACGCCGGGATCACCTTGGTCGCAAACTCATCGAGCAGGTCCTTGTTGTCCTGGGCATCGAGCACGGTCTTGGTGAGCTTCTCAAGCCCGCTGAATCCCTGAGAGCGCGACTCCGCGCTCTTGATGCGTTCGACGTGGGTCTCGAAGCGGTTGGGGTCGGGCTCTTTGCAGGCACTCGTGAAGACGAGCGCGGAGAACAGCGATGTGACGATCAGCTTGCGCATGGGACTCTTCCTCCTCGAACAGCGGGCGGTCGGGCTCCGGGGGGGACCGAAGCGGCGACCATGCTACAGCGGCGCGCGTGGTGCGCCAAGTACGAACGAACGCCGCCGTGCGGGAGAGCCCGCAGCGACGGCGTTTGGATGACACGCGTGGAGTGTCGGAACCGTTTTCTGGCTCACCGCTAGCGACGGCCGACGCGACGCTTGCCCGGCTTAGGCACGCGGGCGCGGGGTGGCGCCTTCTTGGACGTCTTCTTCTTGGACGTCTTCTTGGCCGTCGACTGAGCTTCGACCGCAGCGTGCTTGACGACGACGGTGTCGTCACCGTCACGCTTGGCCGCGCGCGGCGTCGGGATCGCGGCCACGCGAGCGGGCGCCTTCTTCGCGGGCGCTTTCTTGGCCGCTTTCTTGGCTGCGGGCTTGGCAGCAGGCTTGGCCGGGGCCTTGGCGGCCGGTTTTGACGCCACCGGGGCCGCGCGACGAGCCGCGTTCTTGCGCTTGCGGGGCGGGGGCGGCTCGCCACCCATCGCCACGTTGCCCGAGAACGACGCGCCATCGGCCACGATCACGCGGGGCGCCGTCACGTCGCCCATCAGCTTCGCGCCGGCGTTGAGCGTGACCGAGTCCTCGGCCGTGACGTTGCCGACCACGATGCCGCTGACGACCACGTCGCGCGCCTGTACGGTCGCGATCACGATGCCGTCGGGGGCGACGTAGACGGTCTCGGTCAGCTCGATGCTGCCCTCGAGACGACCCTCGATGTGGAGATCTTCTTCGCCCGAAACCCGGCCGCGGACGTGAATGCCCGGGCCGATCAGCGTCGCCGGGTCGGCGGGGGTGCTTTGGGACTGTCGCGCCATCGTCGACTAGCCATCCATGTCGACGTTGCCTTTGAACGAGGCTCCGTCGGCGATCAGGATGCGAGGCGCGTGGATGTCGCCCACGACGCGGCAGTTGCTCTTGAGCTCAGCGCGCTCGGAAGCGACCACGTCGCCCGTCACGGTGCCCAAGATGGTGATGGTGGCCGTCTCGACGTTGGCTTCGAGAATGCCGCTCTCTTCGACGAAGATGTTCTGGCGGAGGCCGACGCGGCCTTTGACCGTGCCTTGAACGACGAGGTCCTCGTCTCCGGTGATCTCGCCGTCGATGACGATGGTGCTTCCAATGACGGTATTAGCCATGAAACCGCGTGCTTTCTGGGTCGTACGAACTCGAACGAAAGGGAAACAGGAGCAGGGCGAGCGCTAGCGGGCGGCCTTGCGGAGTTCTTCGGGCAGGTCGACGTCCATCTCGACGGCGCCGTCGAAGTGGGCACCGTCGTTGATGATGACGCGAGGCGCTTTCACGTTGCCCGAGACCTGGGCGCCGCGCTCGATGGTGATCGAGCGGCTAGCCGTGATGTCGCCCCGGACCTGGCCGTGGACAGCGATACTCTCGATCTCGAGGTCGGCCTCGACTTCGCCGGTATCGGCGACGACCAGATGGCCTGCGAGCGACACCGAGCCCTCGACGCGGCCTTCGATGACGAGATCTTCTTCGCCGCTGAGCGAGCCACGAACCGCAGTTTGCGGTCCGATGACACAGGCGCTCGACGTGGGGGTGGTGCCGCGGGAATTGCTGCTGGCCATCAGGGTTCTTTTCCTCGGAAAAGCGGAGCGGACGGTAGCAGCGCGGGGTGAGCCGATGCAAGGCCCGCGGCGTGATGACGGGCTCGGTTGTCGGGCCGAAGCGTCAGCACCGTAACATCACGAGCGAAAGCGGCGATCGCAGGGCATGAATGCGGTCATGACGTCGGCTTCGGTATGTTATGTGCCGCCCGCGAAAAGGACGACACCGTGACTCAGCCCAAGCCCGAGCCCGCGGACGCTCCGTCCCCACTGTCTCGCGACGAACTCGTCACCTACTTCGAGCGCGCCCTCCGACCCGATCCCGCCACGCACCTCATCGGCACGGAGCTGGAGAAGTTCGGACTGGCCCGCGACGAGCAGGCGGGCGCCTACATGCCCGTACGATACGAACCACACGTACGGTCGGTACTCGACGGCTTGGTCGAACAGTTCGGCTGGGGCCTGGGTACCGACAAGGGCTCCGGTGGCGAGGTCGTCGAGCTTCGCCGCGACGGCGCATCGATCACCCTGGAGCCGGGCGGTCAGCTCGAGCTCTCGGGCGCTCCACTTCGCAACGTGCACGAGACGTGCGCCGAGTTTTCGCAGCACTACGACGAGCTGCACGCGGTTTCGGAACCGCTTGGCCTGACGTGGATGGCCGTGGGGCATCACCCCTTCGCCACCCGCGACCAGATCAACTGGATGCCCAAAGGGCGCTACGCCGTCATGCGTGCATACCTGCCTACCAAGGGCTCGATGGCGCTCGACATGATGCTGCGAACTTGCACGGTGCAAGCC
>CAYSPB010000533.1:0-5078 GCA_964432695.1 uncultured Nannocystaceae bacterium
CACCACCAGCCCGCAGCCAGCGTACGGTCGGCCGCCGCCGGATCGGTGGCGCGCAGGCGTGCGGCGAGCTCATCGACGAGTGCGGGCAGCGTGGCAGCGTCGGCTTCGGCCAAGGCGTCGACCGCCGGCATGAGCGAGTCTTCGGCCGCGTCGCTGTCGAGCGCTTCGACATGCAGCAGCACGCGGTAGCCCAGGTCCGCCGCGGCTCGTCGCGCGCGGGCGTCGTTGCGCGCGGGCTCGGAATCCAGCTCCCATGCGGAGCCCCACAGACGGTGGGCGAGGGCCTGCACGTGTGCGAGCTGGTCGGCGCAGGTCCGATAGCGGTCGACGCCGACGAGGGTGAAGCGCTCGATCCACGCGCCAAAGCTCCACGCGGTGATTCGGTTCCAGTGCGCGCGCAGATAGCCGATCGCGTCGCTCGAGGCGTCGAGACCCGGGCGCGGGGTGCTCACCGCACGACCCGTCTCCAGCTCCTGCGCGCAGGCGTCCAGTTCGGCATGCAGATGCTCGAGTCCGTGGGCGGCAGCCCGCTGTGCATCGGCGAGCGACACGTCGAAGGTGCCGAACGGCGCCAAGCCGGCCTCGCACGCTGGGCTGTAGGTGCTGTCGGGCCGAAGGCCGCGGCGCTGCGGGCTCGTGTACCGTCCAATTTCATCGAAGCCGTACCAGTGCACGACGGGCAGCAGCTCGCTGAGGCGGGCGGAGAGGTACGCCTCGAAGCGCGTGAGGTCGGGGCGCCATGCGAACCGCGCGAGCCGATGAAGTAGTTCGTGCGGGCGCCATTTCGAGCGGTATCCGGGGTTGAACGTCGGCAGCGGTGCTTCGAGAAAGGCGGAGAAGTACTTCGGCACGACGAGCGCGCCGTCGATCCAGTCTTCGGGCAGGGCATCCTCACCCAAGTCGACGTCGATCTCGGGATGGGCCTCGGCCGGCATCACGGGCGAGAGGCGGTGCTCGTGGTGTACGAACGCGCGACCCTCGTTGGCGGCCCCGACGGCGATGCGCAGCGAGATGGCGCTGGCGCTGAGCTCGACGGCTGGGGCGCCGAGGAAAGCAGCCAGGGATTCCACCTGAGCCGGGTCGGGCGCTGGCTGTGCGAGCACGGCCTCAGCCAGAGCGCGAGCGGTGGGGAGTGCGGGGGTCTCGACGAGTGCCGGCAGCTGCACGGCGAGAGGCTAGCAGCCCACGGCGCCACTTCGCTTGGCGTGGCCGTGACCTTGGCTGCCCGCTGCCGTGCGCGGTCGCGGCGGCGCTCAGTCCTCGGTCGGGGAGGCGGTCGTCGGCTTCAAGCGGACCGGTCGACGAGGCTTGGTTCGCAGCGGCTGAGCTTCGGGTGCGTTCGCAGGCGTAGCGGCAGGCGTGACCGGCTCTGCGGGGGCGGCTGGGCTCGTGCCGCCGCCGGGCTCACGGCCGCGACACATGTCCACGTATCCGCGGTCGCATGCGACCTCGCGGAAGTAGGCCGAGGTCGCCGCGCTGGCTTGCACCCCGAACCCGCGGTCGTAGAGGAAGACGAGATACGCGCACCCTTCGGGGATGCCGCCATCGCACGCGGCGTGATGCAGATCGGCGGACAGGGGGTCATCGACCTCGACGCCCAGGCCGAGGTAGTGCAGCACGGCAAGCTCGTAGCAGGCACCTGAGTGCTCGGCCTCGCACGCGCGCCGGTAGGCCAGTGCAGCCAGCTTCGGATCGGAGGCGTTGGCACGGCGTCCGATGACAGCGTCCCCTAACGCGACGCACGCTTGCGGCTCGAGATCGCAGGCCTGGATCAGCCACGGCACGCCGGCATCGAGGCCGCCGTACTCCAAGCCGGCCCGGCCGAGGCTCACGCATGCGTCGACCGATCCATCCTGACAAGGTGTTTGATGCTCGAGATACGCTGCCGCGAGGAACTCCGCGCCAGGCCGGACTGGTCGTGGAGGGGACGACGGCGAGGCCGCCTTGCACGCCCCGAGTCCCGCGACGAGCACGCCCAGCATCGAAGGCACCAGAGCGCGGCGGGTTTGAGCGGAGCCTGAGAGCCCGGGGCGGTGACGCACGCGACACAGCGCTGAGGTACGCTCTAAAACCACGCGCGCGCTCCCAGCATCGGCCCCAGCAGGACCTGGTCCCCCAGTCGCCGCGCTTCGTATCCGACCTGCAGCTCGAAGTTTTGGAGCATGAAGCCCACGGTGCCGCGGCCGGCGGCGGTGGGCAGGCCGCCGACGGTGCCGATGTCGCCGCGCGCCGACAGGACGAGGGGTCGCCGTGGGAACAGGTCGATCGTGGACGTGAGGTTGGGGCCCACGCCGACGTCGCCCTGCTGGGCGGCGTAGCCGAGTCCCGCACCGAGCCACCACATCAGCTTGGGTCGCAGCACCGCCGCGAAGCGAGCATGCGTGCTGCCGTGCACGATTCGGGTCCTCAGCGGTCGCGCCTGGCTGCCCGCGCCCGTGAAGTGGGAGTGGACGTTGGCGTCGAACCCGAACCGCCACAACGCGACGCGCAGCGAAAGGCCCGCACGGCCCTGCGTCGGTCCCGACTGGCCGCCGTCGACCGCGAACTGGCCCGCGTGCAGCCGCCCTCGCGCTCGTTCCCCTGCGTTGCTACGCGAGCGAAGCACGAACCCGGACGTATTCACGTCGTACGGGTGGGCGGCGTAGCGCACGGTCGATGTCGTCCGGGGGGGCGGTGCCGTGGCCCTCGCCGGTTCCCGATGGACCGTCGGCGTTTGCGGTACGTTGGCGTCGACGCGCCAGTCGCCCCGTCGCGAGGGCCCGTAGGAGGCGGGGTTGGGGAGCGTCGCGGACGGTTGTGTCGTCGTCGACCCGTTGGGGGCGGCGGCGGTGGCGACTACGAGCAGTGCGATTCGTAGTCCCATCCTCAACACCGTGACATGGGTTGCTGGACGACGTCACGGAATCTGCCTCACGAAGCTTCGCATCAGGCTTCGCAATGGGGCTCGTCGGGGCACCGGGACCGACGCATCGAGGACCCGCACCGCGCGCCGGGTTCTCGATGGGCTCAGTGTCGCGCCGCGAAGCTGCTACAAGGTCCCGATGCCCACCGCACGCGTCGGCGATCTCGAGTTCGACTACGACGTCCGAGGCCAGGGGCGCCCGCTGCTGCTCATCATGGGGCTCGGCGCACAAAAGGTCCTTTGGCCGGAGGGGTTCTGCGACGCGCTGGCCGCCGCCGGCTTCGCGGTGGCGCGCTTCGACAACCGCGACGTCGGCCGCTCGACGCGACTGGATCACCTGGGCGTCCCGTCCATGAAGCAAGCGATGGCCCGCTGGGCCACCGGCCGGACCGTGCGCGCGCCGTATCGACTCGAAGACCTCGCCGAGGACGCGCGGGGCATGCTCGACCATTTGGGGTGGTCGCGCGCGCACGTGGCGGGGGCGTCGATGGGAGGGATGGTCGCGCAGACGCTGGCCATCGCGGAGCCGCGGCGGATCGCGTCGCTGACGTCGATCATGTCGCACCCCGGCGACCGCCTCTCTACCGTACCCACGCCGGGCGCAATGAAGGCCCTGCTCGGCCCACGGCCGCGTACCGCGGAAGAGGCCGGTGAGGCGTGGGTCCGCATGTTCGCCGAGATCGGCAGCGGGCCACCGCACTTCACCTACGACGTCGAGGGAATTCGCGCGATGGGGCGGCAGCACTTCGAGCGCGGCGCGTCCCCGGCGGGGTTCGTGCGGCAGCTGCTCGCGATCCTGGCCGCGCACGACCGACGCCCCGCCCTGCGAACGCTGAACATGCCCGCGCTGGTCGTGCATGGCACTGCCGACCCGCTCGTGTGGCCTCGGGGTGGGACTCAAACGGTACTCGCGTTGCGGAACGCGGAGCTGCTCAGCATCGAAGGGATGGGGCACGACATTCCCGAAGCGGCGTGGCCTCGGATCGTGGAGGGCATGGTGGCGGCGGCGGATCGCGCGGACGTGGCGAGGGAGTCGGGCCCCCGAAGCCGCCGAACGGCGCCATCCTGAACGAGGCGTTCTCTACCCCATCGACCTGAAGGTTTCGGCTCTGGCGTGAACGCCGGGGCGCGAGGGGTTCGGCGCTAGGATGGTGTCCACAGTGCGTCGCGTAGACCCGAAGCCCGGTCGACCCGTCGATGGACGGCCTCGGCGAGAACGTCCGGCGCTCCGTAGATCGTCACGCGGGTCTTGGCCCGGGTGACGCCGGTGTAGACGAGCTCGCGAGTGAGGATGGGCGAGAGCGCGGGAGGCAGCAGCAGGCCGACGCTGTCGAATTCTGAGCCTTGAGACTTGTGAACCGTCATCGCGAAGACGGATTCGTGCGGGGGCAGGCGAGAGGGCACGAGCGCGCGCAGCTCCCGGTCGGGGCCGCGAAAGAACGCCCGGAGCTGACCGGCTTCGTCGCGCGCGAGCACGCCGATGTCGCCGTTGAACAGCTGCAGCTGGTAGTCGTTCGCCGTGACCATGATGGGCTGCCCGTCGTAGGGACCACCATCGAGGGGCCGACGCATGAGTCCCGCCCGGGTCAGCATTCGTTCGATTCGCTCGTTGAGGCGCTCGGTCCCGAAGGCACCGCGTCGGTGGGCCGACAGCAGACGATACCGCCCGAGGGCATCGAGACGCTCCGCGGGGTCCTTGGCCTGCAGGTATGGCGTGAAGGCTTCGAGCACCGCAGGCCGCAAGGCGTCGTCGAGCGCTGCTTCGTCGGTGAGCCGCCGCATCCGGACCGAGCGGTCGTCGCCGTCGAGCAGGGCCTGGGCTGTCGTGGCGTTGCCGTCCCGCAGAGCGCGAGCGAGTCGACCGATGGCGCCGCCGCCCTCGAAGCGAAAGCTCCGGGTCAACTCGACGATGCAGTCCCACGGCCCCGTCGCCGACGGACCGTCCAGTGGGAGCGCATCGGCAGCCTCGCCCAAGACCGCGCGGAGGGTGCCGCCAAAGCCGGTGGAGTAGGCGTGAACGCCATCGGTGTCGCAGATGTCCCCGAGGATTGCGCCCGCCTCGACCCGCCCGCCGGCAAGTGCAGCATCGTGTACCCGGACGATCCGGCCCGGCACCGACGCGTGGATGTTCGCCTCCCAGAGCGGCCGTAGCTCCGCGTATGCGATGACGGTGGTG
>CAYSPB010000534.1:0-5077 GCA_964432695.1 uncultured Nannocystaceae bacterium
ACTGCTTGCGATGGTCGCACCGCTCGCAATCCGTCGACGACGCGCCGTGTAAAGCGGGCCCGAAGCTCGGGCATCGCGCCAGAATTCGCGCGGGCCCTGGGGTCTAACCCCAGGCATGCAGCGTCTCAATACGATTGCAGTAGTCAGCGGCGCGCTGACGGTGGCACTGGGGGGAGCTTGTGGCAGCAGCGAAGCAAGCGGCGACACCGAGTCCAGCGGGCCCGGGTCGATCAGCCTGAGCAGCGCGGCCACCGACTCGGCCACCGACGGATCCACGGGCGAGACCGAGGACTCCGCCGGCACCGAGGCGCCCACCGACACCACGGGCGATACATGCCCGCAGACACAGGTCTGTGGCGACGCATGCTGCGATGCCGGTGAACGCTGCGACGAGAATGAGGTTTGCGTGCTCGACTGCGGCGCCGACGATGCGTGCGGCGACGTGTGCTGCGACGCAGCGGGCGGCGAGATTTGCTACGTGGGTCAGTGCATCGTGCCCAGCGGAAGCTGCTCGGGCGCGGCCTGTGCGACGCAGGTCGGAAGCGAGTGTGGCGACGGCGAGATCTGCGACCCGACCCTAGGCCAGTGCGTGCCGAACTTTGCCAACCCAAGCTGCGCCTTCGAACCCGAGGTCGGCGTGTTCGACCCCATCCCGCGCTTCACGTGGGGCGTTCGCGCCGAGCGAAGCTGCGACGACGAGTTCGGCTGCCAAGTTGAAGAAACCTGCAACGCCGCCACGAATCTTTGCGAGCCGACGTGGCCGCACATCAACATCGCCGAGGATGACTTCCCCGCGTTCCATCAGTGCGTGATGACGCCGCAGGTGGCGGACCTCGATGGGGACTGCATCCCCGAGATCATCTTCAACACGTATCAAAACTCGGCCTACACCAACAACGGCATCTTGCGAGCCATCCGCGGCGACACCGGGGAAAAGCTGTGGACCGTGGGCGACGAAGCATACCGAACGGACCCCGGGTCCCACCCGGCGATCGGTGACATCGACGGCGACGGCGTTCCCGAGGTCATCTCGGAGCACACGAGCAACAGCCTCATCGCGGTCAAAGGCGACACCGGTGAGGTGCTCTGGCAGTCGGAGAACCACAACAACGGGGGCGTGTCCGGAGCGCCTTCGCTGGTCAACTTCGACAACGCAGGCAACCCGGAGATCGCGTTTGGCCACACCATCTACGACAACACCGGCACCATCATCTTCGAGGCTGCGGGCAATACAGCCACCGGCACCAACGGCGTGGGCCCGATCTCCTGCGTGGCCGACCTCGATGGCGACGGTCGGCCCGAGCTCATCGCCGGCGCGACCGTATGGACGTTCACTGGCACGGTCGGTGTCGACTTTGCGGGGAGCGAGCTGTGGCAAGGCGACCCGGCGGAGGGCTACTGCGGCATCGCGGACTTCAACCTCGATGGACTGCCCGAGGTCGCCACCATTCGCTCGAACGACATCACCATTTTCAACGGGCAGACCGGCGAGGTCATCGCCCAGACGAGCATCACGGGGGGTGGTGCGGGCGGTCCTCCGAACATCGCCGACTTCGATGGTGACGGCGTGCCCGACATCGGCACTGCAGGCGGCAACAACTACGTCGTCGTGCAGTACGACGGCACCGCCGAGCTCAAGGAGCTGTGGAACGCCGAGACCAAGGATGGAAGCTCCCAGCGCACAGGCAGCTCCGTCTTCGACTTCGACGGCGATGGGCGCTCCGAGGTGATCTACGCCGACGAGTGGTTCCTGCGCATCTATCCGGGCACCGAGCCCGACTGCCCCGGAGGACCCAACTGCGACGGCGTGATGACCGATGACGAGATTCTGTTCATCGACATCAACTCCTCGCGCACCCGCTCCGAGAACCCCATCGTGGGCGACGTCGACGGCGACTTCAAAGCCGAGATCATCGTCAGCACCAACAACGAGTCCGGCCAGGGCGCGATCGGGGACGCGGGCATCGAAGTCTTCGAGGATCGCCTCGACAACTGGGTCGGCACGCTCCCGATCTGGAACCAGCACAGCTACCACGTCACGAACGTCCTCCAGAACGCGACGATTCCGCTGACCGAAGAGCCCAACTGGAGCGTCCCGGTCGGCAACCCGTACAACAGCTATCGCCGCAATGGCCAAGGTCAGCTCGAAGCCTTGTGCGCGCCCGACCTCACGGCCGCGGACCTCGTGCTCGATCAGTTCAGCTGCACCGAAGACCTACTGAACCTCTCGGTCAAAGTCATCAACGAGGGCTGTCTCGGCGTGGGGCCAGGCGTCAACGTTGCGGTGTACGAAGACGGCACCTTGATCGAAGTCTTCGTCACCGAGGTCGCCATCCCAGCCGGCGGTACGCTCACGTTGGAGCTGCCCATCACCCCCCCCGCGGACCCGCCTTACAGCTTCACCGTCGTCGTCGATGACGACGGCATGAGCGGGGGCGCCTTCAACGAGTGCGTCGAAGACAACAACGGCTCGGACCCGGTCGAGGGCTGCAGCCCGGTGGGTTGATCAGAGCTCGAGGGACGAGGCGCCGCGGAATACGACGCAGAACGTCACGTCGGCGCCCTCGTCCGCGCTGGGGAACGTCCGGCCGCGGATCTCCGCAAGCATGCACGCTCGGATGGCCTCGCTGCCGAGCGCATCTTCGTTTCCTATCCAGGAGCGAAGACTTCGTCGCGAACCGCCGCGTTGGGTCGCACCACGGGCTGGTCCCGCATGAGCGGAGCCTACCGGATGCGCGGACTCAGTCGCGAGCGCGGAGGCCGTCGAACATGAGGCCGATGCCAGCGTTCATCCAGCGCGTGGCGTTGTCGCGACCGCCCTCGCCCACCGCCCGACTCACGCCTTCGAAGATCAGCGCGACCAGAGCCTCGGCCGTGGGCTGCACGTCGAGCTCGGCTCGAAGAAAGCCCCGCTCGATCCCGTTGTTTAGGAACAGCGTCGTGAACGCTGCAAACTGATCCTTGAACGCCCGAAGCCGGTCCGGCGCAATGACCAGTCCCTGCTCGTCGAAAAAGCGGAGCAGGTTGGGCTCGTCGAAGGCGAGTTCGATCAGCCGGGTCAGAATGCGCTGCACCTGCGCCCGATACGCCTCGAGGCTGGTGCTCTCAGTCGGGTCCTCGCTCAGCCCCGCACTCGCGAGCCGCGAGATCACACGGTCGAGCACCGCGAGCGCAAGATCGTGCTTATTCGCGAAGTAGCGGTAGACGGTGCCGTGCCCGATGCCCAGCGCCGACGCGACGTCCGCGATGCCGCTGGGGTGGTAGCCCTTGTCGAGAAAGACCTGATGCGCGGCGTCGAGAATCTCGTTGCGCCGCCGCTCCTTACGCTCGTCGTTCGCACTCACGGACGGCGGCAGTCCTAGCACGACCGGCGGACACTGCGGTGTAGTCCGCAGGCTCGAAACGACGCATGCGGCGACGTAAATCGATCGTGGACCACGGATAGATCGAGCTGTTGATGCCGCGAACGTCCAAGTAGTAGCTGTTGCAGCCGCCAGCGTTCCACACCGTGGGCTCCAGGGCCTCTTGAACGGCGCCGTTGTATCGGGCCTCAATTGCCGGACTGACCGCAACCGCGTCCGTCGATGTCTTGCGCATCCACTCCAGTGCCGATGCGATGTACTTCGACTGGGCCTCGATCAACACGAATGCCGACGAGTGTCCGTTGCCGAGGTTCGGACCGATCATCAAGAAGAGGTTGGGAAAGCCGCGGACCGTCGTGCCCAGGTAGGCCCGCGGCGAGCCGTTCCACTGCTCGCGAAGACACGTTCCCTCGGCGAAGATCCGCTCCGCAATGGGTGGGTCGGTCACGCGAAAGCCGGTGCCGAAGATGATCGTATCGACCTCGTGCCACGTCCCGTCTTCCCCGCGCACCGCGTTGGCCGACACTTCCTCCAAGCCGCCCGGCTCGAGGCTGACGTTGGGCTGTTGCAGCGCCGGATAGTAGGTGTTCGACAGGAGCAGGCGCTTGCACCCGAGGGTGAAGTGGGGCGTGAGCGCGGCACGGAGTCCGGGACTCTTCACCTGCCGATACAGGTGGCGCAGCGCGAGCGGGCGTAGGCGGTCCATCCAGCGAGCGCGCCGCTGCAGCTGTTGCAGGCCCTCCAGGGCCAGGTACAGCGCGCCGCGGTAGGCCCGCCGGAACCCTGGGATCCTCCGAAACGCCCACTGCTGTAGCGCTCCGTAGGCGTGATCCGGCTTCGGCAGCACCCACGGCGCCGTCCGCTGAAACAGCACCATCGACGCGGCCTGAGCCTGGACCGTGGGTACGAACTGAATCGCCGACGAGCCCGTTCCCACCACCGCGACGCGCCGCCCCGTCAGATCATGCGCGTGGTTCCAGCGCGCCGAGTGAAAAACCGTGCCTTCGAAGGAGCTCAGTCCGGGAATGTCGGGCGTGGACGGCTCGTGCAGCGGCCCGGTCGCAGCCACCAACGCACGGGCCTCGAGCACGCCGCGGTTCGTCGTGATGCGCCACAGGGCTCGGCCACCATCCCAATGCGCGGACTGCAGCTCATGGCCGAACCGAATCTGTGCTCGCAGCCCCTCGCGGTCGGCCACATCCAGCAGATACCGCTGAATCTCGGGCTGCTGCGCGAACACGCGCGACCAGACCCACGGTCGGTCCGAGAACGAATACAGGTGCGAAGGCACATCGCAGGCGCAGCCCGGGTACGTGTTGTCCCGCCACGTCCCGCCGCATTCCTCAGCCTTCTCCAAGATCACGACATCGGCGAAACCGGCCCTGCGAAGCTCCCTTGCGGCCCCCAGCCCGGAAAATCCGGCTCCAATGATCACGACGTCGTGCGGCTTCGACATGCGGAATGACATATCAGTCCGTTTTCCGAAGCGCAAGAACGACCGCAATCCGCGCGCTTTCCGCAGCCGAGCATCAACGCGACGGACCAGGGCCCCGTGCGGCTCTTGACGACGTCGACCTCGACTGGTGCCGAAGGGCGTGGACATGCGCTTCGTTCGGGACCCCGAGCGGTGACCTCGACGGCCCGCCCTTCGCTCGTATCGCGCTGCGCCCAACAGCTCGATCGCGACCGTTCCGACATCGAGTCGAATGCCGTCT
>CAYSPB010000535.1:0-5068 GCA_964432695.1 uncultured Nannocystaceae bacterium
CACGCGTCGATTTCGTCGAGTCGCTCCTGCAGGCAGCTCTGACGCAGCTCCAGCAAGCGGGTCGACTGCTCTCCGCGCAGGTGGGTCGCTTCGCAGGCCTCGGTGTACATCGCGGTCCAGGCTTCGCCGTAGTCGTCGAGGGCCGCCTTGGCGGAGGTCCACGCCACCGACACACCCGGGCGGTCGAGGCTGCTCAGCGCGGCCCCAACCGTCTCGGCTCGATCCGCGGTCCATACCGCGGCAAACCGCTCGGCGCCGTCGCGGCAGACGTCGGGTCCGCGGCTTCGCCAGTACTGCAGGCCGCCCACGCTGCCGACCACCGCGAGCGTGGCTCCCACGCCGGCGAGCACCTTGCGACGCTTCACGCGGGGGTCGTCGGAGAGCGCCTCGAGCAGGCCCTCCATCGTTTCGAAGCGCTCGGCGGGGTTCGCGGCGAGTCCGCGCAGCACGTGGCGCCGAACCCAGCTGGGCACTCGCCCTGGGTTGGGCGGATCGACGAGTTGGTGCTGTGACTTCTGAATCGTCAGTGCGGCAGCATCTCCGCCGTCGAACGGGCGGACGCCGTACAGCGCGTGGAACAAGGACACGCAGAAGCTGAACTGGTCGCTGCGAGCGTCGGTCTCCTTTGCGAGGTGCTGCTCGGGCGCCATGTAGGCGGGCGTGCCGAGAGTCGACCCGGTCTGCGTCATCATCGGGTCGGCCACGCCCCCGGCCTCTGCGCCGACCTCGGCAGGTTCTTCGGTCTCGGCGCTGCTCTCGAACGAGTGCCCCGTTTCGGTGTCGCCCCGCATGGGGCGGGCCAGACCGAAGTCCATCACGCGCACGCGGCCGTCACGTCCGATGAGAACGTTCTCGGGCTTGAAGTCGCGGTGCACGAGGTTCGCCGCGTGGGCGGCAGCCAGGCCGCGACCGGCGGGAATGAAGACCTCGAGCACTTCGTCCCATCGCCGGGTCTTGTCGCGCATCCATCCGCGCAGCGTGCTGCCCTCGACCAGTTCCATCGCCACGAAGACACGGTCGCCGAACGTGCCCACGTCGTAGACGGTGATCACGTTCGGGTGGGCGAGTTTGGCCAGTGCCTGCGCCTCCTGCAGGAGGCGGTTGCCCGTCGACCTGCGCTTGCGCTCCTTGGAGCGGGGACGCAGCAGCTTGAGCGCAACCTTACGGTTGAGTTCGGGGTCGTAGGCGGCGAAGACCATCCCCATGCCGCCGTGGCCGATCTCCTCGAGCACGACGTAGCGCCCCAAGCGGGTGCCGGGGGACAGCGCATCCTGCAGCACGGCGTCGTCGGAAACGTGGCCGGGCCCCGTCTCGCGCTCGACGACGGTTTCCGCATCGCCGTCGTCCGGGGGTCCGCTCGGCCCGCTCGAATCGCTCGGCGCCATCGTGGTGCGATCATGCCGTAGGCTGCCCGGGTCCTCAACGGGAGTTCCATTTCACGTGTCGTCCAACGTTCCACCGCCGCTGCTGCTCAACATGCTCGTTGCATGGGCGGCCGAGTCCGGGCTGGACGACCCCGGAACGCTGCGAAACGGCGGTTCGTGGCGCGTGGAGGGACCGCTGCCCGTTGCGTTGCACTGGGGTGCCCGGCCGCGGATCGTGTTGGCGCCTTGGACGCTCGAGCTGGAGCCCGAGGACGACGCGGAGGCGCTCGATCTACTCGCCGCCGCGCTGTTCGGACGCGCCCGCCTGTGGCGATTTTCGTACGGGGAAACGACGGCCGGCTTCCGACTGGAGATCGACTGCGGGGGTCGCTGGGTCGAGGCCGGCGGACGGCGGCCCCCACGACGGCTCTTCCGGCGGCCGACGGCATCGGTGCACGTCAACGAGCGACCGGCACCGGCCTCCGTGCGCTGGGGAACGCCCGGCACGCTGCCGCGCGCGCCGTGGGTCGGCATGCTGGCGCTTTCGGGGACCGATGTCGGCACGCTGCCGATCGACGGCGAGCTGGACCTGCATCCGTTCCGGCCCAAGGAGGTCAAGGGCGTGGTGCTCGCGTACATCGACGCGTGCAGAGCGAAGGGGATCACCCAGCTGCGGCTCGTGCATGGAAAGGGCATCGGCAACTTGCGCCGAACCGTCCACGCGCTCCTCGAGCGTCACGAGGCGGTCGTCGACTACCGACTCGGTGGGATGGGGGAGGGCAGCTGGGGGGCAACCGTGGTGACCCTTCACCCTTCGGACTGAGTGGGTGGTGCAGAATCGTCACGATTTGGGCTCTTCTCCACCGGCGAAAATCCGTCGAGATCGGCCGCGCTGAAGCGCGCCACGGGCTGCTAGTGTTCGCGCAGGTGGTCGAGCCCATCGAGATCACGGAGCCCTCGGAGACGCACGCGCACGTGCCGGCGCCGGTGCTCGTCGTGCTGGCCGACGCGGACGCACGAGTCGATGCGCAGCGTCCCGTACTCGGTCGCTCGGCGCTGCTGCGGCTGTTCGTGGGCGCGGGCGAGGCCGGCTTCGACCGTGCCATCTTGTCGCCGGGTACGCGCTTGGGGATCGACGCCGCGGAGGCATTCTATGAGGAGGCCAAGGCTGCCGGCGAGCGGCCGCTGTCGGTGTCCGAGTCCGCCACGGGGGAGCCGGTCGGGCGTCCTGCCTTGGTCGTGTTCGAAGGGACCGTACTTCACCCCGGCGTTTTGGCGCTGATGGTTGCGCACCCGCTCGAGCCCGGCGAGCGCTACACGCTCTACGACGAGGTCGGACGCCCCGCGGCGTGTTTCTTCGGTCTGCTGCACACGGTCCCCGCCATGCTCCCGCTGACCGAAGAGCTTCCGTGGCCGGACGACTTCGGGCCCGCTGACGTCGTTCGCCAGGTCGATCCCGAAGACCATCAGCGTGCGCGGGTGCTGACCCTGCGCGCGGCCAAGCTTCCGCGGCCCGAGCAACGCGGGTGGCGGCGCGATGTGGAGCAGCCGGTGCTCCGGATCATGGCGGATTCCCGTCGTCCGCTCGCGCAGCTGAACCTGCTGGGCGTTGCGCTCGTCGTCGCCACGCTGCCGCTCGCGCTCGCAGGGGGGTTCTTCGGGACGCTGCTTGCAGGGCTGGCGATGGTTGCCGGCGTGCTGGTCACGTCCCAGGTCGCGCGCGTTCGCAGCCTGCGCGCGGCCGGCGGAGGGCAGGTCGAGTCCGTCGATGAGCACCTCTCTGCGGCAGCCCGTCCGCTGGGCCACGCGGCGCTCATGGCCGGCCTGACCTACGCGATCGTGGCGGAGACCGACCGTTCGTCGGTGGCGGCGGTTGTGCTGCTGGTCGCGGGTGGGGCGGCGGTCGTGCTTTCCCTGCTGCAGGCGCGGCTGCTGTTGCGGGGACGCGACGCGGACATCTTCGTGCTGCCCGATGCGGAGGCGGCGGCGCGCCGGCTGAATTTCCCATGGTGGACAGGTCTGGACCATGCGCCCCTCTTCGAGCTGCTGGTCCTTGCCTTCTCGCTGTTCGCAACGCCGGAGCTGCCCTGGAGCGTTCTGGCGGCAGGCGCGTTGGCCCGGCTTTGGCGATGGTATGCCGGTCCGCCGATGTCCTTGCGGGAGGCCGTCGGCGAGGTGTCCGAAGGCGAGACTTGATCCGGCCCCCACCGATGGGCTAGGTGGCGCGTCCGTGATGCGGACCACCGCAGACCGGTGCGGGCGGATGTCGGACGGCGCATCTCGCAACGATCTGAAATCGCTGGGGAATGCGGCGCGTCGTTCGCCGTCGCGAGATTGACCGGGTGTGGGCGCGATGCTACCGTCTGCGATGGACTCGATGGGGTCGGACGCGCTGTTCGACCGCCCCAGAGACCCAAGAACGAAGCTCCATGGCCCGTAAAATTCCGCTCCTTCCGCTGCGCGAGCTGATCGTCTTCCCCCATGAGGTCGTGCCCCTGTTCGTGGGCCGCGAGAAGTCGATCAACGCTCTCGAAGAGGCGATGGCCGATGACCGCCACATTCTCCTCTGCGCCCAGAAGAAGGCGAAGGTCAACGATCCCAAGCCCGAGGGGATTCACGCCTTCGGCACGATCGGCACGATCATCCAGCTTCTGCGCCTGCCCGACGGCACCGTGAAGGTGCTCGTCGAAGGCAAGACACGCGCGCGCATCGAGGAGTACATCGAAAGCACCAAGTTCTTTCACGTCGAAGCGGAGCCGATCGAGTCGCCGAAGATCGACCCCGACGACGACCCCGAGCTCGCCGCGCTGATGCGCTCGGTGCAAACCACGTTCGAGAACTACGTCAAGCTCAACAAGCGCGTGCCGCCAGAACTCGCGGTCAGCGTGCAGAGCATCGACAACCCCTCCCGTCTGGCCGACACCATCGCTGCGCACGTCAACTTCAAGCTGACGGCCAAGCAAGAGCTGCTCGAGACCGAATCGGTTCGTGCTCGCCTGGAGAAGCTCTACGAGCTGATGCAGAACGAGATCGAGATTCTCCAGGTCGAGAAAAAGATCCGTACGCGGGTCAAGAAGCAGATGGAGAAGAACCAGAAGGAGTACTACCTCAACGAGCAGATGCAGGCGATCCAGAAGGAGCTGGGGAGCCAAGACGAGTTCAAGAACGAGCTGTCCGAGCTCGAGGACCGCATCCGTCGCAAGCGGATGACGAAGGAGGCCACCGAGCGCCTCAAGAAGGAACTCAAGAAGCTCAAGATGATGAGCCCGATGAGCGCCGAGGCCACGGTGGTTCGGAACTACATCGACACCGTGCTCGCCCTGCCGTGGCAGGACCGCACCGACGACAAGCTCGAGATCGAAGACGCCGAGGGCATCCTCGACGAGGACCACTACGGGCTCGAGAAGCCCAAGCAGCGCATCATCGAATACCTGGCGGTGCAGAAGCTCGTGAAGAAGATTCGCGGGCCCATCCTGTGCCTCGTCGGTCCTCCTGGCGTGGGCAAGACCTCGCTTGCCAAGTCGGTTGCGCGGGCTACCGGTCGGAAGTTCGTGCGCGTGTCGCTGGGCGGCGTGCGTGACGAGGCCGAGATTCGCGGTCACCGTCGCACCTACATCGGCGCGATGCCGGGCAAGATCATTCAGGGCCTTCGGCGGGCGGGCAGCACCAACCCGGTGTTCCTGCTCGACGAGATCGACAAGATG
>CAYSPB010000536.1:0-1553 GCA_964432695.1 uncultured Nannocystaceae bacterium
CGCCGCACCAAGAACAACCCGGTTCTCATCGGCGAGCCCGGGGTCGGCAAGACCGCGATCGCCGAGGGGATCGCCCAGCGCATCGCCAGTGGCGACGTACCGGAGAGCCTGGCGGACAAGCAGCTGCTCCAGCTCGACCTGGCAGCGCTCGTCGCCGGCGCGAAGTACCGCGGCGAGTTCGAAGAGCGCCTCAAGGCCGTGCTGCAGGAGATCGCCGCGGCCGACGGCGCGATCATCCTGTTCATCGACGCGGTCCACACGCTCGTCGGCGCCGGTGCGGGTGAGGGAGCCCAAGATGCCGCGAACATGCTCAAGCCAGCGCTGGCGCGTGGCGGACTCCGCTGCATTGGCGCGACCACGCTCGACGAGTATCGAAAGTACGTCGAGAAGGACAAGGCGCTCGAGCGACGCTTTCAGCCCGTCACGATCGACGAGCCGAGCGTGGACGACACCATCGCGATCCTCCGAGGCCTCAGCGCGAAGTTCGAGGCACACCACGGCGTCCGCATCCAGGACATCGCGCTGGTCTCCGCGGCCACGCTGAGCCATCGCTACATTCAGAACCGGTTCTTGCCCGACAAAGCGATCGACCTCGTCGACGAAGCCGCGGCTCAGCTCAAGATGGAGGTCGAGAGCGTGCCGACGCCGATCGACGCGCGGGAGCGGGCGCTGACCCGGCTGGAGATCGAGCGCGCCGCCCTCGAACGGGAAACCGCTCGCGCCCCGGCGCAGTCGCAGCGTCTCGACGCCGTCCAGCGAGAGCTCGCGACGCTTCGTGAGGAGGTCGATGCGATGCGCAGCCGCTGGCAGACAGAACGCGACCAGTTCGCCGAGATCAAGGAGCTGTCTGCCCGCATCGAACGGGTCAAAGCCGACGCGGCCATGGCCGAGAAGCGCGGCGACCTCAGCCGCGCCGCGGAGCTGACCTACGGCACGCTGCGCGACCTCGAGACTGCGCGAGAAACCGCCCGAGAGACGCTTGCGCGGACGATGGATGCGGACGACTCGTTCTTGCGTGAGGCGGTCACCGATGAAGACATCGCCGCCATCGTGTCACGGTGGACCGGCGTGCCGGTCTCCAAGATGCTGCAGAGCGAGCAGGCCAAGCTGCTTCAAATGGAAGCGGCCTTGACCGAGCGCGTCGTTGGCCAAGATGCCGCCGTGGCTCGCGTAGCAGCTGCGGTTCGCCAGGCTCGCGCGGGCCTCTCCGACCCCGACCAACCGATCGCGTCGTTCCTCTTCACCGGTCCAACCGGGGTCGGCAAGACGGAGCTCGCCAAAGCTCTCGCCGCGTTCCTCTTCGACGACGAACGTCAGGTCATCCGCATCGACATGAGCGAGTACATGGAGAAGTTCTCCGTCTCGCGACTACTCGGAGCGCCTCCGGGCTACGTCGGCTACGACGAAGGGGGTCAGCTGACCGAGGCGGTGCGCCGCAAACCGTATTCGGTCGTGTTGCTCGACGAGATCGAGAAGGCCCACCCCGACGTGTTCAACGTGCTGCTGCAGGTGCTCGACGACGGGCGACTGACCGACAGCCAAGGTCGCACGGT
>CAYSPB010000536.1:1563-3084 GCA_964432695.1 uncultured Nannocystaceae bacterium
GACTTCCGAAACACGATCATCCTGATGACCAGCAACGTCGGCAGCGAAGCGGCGCTGGACGAGAGCCTCGATGCGGCCGGACGTCGACACGCACGAGGGCAAGCACTTCGCCAGCATTTCCGCCCAGAGTTCCTCAACCGCCTCGACGGTGTCCTCGAGTTTGCGTCGCTGTCCCGAGACGCAATGGAGCGCGTGCTCGACATTCAGCTCGCACGCCTGCAGCCCAGGCTCGACGACCGGGGTATCGAGCTCGAACTCAGTCCGGCAGCTCGCACCCGACTGGCCGACGCGGGCTACGATCCGGACTTCGGCGCGCGACCGCTGGCCCGGATCCTGGCACGCAACGTCATCGATCCGCTCGCCCGCGGCATCCTCGAGGGCTTCTATCCTCCGGGCACGCTCGTCCGGATCGAGGCGGGTGACGCCGGCAACGGACCCACCGAGCCAGGACTGCTGAACCTCCGCGCACGGATCGTCCCGCCGTCGTAGACCGCGCTGGGCCCGCTCGGGGTAGACTCGACGCAGCCGGGGGGACTCAGCGCCCGGCTCGCGTCGATGAACGACTACTTCAAGATGTTCCTGATTGCGCTAGTCACCTCGGTGGCCAGCCAGCTGCTGTTGACGCCGTACATCATCAAGCTTCAGGGGCTCGACACGGCCCCCGCGGCCCAGCCGGCGCCGGCCGCAGCCAGCCCCGCCCCAGCCGCATCCGAATCGGCGGCGGAAAAACTCGCGGCACCCAACCTCGAGGGCATGACGGTCGACGCCGCCCGCGAGCGGTGGCGCAGCAAGGGGCTCGTCATCATCGAGGACGGCGAACGCAAGGTTGGCGACGCCGAACCGGGAACGATCGTGCAGCAGCGCCCATCGGCGGGCGCTGAGCTGTCGAGCAACAAGGAGATCCGCGTCGTCGTGGCGAAAGCCTCGGCTGAGCTTGCGGTGCCGGACGTGATGGGCAAGTCCTTCGAGGACGCTCGCACCGCGCTGACCGACGCCGGTTTCGAGGTTCCCGATCCGGTCAAGGAGGCCTCCGAGAAGGGCGCGGGAACCGTGCTCAAGCAGGTCCCCAGCGCCGGTACGAGCGCCAAGGATGGCTCGGTGGTCCGGCTGACCGTCGCGGAGGCCGCCGCAATCGAGGTACCCAAGCTGCGCGGGCTGTATCTGTCGGGGGCCAAGAAAGAACTCGCAACGCGCGGGCTGGCGGTGGGCAAGATCCGTCGTGTCGAAGATCCCGAACGGGGTGAGAACTACGTGCTGCGGCAGTCGCCGAGCCCAGGCGACAAGGTTCCGCCGGGCACGGAAGTCGAGCTGACCGTGGTGGCGCCGAATTGATTTAGGGGAACCTCTCGGTTCCCGACGCTGCGGCAGCACAGCTGCCTTCGCGTCTCCCTCCAAGACGGGCTTTCGCCCTTTCTCGCGGGCCGCGTTGCCGCCCGCTCCCCTGTTGGTGGGGGCTTGCCTTCGGCACCTCTCGGTTCCCGACGCTGCGGCAGCACAGCTGCCTTCGCGTCTCCCTCCAAG
>CAYSPB010000536.1:3184-5057 GCA_964432695.1 uncultured Nannocystaceae bacterium
CTTTCTCGCGGGCCGCGTTGCCGCCCGCTCCCCTGTTGGTGGGGGCTTGCCTTCGCGTCTCCCTCCAAGACGGGCGCTGGGCGATGGAGTCGACGTGGGGGCTACTTCACCGAGGCAGTGCCGCCGAGCCGGGCGACGCCGACGGTGATGAAGTAGCCGACGACGACGACGACGAGGGCGCCCGCGATTTGGGTGACCTCGGGGGAGAAGTACTCGGTGGGGAAGTCTTCGGGCTTGAGGGTTGGCAGGGTCGCTTCGGTGACGACCTGGCCCTTGAACGTGTCGCCGACCTTAGGGGCGACACCGTGCTGGAACGGCCAAAGACCCGCGACGGCGCCGACGAGCAAACCGAGCAGCGACCCCAGGGTGGGCAGTTCGAACTTGGCGAGAAGCCACTTCAACCCGTTGCTCACGACCACGAGGCCCACGACGACCCCGAGGCCGACCGGGATGACGACGTCGAAGAGCGGGCCCTGCAACGCGCCGAAGTCGCCGGCTTTGAGGCCCTCCTTGAGACCGTCGATGCCCGCGAGAATCGGCACATAGACTCCCAGCACCAGCAGCAGGTAGCCGCCGCTGATCCCCGGCAAGATCATCGCGCTCGCGCCAGCGATGCCCGCGAGAAGCATCATGACGAAGCCCGCGCTCGCCGGCTCACCGCTGGTGCCGGCGCCCTGCCCCTGCACGAGCGCGAGCGCAACCATGACCGCAAAGCCTACGGCCGCTCCCGCCCAAACGGACCCCTTCTTCTCCGGGATGAGCTTCCAGACGATCGGCACCCCGCCGAGCGTCAGACCGATGAAGAGGCTGTAGGCAACCCATCGGTGGTCGACGACCAGGTTCTTGACCGGACCTGCGAGCAACACGATCGCCAAACCCGCCGCTGCCACGACCGAAGCCAGCACGAGCAACGAGTTCCGCTTGAACTTGAGGGTGGTGACGTCCGCGATCGCCTGGATGAACTGCGGGTAGACACCGGCGGCAAGCAGCATCGTGCCACCGCTAATCCCCGGCACCAGGTTGGCCAGGCCCATCAGCACGCCCCCCATCGCGCCACGGGTGGCGAGGCTCATCGGCGGGGTGTCGGCGTCGCTGGGAACGTCGGGGTTCGAAGCACTCACGGCGCGGGACGGTACCACCCCACCCCTCTACCGTCCCCCACGACGAAAACGGGGCCCCTCGCGCGCGGCGAAAGACCCCGTCGTACTGCGAACCTGCGTTCGCTACTCGGTCGGCGTGAAGGCGTCGACCGACTTGCTCGCCAGCGGGATGGCGTAAGCGGGCTGCGCGATGACGTCTTCGTCGCCGCTGTTGTCGCAGGGCGCGTACGTCGGCGTTCCCGCGACAGAACCGCAGTTGCCCGAAGGACACTCGTTGCCGCCGTGCTGCTCGACCGAGGTCAGCTCGAGGCCCGTCTGGAACCCGCCGCCGAAGTCGGCCGGGGCACCACCCCCACCCGAGCCGTTGTTGAACTCGAAGCCGCTCCCCGCGTCCGCCGTGAGGCGCAGGGTGACGTGATACGTCGAGCCGCGATCGGCGTACCACTCGTCGTTGGCCTCGTCATAGAAGCGCGGGTCGCACTGACCCGAGCCGGGCTCGTAGATGAAGTAGGTCACGTAGAAGACCTCGACGTCTTCGATGACCACGGGCTCGCCCCCTGAGTCGTCCACGACGCCCGTCACGTAGATCCGCGGTGCCCGAATCGGACGCGCGGCCTTGGAGAACGGACGCGTCTCGCTGAACGTCGTGGCGCCAGGGTACGGCGTGACGGTGCGGGTGCGCTCGATGTCGCTGAGCGCCATCCGCAGGTACGTCGGGCTGCCGGACAGCGCGTCACCAGCTGCGAACGATCCGCCCGAGACCGGTGCGCCTG
>CAYSPB010000537.1:0-3149 GCA_964432695.1 uncultured Nannocystaceae bacterium
CCGATGGCGATGACGTCCTGGTACCCGAGGTGCCAGACCGTCTTCTCGCGGTACACGGGGTCGAGCTTGTGAATGTGCAGTCCGACCGTGCCGGCGGGGTGGGGGCCGGAGAACTCCTCGACCGTGATGCCCTTGGCGGAGCCGCCGGAGACCTGCGTACCCGCCATCTTGCACAGGTACGTCTTGCCCTCGGTCAGTTTGGAGACCGCATCGAGACCGCGACGGAAGTCTTCCTCGCGACCCGCCATGACGACGTCGACGTCGGGCGAGAGCGGGTGCGTATCGCTGGCCGTGATGAAGATCGAGTGTGCGGCGTCTGCGGTGGGCGACGGCGTTCGCGAGAACGGGCGCGCCCGAATGGCCGTCCACATGCCTGACTCTGCGAGCAGTCCTTGGACTTGCTCGCGCGAGAGGTCTGCGGGGTCCTTGCCGGTGTACGCCTCGAACGACTGCATTTCGTCGTCCTTGGTCTCGCCTGCGAACTCCGCGTCGGACAGCTGAATGACGACCGACTGCAGGGCCCGCCGGTCGCCGCGATTGACCGCGGTGACGGTGCCTGCACCCGGCGCGGTGAACCGTACGCCGGGTGTCTTGCGATCCTCAAACAGGAGTTGTCCGCGCTTCACGGTGTCGCCGACCTTGACGGCCATGGCCGGCCGCATGCCGATGTAGTCGGCAGCGACGACGGCGACGGAAGCCACCGCGCGACTCTCGTGAATCTCTTGTCGCGGCTCGCCAGTGATCGGCAGATCGAGGCCGAGCTTGATTTTGTGCGCGCCCATCTGAGACTGCGTTCTAGGGGGTCTGTGGCCGGATGGAAAGACCCTTCGCAACCCGGCGAGGGGCTCGCCGTCAGGCGTTACGGCCGACGGCGCGGCGGCCGTCCGCGGCCTTCGCGGGGATCGGTCGCGAACGGCGCAAGGCTCGAAACGACCAAGGCCCCGAAAACGCCCCGGATTCGGACGTTTTCGGGGCCTTGGCGGGCTTTGCGCCAGGGCGCCTGCTCGGCGTGCCACGGCGACGAGCGGCACCTCGGCGGTTCCCCGTGGGAAGAGCCTCACGCACGGCGCAAACTGTGCGCGCGGTTCGATCTCTCCAGGAGGGCGGCGAGACGCTGCCTCGACGCTCAGGCCGCCGCGGCGTAGCCGAAGCCACGCGCATAGTCGGTCAGGGATGCACGCATGATCTTGCGGGCGCGGTGCAGTCGCGACATGACCGTGCCCAGCGGAATGTCGAGCTGCTCCGAGGCGTCCTTGTAGGCGAGGCCGCCGAGGTCGACCAGCTCGACGACCTCTCGGTAGTGGCTCGGCAGCCCGTGTAGGGCGCCGAGGACCTCGTCGGAGAGACCCTCACGGTGCCAGGACGCTTCGGGGGCGTCGGCCTCGTCCATGCGACGGCGGTCGAAGAGGTGGTCGACCAGGTCGGCGCGGCTGGCCACGGTGGTCACGACGCGCTGGTGGCGGTGACGCGAGACGAACGTATTGTAGAGGATGCGAGAGAGGTATGCGCCCAAGCTGCCGGCGCGGTCGAACTTCGACCAATTGGCCCAGGCGCGGGTGAGCGCTTCCTGCACCAGGTCGGACGACTCGCTGGGTTGATGGGTGAGGCGCAGGCCGAGCCGGTACAGGCGCGGCACGTGGGGCATGGCAAGGTCGGAGAACTGCTGGGCGGTGGCGACGTCCATGCCCGCTTAGAGAGCAAGACCTCGACCACCCGGCTTTCTCCAGCGATCCCGGGAGGTTGACGCTAGGGTCTCCGTGGTGGCCGCCGTAAAGACATCGAAACGCTATCCAAAGATGCAAAAGGTAGCAAGTTGTCCTGTGGTGCAGAGCGCATCGCGCGTAATCGTCACGTCGGGGCGCGTGGGGTGGCCGTCCACATGGCCCCCTGCGTGCCCAATACGGGGCCGGCGTCCTCGATCCACAGCTGCGGGGTTGCCCAAGGGATGCGCGCAAGCGGCTCGGCGATCAGAACGAGCCCCGTGCCGGTCACCGTGGTCGCGGCGGCCGCACGCACGCGAGGGTCGGGGTCGTGCTCCGCGAGCAACGCTCGATGGCGGACAACGGCGGCCGAAGCCTTCGCGCCGGGCAGGGCCCGGGCTGCGGCGGACCGTGCTCGCGGGTCCGCGTCGAGGAGAAACAGCCCGGTCAGACCCGGGTCGAGGTCCCGGGCAGCCAACGCGACGCAGCTGCGGACCCGGGCGGAGCGGTCGCCCGCCAAGGCATGCAGCGTGGCGGTTGAAAGCGCGGCTGCGCGCCGGCCCTGTGCGCGCCCCAGGGCGAGCGTGGCCAAGCACCGGTCTCCTTCGGACAGGGTCTCGTCGCTGGCGAGCGCGGCGAGTCGGCCCCAGGGCGTGATGGCGTCGCCGCGAAAGGACACCGCGGTGGGCAGGGCGGCCAGGGCGGCCACCCACGCCCGCATGCCATCCATTGGCAGTGCGCGCTGCAGCCGGGCGTGCACCTGTCCCACCAACCACGGCGGAGGGTCGGCGGCCAGCGCCGAGGCGGCGCGAAGCTGCGTGACGACATCGGCTGACCGCAGGCGCGTGGTCCAGGCATCTACGTCGTCGGCGTCGGGCCACGCAACTTCCGGCTGAGCCGCAGGCGCCATGGTCAAGGCGTCGAGCAGCCGCTGGACCTCCCGTTCGAGTTCGGGCTCCACGCCCCGCTCGAGTGCCGCTCGCAGCGACACTTCTGCAGGCGCGCCAATCCACATCAGGGCCCGCAGGGCGACGGCGCGCAAGGCGGGCTCGCGCAGGCGCGCGACGAGACCGTCGACCAGTGCGGGCTCAGGGGTCGGTCGACTGCCGATCGCCTCGGCGACGCTGAGCGAACCGACGCCGACCGGCGGATCGTCGAGGTAGCGCAGCAGCGCCTCGGAGACATCGTCCCCGGGCAGCCGGGCGAGGGCGGTGATCATTGCGCGAACGACGTTGCCCTCGTTCTGTCCGTCGATCGCACGGAGCAGCGCACCCGAAGCCCGCGGGTCTCGCATGTGCCCCAACGCCGTGGCCGCGGCGGCGCGTACCGAAGGCTCCGGGTCTTCGAGCAGCCTCGCGATCGCCAGCGTGCCGTCGCCGGGCCCCTGCAGTCCCAGCGCCGTGACGGCGCGCTGACGCACCACCGAGGCCGTATCCGAGAGCTTTGCCA
>CAYSPB010000537.1:3162-5017 GCA_964432695.1 uncultured Nannocystaceae bacterium
CGTCGCCGGTCACCGCCGACCAGCCGGCGAGCTGCGCGGCTTCGGCCCGCAGGGCGTCCGAGGGGTCGAGCATGGCCTCCAGAAGCAGGTCGAGCCGCGCATCCCGAGGGTCGGTCGCGATGACTCGAAGCGCAGCGGCGCGCAAGGAGGGGGCGGATCCGGTGCGCACCTGCTCCGTCGCGGGTTCGAGGCACGACTCGATTCTGCGCATGTAGCAGATGCGTAGCGCCTCGCGGCGAACCTGAAGCGCCGGATCGTCGAGAGCGAGCAGCAGCAAGTCCTCGATCAGTGCCGTCGGGAAGCGCTGCAGCCGGACGAGCGCGGCGGCCCGCTCGCGGTCTTGGGCCGGCCGCTGCACGGCGACCAGCGGCGCCGCGACACGGTCCACCTCAGTCGGCCAGCTCGGCCAGCGACCTTCGTCGGCCGAGGCCACGGACGGCAGGGCGAGCGCGAGCGCGAAGGCGAAGGCGCGGAGCACGAGGCGACGGTACCATCGGCGCGCGATGGCGCGAACGCTCCGGTTCTCCTTCGACTTCATTTCGCCCTACGCGTATTTGGCGTGGCTGCGCGTGCACGACTTCGCGGCCCGCGTCGGGGTGGAGCTGCAAACCGAACCCGTGTTGTTCGCGGCGATGCTCGATGCGTACGGCAACAAGGGCCCAGCGGAAATTCCACCCAAGCGTCTGTACACCTTCAAGCACGTGCTGCGCCTGGCCGCCGACCAGGGCGTGCCGCTTCGGCTACCACCGGCCCACCCGTTCAATCCGCTGCTGGGTCTGCGCCTGGCGTCGCTCGACCTACCGGTGCAGCAACGTCGCGGCGTGATCGACGTCTTGTTCGCTCGGGTGTGGAGCACCGGGGAGGGCATCACCGACCCTGACGCGCTCGCCGAGGGCTTGTCGCGGGCCGGTCACGATGGCGCGGGCCTCGTCGCGGCAGCTGGGTCGTCCGATACGAAGCAGCGGCTACGGACGGCCACGGACCACGCGGTCGAACGGGGCCTGTTCGGCGTGCCGTCCTTCGAGGTCGACGGCGAGTTGTTTTGGGGCCAAGACGCCTACGGGCACATCGAGCGCTTCCTCGCCGGGCACGACCCCGTGTCCGCTGACCTGGTCGCTCGATGGGAGACCTTGCCAGCGCAGGCGCGGCGCGAGGGCAGCCGCTAGCCGGACGGAGTCTGCAGCAGATACCACGCAGCGCCGGCAAAAGCGGCGAGCGTGAGCAGTACGAGGGCTGCGGTCTTGAGCCCGCGGCGCTCTTTGGCAACCTTGGGAAGGGGCGCGGGCTTGGGCCCGTCGCGGACCTCGGCCCGGACCTGGGCGAACTTGCGCAGCTCGGCGCGCTCGTCTGCCGTTTCGAGCAGGCGGGCCAGCGCCGGGACTTCGCGCACCCGGTGTGCCTTGCCGGAGCTCCGGTCTTGGACCTGATCGGTCAGCGAGATGTCGCCGCGATCGGCCATGGCCAGGATGGTCTCGAAGGCCATCGGCCCCTCCATGGCATCTCCCCGCATCAGAAAGTAGGCGTCGCCGTCTTGGCTCGTGTCGAGTCCGGAGTCGGCATTCTCCGTCGTCCGAGCGTAGCTCCCGAAAAACTTGCCCGAGCCCGACGGGCCGGCCGATGCGTCCACGTCGTCCATTGCTTCACCGTCGATCGTCGCCAGCCGGTCGGCGATGTCGTCGATGTTTCCCAGGGACAGGCCCAGCATCGATGAGCTGGTGTTGCTCTGCACCGGTTCCGGCACGCCCTCGGCAGAAGAGGCCGATGCAGGCAGAGGCCGGGCAGAGGCGGGGCGTGGCGGCGGTGGGGGCGGTGCTGTCTGCGGCGGGGGGGGAGGCGGTCGCGGCGGGAGCGGAGG
>CAYSPB010000538.1:0-4271 GCA_964432695.1 uncultured Nannocystaceae bacterium
AGGCGACGGCGCGGGGCATGGCCTCACCGTGGGTTCGCCCGGGAGAAGCAGCAAATCAGGGGGCCGGGCGGGGCATGGCGAATCGGTCGGATCCTGCGGTGTGCACATTTCGACCGAACGTGCACAACCGAGTGGAGATGCGCGTGGCGCGGCTAGTTCGCGGCCGCGGATTCGGTCGCCTGCTGCATCCGCTCGAGCAGGTCGCTGTGGTCGACCTCGTCGTCGGACTGGCCCTCAGACTTGATCAGCTCGGCCGCGCCGACCGTGGCCTTGGCGGCAGCGATCTGGATGGGCGTGACCGGTACGCCTCGCACGGCTTGCCGGAGCAGGGCGATGGCTTCGGCGACAGCGGTGTCGCCGTCGCCCTCGTCGGGGTCGAGGTCCAGGAGCTTGGGCGGCTCGGGGTCGGGCGACTTGGCCGGGGTCTTGGGCTCAAGGGGCTTGCCCCAGAGCTGACCGTGTTCTCGGCGCGCAGCGGCGACCCTACGCACGATGGTGCGCTTCGAGCAGCCATTCGCCTCGGCGATGGTCTCGTAAGTCGCACCGCCCTCGAGCGCGCGCCTGAGCGCCTCTTCGCTGAGCTTGGTGCGAGGGCGTCCGCCCTTGTTCTGGCGTCTGGCCACGGTTTTTCGGAATCGGGAATGGGGGGCGCGGGCCTATGCGGTGATAGCTGCCCGTCCGCGGGGTTCTAGGGGGAGGACAGATCCGCTGCCGAACGAGGTGATTTCTCGAGAGCGATCACGAGTTCGTAGGTCTTGGCGTCGAACGGTCGGCGGTCCGCCTCCGCGGAGTTCTCTCGGTCGGACGGCACTCGCGAACGGGCGGGCGGCATGGGGGCCGGTCGATGACGGGGAGTCGAGCTCCAGCTCTCGCCGACGAGATCCGAGCGCCGAAGCACCATGCCGAGGGCGATGCACGCACAGAGTGCGACTAGGCACCACTCGAACAGGCTCATGCTCACCCAGCAGCCGGAATACCCGGCAAGTCGTCGTCGAAATCTTCGGGCCCGTCGTCGACGGTCGTCGGCTCGACCTCGTCGAGCCCCCCGATCACCGGGAGTTGCGTCCCGTCGCCACGAATCAGGACGAGGCGTGTGCCTGAGGCGGCCACATGGCCATCGTGAGCGGCCGCAGCGACGTCCGAGGGTCTGGGTACGCCGAGTACACCCAAGGCGAACACGAGGGCTTCCAGGGCCCACACGGGGAGTTCGTGCCCATAGGCGCTGGTAGCGACCAGTGCGGCGACGATCAGGAGCGTGGCCGGGGTCTGGAGGCGGGCGAGGTGTTGGACGAGGCGAGGGGCGATGCGGCGTGCGAGCGGCTCCACACTACTCAAAGGGGGGAAAAATGGGGTCCGTGGGCGGTCCCGACGGAAGAAAAATCGAGATTCTCCAGGACCCCAACGATCTCAGGCGTTTACACCAAAAAGCCCAGCATGCACTCCGTGCCGGTCGCGGATTCGCGAACAGTTCCGGCGACCTACGCCCGTTTGGGCCATTTGGAGATTTCCGACCCCCCGTCGGTAGCAGGTCGGCTCCTCCGCGCGCACGCCTCTTTACGCGACGCCCGCGTGTCTTTTCTAAGATTTTTGTATTGTATGTAAAAAATACAAACTACCCATTGCCCAGGACGTTCGCCGGCAGTCACGTACACCCCTCTGCGGGCACGAAATCAAACTGCCAGACACCTCCCGCCGGGGCTGCCATCTGCCCGAAACGCGCACTTCGCACTGCTGCGTTCGCGGATACCGGCCCGATAAACCCCACGAGCGCGCCAGCGCACCTCCGCCGACCGGATCGCTAATAACGCGAACCGGATCGCTACTCGTCGCGTCCGCGAGCGTCGATCGGAGCTATTAACGACAACGGGGTGGGTGGACGCCTACACGCAGACGTGCCTAGTACGGCCCTTGCGATGTCAGACACAACCTGACATCCGGCGCTCATCCGTATGTCGTACCCCACTGCACGTAGGCCTACCCGGGAATCGTGACCCCCTCTCGACCGGGGCCTCGAAACTCGGTCCGGCCCTCGGGCCAGTGTAACCTTTTGTCGAATACGGCCGCGCAGGCCGCCATAGCTCGATCGTCAGCCTGGACGGAAGCCTCGGGGGTCGACCGGTTTCGCCCGCTGGGCCGTTCTTGGGATCGCTGTAACTGCCCGAAATCAGAACTTTGCGGGATGGCCGCATTTATTCCTCGGCTCTGAGTGGGCGCATTTGAGCGTTTTCGCGCAGGAGTGTAACCTATGGTGTAAACCAGGAGGTTACACTGGCCCGGAGGCCGGGGCGCAAGTGCTCGGAATCGGGTGATCTGGATCCCGGCACGCCCTTCGCTCTCTGGTCGGGCATGAAGTCGCCGAAGCCGACCTCCCCGCCGAGCGGACGCTGCGTGCACTCCTCACGCCCTCCGCACGACGGCTCGTCGAGTCCGAGAACAACACCCCACGAGCCTCGAAAAGAGGCGCGTAGGGCGCATTGTCATGCTCTGAGCGCCTCGGGTCGAGTGTCCAGCGCCGAAGTTCGAGGAAATGCATGCGCGGGGTCACGCGAAGGTGCTCAAAACCTTCGTTCGGCAAAGTTCAAGTTCGTCCAATGGGGTCCAAAGCGGTCGAAGGTCCGCCAGAAACGCTCGAAAGCGGCGCCAAGTTCGCAGTTCGCTCGGTTGCGAACTCTAGGCGCGCTCTTAGACCAAGGCCGTTCGCACCCAGCCACGGCCCCCGCGGAAGCGGAAGCCCCAACCACGTCCGACAGATCCACGTCGGCGTCGGAGGGCCGACAGGAGAGCTACGCCCTGATGCCGACCACGTACAAGCACGAGACCGCCGCGCCGGTCACCGATACGACTGCTGACGTCGTCGCAGGCCGCCGCGAACGCGGCCTGTCCTCGCAGGACATGCCCGCCGGAATCCAACCCGACGAAGTTTTTTCGAGAGCCCGCCGCCCACGGACCTCATTTTTCCCCCCTTTGAAGAGTGACCCCCGAAGAGATTCGGGTGGACATACCACAAACTCCGAACCTAGTGTGGCGAAGCGGCCGCATAGGACCGCCCCTCGACCCGCTCTTCGGGTTGGTGCGCCAACACCAGCTCGACGCGGGACCGGGGGACTTCATCAGACACCGCAGGCGCCACGTGAAAAGAGCCTGCTGCGGAGCAAGATGCCGAGCAAGCATGTAGACAAAGCAGACCGAAAGCAAGTTACTCCCTCACCCGAACTCCTCGAACGCGCGAAAACCTCCGAGAAGGCCCGCGCACAGGTGTTGCGGATGAGTGAGCCCTTGATTGCTCGGATTGTCGCCCATCCGGAGGACAGGGTTCTTCTCTCCCTCAAGGACAGCGGGGAGCTCGAAGCCCACCACGAAGACCTCATGCAGGCAGGCCGGCTGGGCGTCTTGGTGGCGCTTGGTTCGTACAAGGACCCCAAGGCTTGGAAAGGCTGGGCGAGCTGCTGTGTCCGCGACGAGCTCCGGAAGTACTTCGGATACAAGGACGGCAAGGAACCGCCCCGCGGTGCATTCATCGTCGACACGACGCCGCTGCCGAACCCCGAAGACGACCCGCTGCCTTCGCTGGACCGCGAGCGTCTCTTGCTCTCCGCGGGGCTCACAGAGCGCGAGGGACAGGTCCTCGCCGCCCTCCTGACTGGCCGTTCGCAGGCAGAGGCTGCCGCTTCACTCGAACTCTCCCGAGACCAAGTGAAGCGCCTCGTCGCCTCCATCAAGACCAAGGTCAAGGGGGCCAAGGCGGCGGACGAGGAGCGCTCGCGCGGGAAAGAGCCGGAGCACCCCGCCGACAAGACGCGCGACCCCTTCGCCGCGCCGCCCTGGCGACTGCCGACCGACTTCGAGCGCGAGCTTGGCTTCGCGTTCTCCCACTACTCCAGCCCCGCCGGCCGCATCGCCGTCGAAGAGACCCCGCTCGAGTGGGCGGCGCACGTTGCCGCCACGATCACCGCCGGGCAGTGGCAGATCGTCATGCGCGACACCCATGGCGACGACCTCGAGATCGAGCACGACGCCGTGTGGCCCGCGGGCGCGTGCCAGGGCCTGCGCGACTACGTGGAGTGCTGCGTTACCAGCCTCCTGCGCACGCAGTACTCCTTCGCCAACCTCACGGACATCACGACCAAGAAGCGGAAGAGCTGGCTGCGAGGTCGCGGCATCGTCGAGGACGGCAAGCTCAGCGCCTTCGGTCACGTGGTCGAGAAGGCCTGGCGTGTTGCGGTGCAAGCCGCAGCCAACGACGCCGGCAAAGCGACTGAGGCCGTCGCGTG
>CAYSPB010000538.1:4303-5014 GCA_964432695.1 uncultured Nannocystaceae bacterium
GACCCGGGTCTGGCTATGCGCCGACCGACGAGAGGTCGACCGCTTGGTCGAGACATGGTGCGAGGCCCTGCATCGCGCACAGTCGGTTGTCCGGGTCCGATACGAGGACCTCGCCGACGTGATGGCAGCCGCGGAGCGCTTCCGCGGAATGGGTTGGATGGTCTCCATCCTCCCCGTAACCGACGAGGTCGACGGACTCGAGCTGACGTTCGTCCCTCGCGAGTCTGAGTAGTTCGAACAGTTGTAGCGCCTCCCCGTCGCGCGTGTGGGGGAGGGGACGTGAGCGGGTGCCCGCTCGCGGTGGAGAGAACGCGCGCTGTGGAGAAGACAACGATGAAGATCAAGAACGTCTCAAAGGTACCCACGGGCAAGTCGTGGCGCGACATTCCAGCAGGTTGCGTCTTTCGGAGCGCACGAGCGATGGCGGGAACAAGCTGCCTCTTCCTGCGCACCAGCGACGGCGGGTACACGAACCTGAGTACGGGCTGTCACGGCCTTGCACCCGGCAACAAGACCCGCGTGTTCCCCAGCGGCGTGGTCGAAGTCGACGCGACTGTCGTTGTCGGGGACGAGGGTCCGACGGAGGAGCCCGCTGCGAACTCAGGAGTGTACGAGTGGGAGTTCGCGGATAGGTACGGCGATCAGATCAAGGTCGAGCGACTCCGCTCCGCGTCTGTCGTCATCGTCGAGCTTCAAGACTACAGACGAAAG
>CAYSPB010000539.1:0-2418 GCA_964432695.1 uncultured Nannocystaceae bacterium
GTTGGATCGACGGTCAATGTGTCGCGCCCGCCGTCGCCACGTCGACGACTGGACTGCCGCAGCCAACTTCATCCGAAACCTCGCCACCGCCCACCACGACCTCGTTGACGACGGTGGACGCATCGTCGAGCACCACCGCGGCGGACGAGACGAGCGGCAGTGGCCCGGGCGATGAATCGACCGGAGCGCCGACTCCTTCCCCACCCGCCAACGTCGCGTTCGTCACGTCGACCACCTACGTGGGCGGCACGCTCTCCCAAGCGGTCGGTGATGCGGCGTGTGTCGAACGAGCCGAGGCGGCCGGGCTCGAAGGCACTTTCGTGGCATGGCTGTCGAGCGACGAAACCGATGCGATCGCTCGTATCGCCGACGCACGCGGATGGAGACGCACCGACGGCCGTACCTTCGGCGATCGACCCATCGACATCGGACGGGGCCGCGTGGGCTACCCGAGCAACCGCGACGAGTTCGGCATGCCGCAGCTCAACGTCACCGTGGTGACGGGCACCAACGACGAAGGACAGAACTCGCCGTTCAACTGCGAGAACTGGACAGACACCACCAACGAGAACAACTTCCGCGCTGGCGACTCGGGACAAACGTACGTCGGGTGGACCGCAGGGTTCACGCGCGTGTGCGATACGCTGGGGCACCTGTACTGCTTTGGCGTCGACCTCGAGCAGGTGGTCTCCTTTCCCGACCCCGACGCGCGCATCGCCTTCTCCACACAAACCGAACTCCCCGGAACGGCCGGGCTCGCGGCCTTCGATGCGAGTGTCAGGCCGAGGCCAAGGTTGCCGGACTGCCGGGGGAGTTCATCGCGTTCGTGGCGGCAGACGGCAATCCCGCGGCCGCCCGCCTCGACCTCGCGGGACCTCCGTGGAAGAACACGCTTGGGGTGCTCTTGGTGGAGGATGCGGCCGACATCGCGAACGAGCACATCCTGGCGCCGCCTGGCGCGACGGCCAGCGGCACGCCGATCACTGGACGTTCGTGGATCGGCGCGCTGGGAGCCGGCGCAGACCCCGACGACAATTGCGGAGACTGGAGCACATCCACGACTGGCCGACGCGGCATCGTCAACCAGTCCGACCGGTGGGTCGCGACCGGGGGCCCGGCGAACTGCGACGAGCCGCAGCGGTTGATGTGCTTCGAGCGTTGACCCAGGCGTTCCAATTTCTCACCGGGATGCGGTGCACCAGGCTTCCAGGCTGCTAGGCGCCCGGCGTTCAGTGTGCGGGTCGGCATCGACCCGCTATGATTTCCTCCCAGGGACGTTGTCCCGGATCGAGGAACGAGAAGCCTATGCTCGAGAAGCTCAAGTCGCTGGCACAGCGGCGCCAAGCCCTTGCTGCCGCGGCCGCGGTGCTCACCGCCGGCGTCGTCGCCGCCGCGCACGCACCCTCTGATGAGGGCCTGGCAGCCGCAGACATCACCCCCGAACTCGTCGCCGACACGGCCGCAGAGCTGGGCGTTTCGCCCACCGCATGGACCACCGGCAAGGTCCTGCTCGACTTCGTCGAGCCCGAGGATGGCGAAGGCGGCAGCGAAGAAGAGATCGCCGCGCTCGTGGCTCAGCTGGACGCCATGCCCGGCGTGAACGTGGAGCCCGCCGGCTTCTACAGCGAGAGCGAGCACCTGTACCGGCTCAGCGCCTCCGAGGCGACCTGGGACCGCATCGACGACGACCTGCTCGACAACGACCTGCTCGAGCTCGCCGAGCCCGAAGTTCTGTACGCGCTTCCCAAGACGGCCGCCGCCGTCATCGACTACGAACCCCCCTCCTGGGAAGGAAAGAAGGGTTCAGGGGAGCGCGTCGAGGTCAACGATCCGATGTTCAAGCTGCAGTGGCACATGGAGCAGATCCATGCGCCCGAGGCCTGGACCAGTCAGCGTGGCGACGGCGTCGTCGTGGCGGTCATCGACACCGGCGTGGCGTGGAAAGACGCCACCGGCGTGAAGATGCTGCCCGACCTGGCCGAGACCAAGTTCACCAAGGGCGAGAGCTTCATCAACGGCCTGCCCGACGGTCTCGACGACCACGCGCACGGCAGCCACGTCGCCGGCACCATCGCGCAGAGCACCAACAACGGCATCGGAGTCACGGGCGTCGCCTACGAGTCCACCATCATGCCGCTGAAGGTCCTCTCCGGTGACGGTCGCGGCAGCGTCCCCGGCATCGCCAACGCGATCCGCTACGCCGCCGACAACGGCGCGCACGTCATCAACATGAGCCTCGGCGGTCCGCTGCCCTCGCGCGTATTGGCCAAGGCCATCGAGTACGCGCACGACAAGGGCGTCACCACCGTGTGCGCGGCGGGCAACGAAAAGCGCAGCCGAGTGGGCTATCCCGCGGCCAACAAGCACGCGGTCGCGGTGTCGGCCGCCATCAGCGCGGCGATCCTGTTCCGGATCCAG
>CAYSPB010000539.1:2428-4969 GCA_964432695.1 uncultured Nannocystaceae bacterium
CGTCTCGGCCACCAACTACGACGGCGGCCTCACGTTCTACTCCAACTGGGGCAAGGACATCGACATCGCCGCGCCCGGTGGCGACACCCGCAACGACCGCAACGGCGACGGCCACCCCGACGGCGTTCTGCAGAACACCATCAAGATTCAGCAGCCGCTGGCCAACGACTACCTCTGGTTCCAGGGCACCTCGATGGCCTCCCCGCACGCCGCTGGCGTTGCGGCCCTCATCGTGGGCGAAGGCGTCACCAACCCCGATGAGGTCGAGCGAATCCTGAAGGACACCGCCGTTCACCCCAACGGCAAGAAGTGGGACAAGAAGTTCGGCGCCGGCATCATCGATGCTCAAGCGGCCGTCGCCAAAGCCCACACCGACTACGCCCCCGAGCGCGGCGGCCTGGCCTTCTTGTTCGGTCTGCTCGCCCTCGGCGGCCTCGGCCTCGCCGGCGGTCGTGCGCGCAGCAAGGCGTTCGCGCTGTTCGGCCTCGGTGCTGCTGCAGCCGTTGCCTCGGGCGCCTTCGGCACCATGCCGCTGGCCTACGGACTCGCCTCGGTCACCGGTGCCTTCGGTTCCGCCCTGTGGATGAGCGCCGCCCTGCCCTTCGGCCTCGCGCTGATCGGCCTCGGCTACAAGCCCGCCCGCCCGGTCCTCGCCGGCCTCGCCCTCGGCTACGCCGCCATGCTGGCCCACGGCGCACTCGTGCTGCCCACGCTGCTCAGCGGCGTCCCCGGTGGCCCCTGGATCGACCGCCTCTGGCTCGCCGCCAACGCCGGCCTCGCCCTGTGGCTCGCCAGCCGCATCAGCAAGAAGTAGGTCCGAGCTTTCGGATGTGAAGAACGGGGAGCCTTCCGGGCTCCCCGTTCTCATTGGTTGGCCTCGGCCGCCCCTTTACTCGCAGGCGAGCACGGCCTCGCGCTCGTGCAGTCCCCATAGGCACGCGAGCCGTTCGTTGCCATCCTCGAGGCTCTGACACTGAGCGGCCGCCGCGGCGATGTCCCCTCCCACGGTGGCATCGGTCTGAACGCCGTGGTCGAACACGTGTGCGTGAAAGCCGGTGACGTGCCCCGCTGTATCGACATGCACCTTCCCCGTGTCGCTTCCTAGTTCATTCAGCACCCGGACCGAAACCGATCCCGCCTCCCCGCTCTGAAGAAACTCGAGCTGGCAATCGACGGCCTCGAGGTCCTCGACATCCAGCGGTTCGGTCTCGATGCAGAGTTCCGAGGTGAAGCCCAACCACCACTCGACCTCGCTGCACGGGACGTAGACTTCCGCGCACACCTGCTCGACGCTTTCGCACGACGCCTCCAAGTCGGACAGATCGGGATAGCTCAGCTCCTGTCCGTACAGGCAGCCACAAACCTCTAAGCCGCTCCCAGCCGAGGTGCTCTCGCCAGCGGTGTCGGTGTCGGTGTCGGCCGTGCCCTTGGGTTCGTCAGTGGTCGTGCTGCTGCCCGACCCAGCGGCCGTGGTCCCACTGTCGGAGTCGGAGTCGGAGTCGGAGTCGGAGTCGGAGTCGGAGTCGTCGTACTGACCAACCGATGCATAGTCACAGGCCATCGTTGTCACAGCGAGCGAGCCGACGACGGCGAACACGTGCAGTCTACTGTTCATGCCGAGTATTTCCCGGCGGACACCAGATCCGTCACCTCCACGAAGACAACTACTCGTGCTAACCGGCAACACACTGAACCTTAACCGACGAGGCGTCCTTGTTTCGGCGGCGCACAGCGGCTCGATCGTTTCCGCCGGCTTGGTCCATCAGGACAGTGGGACTGGCGCGGCGCCACGCCGGTGACGCTCGCAACTTTTTTCTTCCAAGGCTCTGGATCCTGCGGTAGGGACATCGCGTGCTAAGAAGTCATCGATTTTTTCTTCATTTCTGCTGTTGCACGGCGGTTGGTTTTTCCTTGGGAGTCGGTTGCGGCAACGATGAGAGTTCCGAGTCCATCTGCGACCAAGCCGCGGATGTCGCCGCAGAATGCTCCACTGAAGTTGAAGTCATCGACGACTGCGACGAAAGTTCTGCGCAATGTGCAATCGACTTTCCGGACGAGTTCTGTGAAGCCGTGGATCCGCTCAACCTAGCAAATCCTAACTTCAGCAACGGGTTTACCGAGTGTGCAGGTCCTCGGTAGTGCCAGCTTCTTCACGCCACGTGCTCACTGAAGCGCGGGAACCTCTCCCTACCGCCCAGAACCACCGGCTGCTTTCCCCGGCTGTCTCGTGAAACAGCACGCGGCGGGGCTTCTGCCCCGTTCGCGTTTCGGGCCCGTAGGGTCTGTCCTCATTTCGGTGCGAGCCAAATCATCGAGTACGCGGCTTTCGCACTCGACAGTGCGGGACGTAGTCCAGCCGTTCGAGCAACCGCTTGTTGTTCCACCAGTCGACCCATTCCAAGACGGCAAACTCGACCTCGTCGACGTTGCGCCACGGGCCACAGCGCCGAATCACTTCCGTCTTGAACAGCCCGATCACGCTCTCTGCGAGGGCGTTGTCGTACGAGTCACCCGTCGTGCCGACGGAGGCGTCAATGCCCG
>CAYSPB010000540.1:0-4959 GCA_964432695.1 uncultured Nannocystaceae bacterium
AGAAGATCTACGAGGCCATCATCAAGAAAGAGCCCAAGTTCGACCTCGCGTACAACAACCTGGGCGTCATCTACTGGAACCGCAAGAAGGAGAGCAAAGCGCTCGACTACTTCAAGCGGGCCGTGGAAGCCAACCCCAAGACCAAGGCTCCGCGCAACAACCTCGCGGCGGCGCTTCGCGACAAGTACTCGAACGACCCCAAGCAGGACGATTTCGCCAAGGCGGAGCGCAACCTGCAGACGGTCCTCGCGGTCGATTCGTCGAACCAGCTCGCCTACGAGAACCTCGCGCGCCTCTACTACGACCGCGGTCGCCTAAAGGACAAGTCCTACATGCTCCTCGCGGACCTGGTGGTCACGCAGTCGCTTCGAGTCTTCAAAGACTCGGGCGCCGAGAGCCCCGACATCTACAACATCAAGGGCCTCATCTACATGGAGCGCGACAACCAGGTCGACGCGCTCAAGGCGTTCACCAAGGCGGCCGAGCTCAAGCCGGACCACGCGGACGCCCACATGAACATCGCGATGATCTCGATTCGCTTCCGCGACTATGCGCAAGCGGAAAAGAGCATCAACATCGCGCTCAAGGACGGTCGCCAGAAGAAGAACGTCGAGACCTACCTGGGTCTCGGTGTCGCGCAGCGTGGCCTCCGCAAGTACAAGGACGCCGAGAAGTCCTTCAAGAAGGCAATGGACGTGGACGGCAAGGATCCGCGCGCCCTCTACAACCTCGGTGTGCTGTACCAGGGACACATCGGTCCCGCGAGCGACGGCGACGGTCTCAAGGAGAACGAAACCGCCAAGGGCTTCTTCAACAAGTTCGTCTCGAAGGCGGGTGGTGACAAAGGGCTCACCGATTTCGTCGCCGATGCGAAACAGCGCATCGAGAACATCGAGCAGTACAAAAAGGACCTCGAGGAGATGAAGAAGCTCGAGGCTGAGGCAAAGAAGCTCGAGGAACTGCAGAAGAAGCAGGAAGCCGAAGAGCGACAGCGCCTTCTCGACCTCGAGAAGAAAGCTCGCGACGCGGCTGCGGCTGCGGCCGCGCCCCCGGCGGAAGCGAAGAAGGAATAGCCCTTCGGGCCTGCGCTTCGAGCCGACGAGCGGCGGACACCTCCGGGTGTTCGCCGTTTTTCATTGTGCGTTGTAGGCCGGCTGGTCCTCATTTCATCGCGTGAGCTTTCGGCGGCGCCCGGAGGATCGGCTTTGGTACCCATGCAGCATGTGGTGGCGAGGTTGGTTGGGTTTGGTGGGCGCGTCCGCGTTGCTCGCCTGTGGTGATGACGGCAGTTCGGCGATGAGCGATGGATCGTCTTCGGGCATGGCGCCGACATCGGCGGCATCGGGGGAAACGTCGGCCGGTGCCGACGAGACTTCGACGAGTGCGACGACCGGTGCGTCGTCGGCCGGCGGCAGCAGCACCAGCTCGGGAGATGCGGACGAGACCACCGGAGCCTCCGGGGACGAAAACACCGACGCGTGTGAAGGCACTACGCTTCGCCCGAAGCCCAACGATACGGGCGCGCCCGGACCATGGCCGGTCGGCGCCCGGACGGTGACGATCGATGATCTCACCGTGGAGGTGTTCTACCCGGCGTCCGAGGAGCCCAGCGGAGATCCTCCGCGCTATGACGTCCGCGAGGCGCTGCCGCCCGACGAAGCCGCGAAGATCACCGACGAAGCCAACCCGTGGCAGCCGTGCAACTGCGGACGCGACCTCGCGTTCGATGACACGTTCGGCCCATACCCGGTGATCCTCTTCGTCCACGGTACGGCAGGGTGGCGCACACAGTCCTTGCGGCACCTGACGCACTGGGCGAGTCGCGGCTTCGTAGTCCTCAGCGCCGACCACCCCGGTTTGATGCTCCGAGACATCCTCGCACCCCTATGCGGAGGCGATGCGCCCACCCGCGACCTAGCCGGTGACCTGAACGCGATGCTGGCGGCAGTCCGCGGGGAGACCCCCGAACTCGCCGACTTCGCCGACGTGATGGACGTGGGACGCATCGGTATGGCCGGTCACTCGGCGGGAGGTGGCGCGGTCGGCCCGTTCTCTGACGATGCACAAGTCATCGTGCCGCTTGCGGCGGGTCCGGTCGTCGCCTCCGGCGCGGCGCTGCAGTCGTCGTTGATTCTCGGCGGCACCGCCGACTCGGTCGTCCCATACGCAACGATGCAGCAAGGCTACGAGAGCTCGGCCTCGCCCAAGCGCCTGCTCGGAGTCGCAAATGCCGGACACCTCGTGCCCTCGGAAATCTGCGGCCTAGAGAATGCCGCGGGGCAAAACCTGCTCGAGGTCGCGGCGGAGGCCGAGGTGTGCGGGGCAGGTGCGGCGGGCTTTCTCTTCCAGTGTGGAGACCGGCTGCTCGACGATGAGACCGGCTGGGTGATCACGGAGTACGCGACCTCGGCCGTGTTCGAGGAGACGCTGCACTGCTCTCCCGCTGCGACGGCGGCTCTCGACGCGATTCAGATGGTGCATCCGGACGTGGTCGAGTTCCTGTCCGAGTAACAACGGTATTCCGCGTCGCTTTCGCGGGAACTGTGGCCCGCTCGCTGCGTGCAAGGAGGCATGCGCGGCGCAGCGGGCTTGTTGTTGGCGATGGCGGTTTCGAGCGGATGCAGTACCGCCGGTCGGCGGAGCGAACCCAGGCCGCCGGAGACGTCGGAGCGACCCCTCGCGCGACCGGACGTGCTCGCTTCGACGTTCGAGGATGCGAGGGCCTCCAATGTCCTCGACGGTGCCCAGTGTGAGGCCCTCGCCGGGGGCTTCGACCGGTGGTTTGCTCGGACGGGCGATCCGCGAATGGCATTCGATGCGGGTGTCGTCCGCGAAGCGTGTGGTGAAGACGACGCCGCCGCGCGTTCGTATCGTCAAGCAGTCTCCACGCGTCGGAGCTTCGCACCGGCCCACAACAACCTGGGCACGCTCGCGTATCGGCAGGGCCGGATCGATGCCGCGATCAGGCACTATCAGGATGCCCTGCGGGCCGAGCCGTACGCGCTGTCTCCTCGTCACAACCTCGCGCACGCCTACCGCGAGCGGTACCTGAACCTCGATGACCTCAGCGCCTTCGCCAAGGCCGAGCGCCAACTTCAGGCAGTGCTGGCGATCGACTCCGACAACGTCCGAGCTCATGAAGGACTCGCGCGCCTCTACTACCACCGGGCACAGGCCGGTGAACTCTCCTACGCACTGCTTGCGCGGGTCGTTCTCACGCAGGGGCAGCGCTTGCTCGAGGACCAGGGGAGAGCGTCGGCCGAGCTGTGGAACCTTCGTGGCTTGCTTGCCGTCTTGCAGGAGGATCCGAGTCGAGCCCGACGTTCCTTTGAGCGGGCGATCGAAGTCGACCCCGAGCATCTCGACGCGCGGCTCAACGCTGCGCTCATCGATCTGCGGCTACGAAACTTCGCTGCGGCGGACCAAAACCTCACCGTCGCATCGAAGCTCGCCCACGGTGACCGGGCTCTGGAGGTTGCACTCGCCCGGGGCGTGGCCAAGCGAGGTCAGCGGGACTACAGCGCCGCCGAGACCGCGTACGCCAGAGCGCACCAGTTCGCACCCGACGACCCACGCGCCCACTACAACCTTGGCATCCTCTATCAGGAGCACATCGCACCGAACGTCGACACGGCCGGTCTGCGCGAGGTCGACACCGCCAAGCGGCATTTCGAGCGCTTCATCGAGGTTGCGTCCACGAAGGCTCGACATGCGGAGATCGTCGCGGATGCGAGGGCACGGGTCGCCAACATCGACGAGTACGTGAACGTGGTGCACGTCGGAAGAGAGCTCGAGGCAGAGGTACGCCGTCTCGAGATTCTGGACCGTCAGGCCCGTGAAGCTCGGCGCATCGAGCTGCTGGAGCTCGAACGCAAGGCGCAGGAGGCCTACGACGCCCAGCGAGGCGGCGGCGAACCCCAAACTCCCTGAAACGAACGTGGGCGTGATCGCATTCGCGCACACCGCGGGGATCGCTTGCTGCCGCCCAACTCCGAATTCACGCGAATTCGTGGCTGTTTCGGAGGCTGGGATCGGTGGACAAGAGGGTTCGGCCATGGATACGATGCGCGCGAACGGGTGACCCGCCACGGGTGCGTCCGCCGACTGCCTCCCCCAGGCGGCTCGCGGCGCGCAGCGGTCCGTTCGAAAGAAGAGACCCATGCGCGCAAAGTTCCTGACGCTCACCGCGACTCTGGCCCTTTCCACCGCCCTCGCGGCTCCGGCCATGGCCGCGCCTGCCAATGACGGTGATGCCGATGACGCTGCACGCGTCAGCGGTGGAGACGGTGGCACGACGGTCTACGACTTCGACGACGACAACGTCGACGGTGAGATCCTCAGCCCCGATGGCGCAAACGTGAACTCGCGCGCCCGCGTGAAGCACGCCAGCCTCATCACGATTCGCCCGCACTTCCTTGTCGAGCTGATCTCCCTGTCGTTCGACATCTAGGGCCGTAGCGCCGTTCGCTGCTTCCGGAGAGCGCAGCGCGTGCCGCGCGCGCTCGTCGCCTCAGAAAAAACGCGGGGCGCCAAAAAACTTCGGAACCTTTCGTCCCGCCCGCTGTCTTGGCGCCCGTACCCCTCGAGGACCCCATGTCCCAGACCCTGACCCTGAAAATCTTCCACAACGACCAGCTCGTCGAAGAGAAGACGCTCTCTCAAGACGTCATCAAAATCGGCAAGCTGAAGAGCTCGCACCTTTGCCTCGAAGACGACACCGTCGCGCGCATGCACGCCGTCATCGAGGTCTCGGGCTCCGATGTTCGGGTCATCGACCTGGGAAGCTCCACCGGCACGCTCCTCAACGCACAGCGTGTCGAGAAGAACGCCGTCCTCAAGGACGGTGACTCGCTGGAGTTCGGTCCTTACAAGGTTGAAGTCGCGTTTGCTGCTGCCGTGCCTGTCGCTGCCGCCGCGCCCGCCGCTCAGCCCGCTGCTGCAGCTCCGGCTGCAGCCCCC
>CAYSPB010000541.1:0-4956 GCA_964432695.1 uncultured Nannocystaceae bacterium
CGGGTCGGTGTACGGCCGCTCCTCGGCGTCATGCCGCACACGCAGGCGAGCGGGCGGCGATACGCCGATGCGATACCGGTTCGTGTCGTCGGCACCGTGCAAGCACCCGAGGTTCGGGCACCGTCGGCCGCTGCGTTGGCCAAGGCTGTGGCCGGTGCGTGGGTCGAGCGGAGCTTTCCCCGTGCCAACGCGCCGTAGTTCCCCTCGGTCCTTGCAGGGATGTCCGCTGCGCTCGACGGGGGGCCGTCCGTTTGTCGACTGGAATCGCGGCGATGTGCCCGCCCGTCAGGGCTGGGCAGCCGATTCGACGTAACTCGGCGGAATCCGGCCGGGAACGCGCGTTGCAGTGCAGGGCGCCGTGTTGTCCACCGCTGTGTCCCTTTCGCTTCTTCTCCTCTCGCCCGACCCGGTCACACCCGATCCGGATCGGGCGCTTCGCCTTCACGTGGACGCGCCGATCGTACGCGTCGTCGGGACCGGGTCTTCGGGCCCACGCGTCTCGGAGTTTCGCGCGTTCGATGCAGGCCCACCGAGTCTGGGTTTCGGCTATCAGGTGCACCCGGTCGTGGCGATCGGGGCACGCGTCTCGCCGTGGTTCTCCAAGCTGTCCCCGACGATGACGCTGAGCCATCAGCTACGCCGCACCAGTCTCGTCGTCGAACCATACGTCGAGCTGCGCTCGCTCCCGAAGGCTCGGGTTCAACCGTTCGCCGCCGTGGGGATCGGTGCGGAGTTCGAGTGGTTGCGTGGCTCGGTGACACCAATCGAGTTTCGCCGCGTGACCTACCGACCCCGGGTTTCTGGACGGGTTGGCGTGCGAGCCTTCGTGCATCCTCGCGTATCTTTGGAGGCGGATCTCGCGGTCTTGCACACCTCGACGCGCCGACCTCCACCGTATGACGTTGATCTCGGCTCTTCCTGGGTTGCCCAGTCCAGGGCGCTTCGAAGCTTCTCTGGAGCGCTCAACGTAGGCGCTTCGGTCTGGTTCTGAGCCGCAGACCGCCCGCGCGTTGCAGGGTTCGGCGTTGCGACCTGCAACGTGAACGGACCCTGGGTCCGTGTAAGTGCCCGAGATCGTTTGCGCCGGGACTGGAGCATGCTCCGGCGCACCTTTGGCAGCACGGACCGCCATGCCGAACCGCTCGCTGACTGCCTCCGCTGTCGTCCTGCTTGCTGCCGCCCCCGGCTGCTTCGAGACTCAGGTGTACCCCACGCCCACCTTCGAAGCCGACGACGTGCGGCTCGAGATGCCCGACAACGGACTGCGGTCCCTCGGCGGCGAAGGTGAAGTGATGGGCCTGGCCGACGAGGTCGCGAGCGACGTCAACGGCTGGGTCGTCGACATGGCGGTCGACTTCGGCAGGGTGCTCAACGAGCTGTCGCAGTATGAGCCCACGCGCGAAGACGGAGCGTGGCGCGTCTACGGGCCGTTCGACGCCGAGGGCGGCGAGGATCTTTCCTGGATGGTTCGGGTCGAAGGCGATGAAACGCGGGCGGCCTTCGAGATACACGCGGGCAACGCGGGCGTCCGCGAGAGGGAGATGCTGACCGTGTTCGCGGGCGAACTCGAGGAGGCCGACGAGCAGCGAGCCGGCAAGATCACGATCGACTTCGACGCCATCCGAAGCCTCGAGCCGCTGCGTCGCGAGTTCTCGGAGACCGACGACTTCGGGGGGTCGATCGCGGTGTCGTTCGACCGCGACGTCGACACGAAGGCGAAGTCCGTCGAGCTGCAGTTCGACGGCTTCCACTATGCCGACCGCGACGAAGATCTCGAGTACCGGGACGAGACGTACCTGTACGACCGGGCCGAGGACGGCGCGGGCATCTTCCACTTCGCCACCTGGGGCACCTTCGACGACGAGGGCTGGAGTGGTCCCGAACGCGAGCGCGTGACCGTTGACATGGTGTGGGACGCGGAACTGGCCGGCCGGGCGCGCGCACAGGTGCTCGAGGTCGACGGCGAAGGCGACCTGCTGCACGGAGACCTCGTCCTGCACGAGTGCTTCGACCCGGGCTTTCAGCTCACCTGGGCCCGGGCCAACGAGCCCTACGCCGGCCTCAACGGCTACGACGAAGGCGACGCCACCGCGTGTCGACTCGGCGAGGACGTCTTCGAGGAATAGACGCTACTTGGTGGGCACCACCGAGGCGACGATCGCCTGGATGACCGGAGGTTCGGGCGAGTTCGCTTCCAAGATGACCAGCGTCGTTCCGCGGACCTGCGCCCGCATGAACTCCTCGCCTTGCCGGCTACGACCCCGGACCTGGATGCCGGTTTTGGGGCCCGCATCGGTCGAAAACCACTGAAGCCCGGACACGACATCCGACGCCGTCAGGAGCGTGCTGAGGAAGTAGCGCATGAAGAACCCCTCGGCTGCAGAGGGGACTTCCAAGGTCGACAGCGACACGGCCTCCAAGCCCACCGACAGCGTGACCGTGGAAACGCTCTCGTCCGACGATGTGCTCAGCGTCGCGCCCGGCGGATACGAAAACTCGAACCCGGCGAACGTGTGCGTTTTCCAGTCTCCGGTGTCGACGTCGGCTCCGCGCTCTCCAAGCGGCGGTCGGCCCCACGCTGGCTCGTCGATCGACAGCGGGATACTCCCATCGCGGATCCCCGGAAGCAGCGACGCGGGGTCGGACGTCGACACGTTGTTGGGGGCCTTGCCTTCGGCGAAGTCGAAGAACGCCTTGCATGCGGGCTCGATGCTGCCGCCATGGTCCCCGGTGACGACGTGCGTCTTCATGGGATGGTCGGCGGCACCGCGGGTGCGGATCCATGCTTCACGGAAGTTCGCGAGGATGGCCTCGTCATCACGGCCGACGAACGCGTGATGCGGGCGGCGCATCGCACCGACCTGCGCGACCGAAGCGCGGAGTGCCCATTCATGCTGGGGGACGGCGGCATCGGGCCAGAAGTCCGACGCAAACCCCTGCGCGCTCGTCTCCGTATACATGCCACCGATGCTTCCGGTCATCGCGGCGGGCACGTCGGGCAGCGTGGCGAGCAGGGCCGAGGTGCCACCGCCGATCGAGTGCCCGAGCACGTAGACCCGATCGGGGTCCACGTTCGGGAGGCTGGCGACGTAGCGGACGGCTGCCGCAGCGTCGCGCACCTCTCCGAACATGAGCTCGAAATCGCCGGGGTTTCCGTTCTCGCCGCGATAGGCGGGGGCAAACACGGTGTAGCCCGCGGCGGGGAACTGCGGGCACCGCTCGACCGCATCCGCACCCGTCGCAAAACCGCCGTGGAGCCAGACGAACGCGGGGCCTCCCTCGGTGCCTGGGCGCAGCCAGCCTCGGAGCTTGCGGCCTTCGGAGACGTATGTGACCTCTTGGGTGCCCGGAGGCAGTGGCTCCTCGTCGTAAGGTTGCGGGGACGGGCCAAAGCCGACGAGCCGCGTGGGGAAGGCAGCCTGCTTGGTGGCGATGTCCGCATCCTCGGCCACCGGAGCTCCGGGCTTTACGTCGCGCCGAAGGCTCATGTCTGCAGGGTCCGGACCCGGTGCCATGGACCCGCTGGTCGGCGTGCAAGCCGACACGAGTCCCAGCACGCTCATCCTGAGCGAACGCTTCATCATCGCGGCGGAGGCTATCAACAAATGCGGCCGAAGAGCGGTCCAGCGAGCTTGCCGATCGAGTGGATGCGCGTGCCACCCCATCACCGTCGACGAGGCCCTCACCCTGCGGCCGCGCTCAGCCCTTGACGCCGCCGGAGGCGAGGCCGGCGACCAGGTGTCGCTGCACGTAGTAGAAGAGCGCCATCACGGGGATGCTGACGATGATCGCCCCCGCGGCGAACTTCTCCCACTGCGCGTCGTACTCGCCGATGAAGCGCTGCAGCATGACGGGCAGGGTGAACATGGTCTCGTCGTCGAGGAACGTGGCCGCCAGGATGAACTCGTTGTACGCGCTCATGAACGCGAACAGCGTGGTCACCGCGATCGCCGGGCGGGCGACGGGCAAGACGACGCGAATGAAGGCCTGAAACTGCGTCGCGCCGTCGACCATGGCGGCCTCCTCCAGGTCGATCGGAATGGCCTCGAACGCGGCGCGCAGCTGGAAGATTGCAAACGGAACCGACGTGCTCGCGTAGCAGAGCACCAAGCCGGTGCGGGAGTTCAGCAGGCCGACCGCGTCGAGGACGAGGTACAGCGGGATGGCGCTGGCCACCGCAGGAAACATCTGCGTAGCGAGCAGGCCCCGGACGCCGAGGCTCTTCCCGGCGAAGCTGAAGCGCGCGAGCGCGTAGGCGGCCGGAATGGCGATCAGCACGCCGACGGCGGCGGTGGCCGAGGCGACGATGAGCGAGTTGAGCAGCTGCCGCCCGAACAGCCACAGGCTCTCACCAGCGGGCGTGGTCCGCGTCGCGCCTGCCACGGCTTCGAAGTGCTCGAGCGTAGGCTGGCTGGGAATGGGCAGCGCGCTGGGTTCGGGCGAGGGCGTGCCCGAGAGCGCGAGCGCGACGACCCAAAGCACCGGGTACAGCGAGAAGATCACCGCTGCGACGAGGGCGAAGTGGACGAGCACCGATTCGAGCTGCGACGTCCGGTTCATCCGTCGACCTCCCCGCGGCCGCTCCCGCTCCAGCGCGCCTTCCACCGGTCGAGCAGCTTCGTGCCGAAGAACAGCAGCAAGAAGATGAGGACCGCGTAGGCGGCTGCGTACCCGTATTGCGCCTCGCGAGTGAAGGCCCAGCGGTACGCGTCGGAGACGAGGATGTCGGTGGTGCTGTCGGGGTCACCGCCCGAGACGAGAAACACCACGTTGAACATGTTGAACGTCCAGATGGCGCCCAGCGTCACCGCGGGCATCAGCGTTGGGCGAATGATCGGCAGCGTGACCTTGGTGAGCCGCTGCCATCGAGATGCGCCGTCGACCTCGGCGGCCTCGAGCACGTCCTTGGGCACCGAGGTGAGCGCGCCGATGGTCACGACCATCATGAAGGGGAAG
>CAYSPB010000542.1:0-901 GCA_964432695.1 uncultured Nannocystaceae bacterium
CGTACCGGGTGCCGCACCTGCGGCGGCCGCGGTCCCTGCGGGCGGAGTTGCACCGGGAGCGGGCGGAGGCGGCTCGTCCTTTTTGGTCTCGGCCTTTTCCTCGGCCGCGGGCTTTTCGTCGCTGGCGGCGACCTTGGTGTCGTCATCACCACCAAGGACCACGATGGCGGTGATGCCGATTGCAGCCACCGCGACGCCGATGCCGATGCCGAGCCCCAATCCGAGGCCTCCGCTTTTCTTCGGCTCGGGGTAGTCCGAATCCGCGCCGCCTTGGTGCGGTGCGACGACGTTGGCACCGCCACCCGCGGCTTCTGGAGCCATCGGCGCGGGACCGACCGTCGTGCCACCGGGAACGGGCACCGGCTGGTCGGGCTCCGGCTCCTCGGGCATGGTCGGCGTCATGGCCAACTCGTCCACGAGTTGCCCGAGAAGGTCGTCAAACGCGTCTGCGTCTTGCCTGGAGTTGCTCACGGCCGTTGCTCCTACTTCCCGTTCACGTGGACCTCGTGAAGAGGTTCCACAGCGCCGGGAGTGTATCCTCTGCTGCTTTATTGGGACAAGGGATCGTCGCGTTCCACCCCGAAGTCCTCGGATGCGTCCACGGGCCCCGGGGGGTCGCGGGTCGGTCGAGGTCGCGGCATCGGTCGGCGACGGTGGGGGTCTCGCACATCACGCGGCGGTTCAAGCCTCGGGCCTCGCCGTGGTGGGAGAGGGGGAGGAGAGGTGTGCATCGGCGCGAAAGCCCGCTAGAGCCCGTACGAGGCCTCGTACGCGGCGTACGAGCTCGGCGAGTTCGCGGCCGCGACGGCGGTTCGGTGGGGAGACCGCGCCGTTGCCCGCCGCGCTGCTCCCTGCATCACCGAGCGCGGGGATGTCGGAGGGCCATCGGAACACCCGATAC
>CAYSPB010000542.1:918-4951 GCA_964432695.1 uncultured Nannocystaceae bacterium
ACGAGACACCTCGAGTTGCAACGCGTGCAGTCCCTCCGCCGGTCTGCCGAACGTCCGCACGATCTCACCGCCGCGATAGGGATCGTCTCGCCGGACCGAGAGGAGGGCTTGGCGTTCGGGCATGCCGCCGCACAGCGCGTCGAACGCGGTCTTCGCGACGGGGTCGGCGCAGCTGGCCGCGTCGAGCGTACCGAGCACGAGGTCGGCGGCAACGCTCCCGGGCATGGAGTGCGCGTCGAGCAGAACCGCGTAGCCGAACCGTTTGCGTCGTCGCTCGAGCAGGGTCGCGAGCGCGCGATGGTAGGGGGCGTGGAACTTCGCGATGCGGTCCGAAAACGCGGCGTACGGGAGCGGAGGTTGAAGTACGCGGACGGTCCCGATTCCCGCGGTCACGGCCGAAGCCCAGACCACGCCGCGGCCGGGGCGGTCCCACGCAAGCGGTGGGGCGCCGCCGGGGCTGCCGGGCCGCTGACGCGGCCGGGGGTCGGGATGGTCCGGAACGAGCTGGGGCGGTACGTCATCGTCGGCCCGGTTGAGGTCCACGACCAGTCGGGAAAAGTGCGCATGCACAGACGCGACGCCGAGCGACTCGATGCCCCGGTAGAGGGTGTGCACCTCGTAGTCCGCGTTGCGGGGGAAGTCGGCCTGGGGCTTGGGGCGCAGATCGTGCGGCCACGCCAACCCCACGTGCGGAAAGCTGACCACCAGAGGTGACCACGTGTGCCCCGGCGTGAACCTCAGGGGTACACGCGTCCCGGCGGGCAGGCCGAGATCTTCGGCTGTGAGCCGCTCGAGATGCGCGTCGTCGGTCATGCGGAGCAAAAAGAACCTGTGCTGCCCGAGAGCGAGCTGGCGGAGCATAGCGACCTGCGCGGGATTTGGGCGCGCCGGGTGAAAAAATCTGCGCGCCTCCGGAAAACCACGGGAGCCCGCTGTCGAACTTCACGGACATAGGCAACGGCGCCGTCCACCCGCGCGCCCCCGTCGGCGCTGCCTTCGCGCAGCACATCGGAGCACATGCTTCCCGGCGGGTGAGGTCGTCGGCGCGTCCGCCCCGGACCGGACGCTGCGGTGGGCCCTCTCCTCCTTAGGGGCCCCCGCAGCGTGTTTTATCCTGCGCATGTGCGTTCAAACCGGGCAGGCGCGGTGTGCTGTGGGTATACCTGCGCACGATGACGCGACCTCCGTTCGTAGTCGCATCGGTGATGGCCGCGCTGCTGGTCACCGGCTGCCCGCAGCCCACCACGCCCACGGCCGCACCCGACCCCGCACCCGCAGCGGACCCGGATCCGGGCTCCTCGGCCCGGGCGATGCCGGCGGGCGACGCCGACGGCAATCGCCTCGCGCTCGGGACCCGGGGTGCAGTCACCAGCGCAGAGGCGGCGGCCAGCGAAGTCGGGCTTTCGATCCTGCAGGCGGGCGGAAACGCGGTCGATGCTGCGGTCGCGGTCGGCTTCGCCTTGGCGGTGACGCACCCCTCGGCGGGCAACCTCGGCGGCGGCGGCTTCATGGTCGTACGCATGGCCGACGGCACGACGGCGGCCTTCGACTACCGGGAGCAGGCTCCGTCCGCGGCCACGCGCGACATGTTCTTGGGGCCCGACGGTACGCCGACGCGGGAGCGCCTCGTCGGGGCCAAGGCCGCTGGCATTCCCGGCACGGTCGCCGGCCTCGCGCTCGCCCATGAGAGCTTCGGCAAGCTTCCATGGAAAGACGTGGTGCAGCCCGCGGTCGACCTCGCGCGCAACGGCAACCCGCTGGACAGCTTTCACGTCACCGACCTCGAGCGCGGCGTGAAGCGCATGCGCGAGGCGGGGTTCGAGGACTCCGCGAAGTTCTACAGCAAGGCAGATGGCAGCACCTATGTCGAAGGCGACGTCTGGGTGCAGCCGGTTCTCGCCAAGACCCTCTCCGCGATCGCTGAGCAGGGTCCGAAGGCCTTCTACACGGGGCCGATTGCCGAGACGATGGCCGCGGAGAATGCGGCGGCCGGCGGTATTTGGACCGCTGCCGATCTCGCGGCCTACGAGGCACGGCGTCGAGACCCGATCGTGTTCGACTATGCCGGGCACGAGGTCATCACGATGCCGCCGCCCTCTGCCGGTGGCGTTGGCCTGTGGCAGATGCTCAAGGCGGCCGAAGCGATGGAACTGGCCGACAAGCCCTGGCGCAGCCTCGAGGAAGTGCACCTGTACGTCGAGATCGCGCGGCGCACCTACGTCGACCGCAACATGCTGCTGGCCGATCCAGACTTCGTCGACCTTCCGCTGCCCGAGCTGATGTCGAAGGCCTACGTCGAGAAGCGACTCGAGTCGATCGATCCCAATCGCGCAACGCCTTCGGATGAAGTCGCGCCCGGCATCGCGCCGATCAAGCAGGAGTCGCACCAGACCACGCACTTCTCGGTCGCCGACGGCGACGGCAATGCGGTTTCCAACACGTACACGCTCAACCTCGGGTTTGGAGCACGCTATGTCCTGCCGAGTTCGGGCGTCCTGCTCAACAACGAGATGGACGACTTCGCCACCCAGCCCGGTTCGGCCAACGTGTTCGGCCTCGTGCAGGGCGAAGCCAACAAGATCGAGCCCCGCAAGCGGATGCTCAGTTCGATGACCCCGACAATCCTCGCCAAGGACGGCGAGCTTCGGGCGGTGATCGGGAGTCCAGGCGGGCCGACGATCACCACCACGGTGGTACAGATCATCCGCGCGGTGGTCGACTACGACCTCTCGATCGACGCGGCCGTCGCGTCGCCGCGCGTGCACCACCAGTGGCAGCCGGACATGATCTGGGCCGAAGAGGCGCTCGACGATGAGGTCGAAGCAGGGCTGAAGGCCAAGGGACACGAAATCCGTTCTCGTGGCGCCATGGGCCACGCGAACTGCATCGAGGTCGACCCAAAGACCCGTGGGTTCCGGGCGGTCGCGGACGTCGAGCGCGACGGCGGGAAAGCGGTCGCATACTGATGCCGTCCCCGACCGTCTTCCTGTTCGACATCGACGGCACGATCCTCAACGCGCACGGCGCTGGCCGGCGCGCGATGGAGGGAGCCTTCGAGGCGGTGTGCCCGGGCAAGGTCGAAGCGATGGGGCGGGTGAAATTCTCGGGCATGACCGACCCAGGCATCGCCCGCGCCGCACTTCGAGAAGCCGGCGAGCCCGACGACGCCGCATCGATCGAGGCGGTGGTACAGGCCTATCTTGCGCGCATTCACGCCGAGCTCGAAGACGGTTCGCAAACGCACTTGCTCGACGGGGCGGTCGCCGCGATCGATGAAGCACACGGGAGTCCGTCGGCCGCTGTGGGCTTGGGCACCGGCAATCATGTCGACGGCGCGCGCGCAAAGCTGTCGGCGGTGGGCCTGTGGGATCGATTTGCGTTCGGCGGTTTCGGCAGCGACGCCGAGGATCGGGCTCAGATGCTCGCGATCGGTCGCGATCGTGGGTTGGCCCGCCTGGCGCGATCGGAGGCTCGGGTGGTCGTCATCGGAGACACACCCAAAGACGTGGCCGCCGCCCGCGCAATCGGGGCCGTGTGCTTGGCGGTGACGACGGGATCGTACGACCGGGCGACGCTGCAGGATGCGGGCGCCGACCGGGTGGTCGAGCGGCTCGATGTACCCGCAGCGCTCGAAATCCTCCGGGCCTGAAGTTTTTTCGCGCCCGCGTAGGCCCAAGTTCGAGGCCGTGCGTTGTCCTGCCACGATGGATCGCATCGGGGACTACGATGTGCTTCGCCCGCTGGGCGAGGGCGGAATGGGCAAGGTCTACGCGGCCAGGGAGCGCCTTTCGGGGCGCGAGGTGGCCGTCAAGACGCTTCGTCCGGAGCTTGCGGCCTCCGAAGAGGGGCGGCGGCTGTTCCTCAATGAGATGACGATCCTGGCGCATCTGGACCATCCCAACGTGGTCCGGTGCCTGGCCTGCCGTGAGATCGATGCGCAGCTCGCCATGGATCTCCCCAATCAAACCCTTCCTCCACTCCCGTTGAGCCCACCGCCGTCTGTCTTTGACCCCCCGTCCCCCTCTGTTTTTTT
>CAYSPB010000543.1:0-4950 GCA_964432695.1 uncultured Nannocystaceae bacterium
TGGCGGCTCCGCGCTCGCGGTCGTGGGCATCAGCGTTACCGCGATCGTGCTCGGCATCGACTACACGAAGTGCGGCAGCCTACTGAAGAAGCGCCGCAAAGAGTGTGAAGCAAAGCAACGGCGCTGAGCCGTCCTGCAACGTGTCACGCCCAGCTGCGGGCTGCGGCGCACGTCTTGGAACCCGCCACGCCGCCTGGCTTGGCTTCGCCCCGTGGGCGATGTCGCGAATCCCCGCAGAACACCCGCCACGCCGGCGTTTCCGCTTCTCCCCAGCGAACCCCGGGTTGTCGCAGATGCGCACTCGCTAGCCGCCACCCGGCTGGGCGATCTATGGTCGCGCCCTGGTGCAGGGGTCGAACGACCGGTGGGCAGCCGTGCCCGAACGCTGGCTGTACGCCGGCGTGCTCTTGCTGACCGCCTTCGCGTTCGGCTCGACCCTGACGTTCGGCTTCGTCTACGACGACCACTGGACCCTTCTCGGTAACGGCTTCCTGCGCGACCTCGGCAACCTGTGGATGCTTGCCGGACCCGAAGCCGCCCAGGCGAACGTGCCGGACGCGTTCCGCCCCACGCTCGTTGTCTTCGACGCGCTCACGTATCAGCTCCTCGGGCTCTCGCCAGTGGGGCATCACGCGTTCTCGGTGCTGCTGCACGTCCTCGTGACGGCGCTACTCGGCCGGTGGCTTGCCGCGGAAGGTGCACCGCGTCCTGTGCTCGTCACGTCGATGACCCTCTTCGGCGTGCTCGCGGTCCACGGCGAAGCGGTCGCGGTGGTGTCGTACCGCGAGGATCTGCTCGCGGCAGCGCTCGGCCTCGGTGCCGTCGTGCTCGTGACGCGTCCGCGCCGGCGGCCCTTGCTCGCGGGCCTCCTGATGATGCTGGCCGCAGGTGCCAAGCTGAGCGTCGCCGGGCTGCCGCTGGCATGGCTGATGCTGCGTCGACTCGGCCCGTGGCAATCGCCGACGCCGTGGCGTGCACTCCTTGGACCAGGCCTCTCGCTCGCCGTGGGCGTGGTGCTCGTACTTGCGTTTCGCACGGTCGTGCTCGGCGGCGTCGATCCGTACGGTGAGACCGGTCGCGTGTTCGCACAGCGCGTCGGCACCGGACCGGTGCTGGCGGCCAGCGCCCAGATACACCTGGCCTACCTCCAGCAGGTCGTTCTGCCGCGCGGCTTCAGCCCCGAGTATGTCGACTACGCCGCGCGCTGGACCGACCCCGCGACCCTGTGCGCCCTCGGGGCGGCGATCGGCTTGCTCGGCGTCGCGAGTGCAGGCCTTCGAGGCCGGCGTGCACCACTCATCGCATGGGTCATCCTCGCGACGCTCGTACTCGCAGGGCCGACCAGCAACCTGGCGCCGATGCCCAACATGCGAGCCGACCGCTTCGTTTATCTGACGAGTGCACCGATGTGCGTCGGCATGGCGGTCGCGCTGCTTGCAGCGGGACGTCGCCTGCACGCGTGGCGCGGTCTCGATCCCCTGGCGCCGTGGGTCGCGATGGTCGTGCTGCAGGGCTCTCTCGTACAGGGCGTGACTGCGGCGTACCGCTCGGACAGCCGCCTGTGGCAGATCGCGCTGCGCCGTGCACCGCACTCGGCTCGCGCGCACGCGATCCTGGGCGAGCTGCTGACCGGCACGCTGCGCGAGGTTCCCGACCCCAGCGACCGGCCGCTGCTGCTCGTGCGAGCCCGGACCCACTGCGCCCTCGCCCGGCAGTACGACGCGCAAAGTGACCTTCCGCATCTGTGTTCGGCTCGGCTCGCAGCGACCGAGCGCGCATGGAACCGCTCCAACGCCGAGTTCACCGCGGCACTCGAGCGCGCCGGTGTGCGCCGAGATCGCGCACTGGTCGCACTGGCATCGACGGCCATCGACCTTGAAACGGTCCCCTACGCGGACCGGGTCAGCCGCGCATACGACGTGCTCTCCCAGGCGAGACGCGAATATCCCTTTGTTGCCGAGGTGTTCGCCGTTTCCGGGCGGCTCCGCCATCGCCTCGGTGATGCAGAAGGGGCGGCTGCTGACTACGCCCGTGCAAGGGATCTTCATCCAGAACGTTGGGACGTCGTGATGGCTGGGGTAGAACTCCAGCTCGATCTCGGCCACACTGCCGCGGCCGCGCAGACCTGGGCGTCGTCGCCCACCGCGCAGAAGAAGGCGCCCCCGGGCCGAGTGCTCGACCTCGAACGACGCATCGACGAAGCCCGCCGCCTCTCCCCCACCAACCCCTAGCTTTCAAGCAGCTCCGATGAACCGCACCACCCGCAAGTACCTCGCCCTGTTCGTCCTGTTCGGCCTTGCCATCGCGGCGGGCGGGATGGCCTGTGTCGACACGACCAACGCGCTCGACCGCAGCGACGAGACCGACGGCGCGACCTGATCGCGGCGCGATCGCTTCACGACCACGAACATCACCGAAGGCGTCTGCGTGACGTCTTCGGTGTTTGCAATTGGTGGCCAGTCGGGGTGGCCAGTCGGCGGCAAAGCTGACGGAGCGACCGGATTGGCCCCCGGGCGCTCAGCCGACGCCCGCAAACAAGTCGGAGGCGAGCAGGCCGCGGTAGGGCTGCGCGGTCGCGGGCTGCGCGTGGCAATGCATCGTGCAGCCGCAGTGGTCGACCCGCAGGCCCGCGTCCTGCGCGACGCGGCACGCCTGCCGATGCAGGAGCGACGCTTCCCGGGGTGGAAGTGCGACCGAACCTTCGGTCGCCTCGGGCTCGAAGATCTGGAACACGCGGGCGAGCGCCGTCGCGCCGCCAGACGGCAACAGCGATGTCACCGAGGCATGACGCCGCGCTGACCACCGACCGACGCCAAACGAAACGTCGCGTAGATCGGCAGCCGCGATGTGGCGACACACCGACGACAGCGAGGCGTCGGCGTGCACGACCGGCAGCAAAGGACCGACGAGGACCGACACGGGAACGGTCTGCGCCCGCAAGTGTTGAGCGGAGAGCAGCAAACGCGCGGGCGCATCCGCGTTGGCCCCCAACAGCGCGCGCTGCATGGCGGGATCGAAGCTTGCGACCTGCAGATGCACGGCCGCCCCGTCGCGGCGCGCCGCTTCGGCAACCGCACGCGGCAGCACCCGAGGCGTGCGGACGATCGCCCGGCGCCCGTGACCGGCGAGCCAGGAGATCGCTCCTGCAAGCCAACCGAGATCTCCCTCGGTGCCGACGCGCAGCACGACCGTGGCATCCCGAGCGCCATCGGCCTCACGCTCGCTCAGCAAGGCTGCCAACGCGCGCTCGGCTGCGCCCGGTGCCCAGGACATGGCCGGCCCCGGCGACCCGGCAGAAGGTCCATGATGCTCCGTACTTGGCGTCCGAAGGCCGACGACGAGCGCCGGCCCACTGCAGGTCGGAACCTGACGGAGCGCTCGCAGCGGCAGTGGGATATGCCCCGTGGTGACAGCTTCACTCATGTTCAGTGCACTGAACAGCAGCATAGTTCTTCCGGCTCGCCTGGCAACGCAAAAAGTCGGGCGCCGCCGGTTCCCCCCGCCCCCGTGCGCTGGTAGGTTCCTGAAATCACGTGAATTTCGAATGGAAAGCCCCCTTGTGGTAGACGAGCCCCGCGATATGTCCGACAGCTCGGCAGCGCCCAAGACCGGATTCGACGGATTCATCCGCCGGGTGGACTCCGACGCACTCAAGGTCGTTCGGCGGCTCCTGGGGGCAGGCCACGAGGCCTATCTCGTGGGTGGATGCGTTCGTGACATCTACCTCGGGAAGCAGCCCAAAGACTTCGACGTGGCAACCAGCGCCACGCCCGAAAACATCCGACGGCTCTTCCGCAACAGCCGAATCATCGGACGCCGCTTCAAGCTCGCGCACGTCTTCTTCGGCCCGAAGATCATCGAGACCAGCACGTTCCGCAGTGCCCCTCGCGAAGCGGGCGAAGGCGAGGACCTTCTCATTCGCACCGACAACGAATGGGGCAGCGTCGAAGACGACGCGATGCGTCGCGACTTCACCGTCAATGGCCTCTTCTTCGATGTCGACGGCCGCAACGTCGTGGACTTCGTCGACGGCATGCAGGACCTCGACGCGCAACTCATTCGCACGATCGGCGTGCCCGAGGTTCGCTTCCGCGAAGATCCCGTCCGCATGGTCCGCGCGGTCAAGTTCGCCGCTCGGCTCGACTTCGACTTCGAGCACGGCACGTGGACCGCGTTGCTCGACGTCGCACCCGACATCGAAAAGTGCTCGCGCGCTCGACTGCTCGAAGAGGTCTACAAGCTTCTGCGAGGCGGCTCCTCGCGACGCAGCTTCGAACTCCTGCTCGAGACGAAGCTGCTCGACGGCATCCTGCCGGCGTACATGAAGCTGTATGGCGAGTCGATGTCCGACGCGCGCGGCAAGCTTCGAGAAGCGGTCGTCGACGCCGAAGACGACCTGCCCGAAGGCGAAGACCCCACGCCCGCGCGGCTGCTTTGGCGGTACCTCGACGCCCTCGACATGACGATCAAGGGGACGGGACACGTACCGGTCAACGGCGTGCTGCTGGCGGTCCTGTTCGCCCCGCTCATCGCGGTCGACGAAACGCTGCAATCGCGACAGCAACTCGACCGCCGCATCGAGCAGCTCATGACGCCGGTGGGCGCGGCGCTGGGCATCGCCCGACGCGATCGCGAGATGGCGCGCCAGATCCTCATGGCCACGCGCCGCATGCTCGCCGCAACCGGTCGGCGTCGCTCCAGCCTCACCGAGCGTGACTACTTCCACGACGCCCTCACGTTCCTGGGCATCTCGGTCCAGGCCGTCGGGGATGGTGCCGGCGAGCTTGCCCGTTGGAAGGGCATGGCAAAGGCCCAGAAGGAAGCAGCGTCCGAGCCTCCGCCGCGTCGCCGTCGTCGCCGTCGTGGCGGTCGCAAACGCAAGCGTGGCGGCGGTGGCGGTCGCGACGGTCGTCAGCCTCGCGCCGGCGAGGGCTGATGGCACGGGCGCTC
>CAYSPB010000544.1:0-4921 GCA_964432695.1 uncultured Nannocystaceae bacterium
GCTTCGTTTCGGCCACGCACCGAAACCTGGCGGCCAACGTGGCGGCGGGGCGATTCCGCGAAGACCTCTACTACCGTCTCAATGGGATCTCGCTCGTCGTGCCTCCGCTTCGAGACCGACGTGACGAGGTCGTGCCGCTCGCGCGCACCTTCTTGGCCGACGCGGCGCGCGACGCTGGATTTACCACCGTGCCGATCCTGTCTCCAGAAGTCATGGGCTGGATGCAGGGCTATGGCTGGCCCGGCAACATTCGCGAGCTGAAGAACGCGATGAACCGCGCCGTGCTTCTCGCATCCGAAGGCGTTGTACAGCCCGAACACCTGGCCGTGGACGATGGCTATGCTCCAAGTGCGTCTGCACCGCGCATGCCGGTTGCCGCGCCCGCGCCGTCGAGCGGACCGCAGACGGAGCGAGACCGGATTCTCGCGGCGCTCGCAGCTTGCGGTGGCAACCAGACGCGGGCCGCCAAGCAGCTCGGCATCTCTCGTCGTACGCTGACGAGCCGGCTCAACGAGTTCGGTCTGCCGCGGCCACGCAAGAAAACCTGAGCTCAGGGCTCGGCGTCGAGCAGCGCCTTGAGGGCGGTCGGGGGGACGTCGAACCGTTTCCGGCACACGCGGCTGAAGTGCGCTTGGTCGGCAAACCCGGAGCAGAATGCAATCTCGGTGAGGCTTAGGCGGTTGGCGCGGAGCAAGGACACCGCGACGTCGAGCCGCGCCCGCTGAAGACGCTCGCTGAACGTCGACCCGTCGTTTCGCAGGGATCGCTGCAGGCTACGTGGTGATGTACCCAAGTCAGTGGCAACCTCCGCGATCGTCCAGCTGCGTGCGACGTCGGTCTCGATGACGCGCGCTACGCCTCGCAGACGTGCGCCGATCCTAGACACTGCGCGGAGAGGGTCGCTTCGCGGGGCGCCCAGGACAGCGTGGTCGTGGCGCCCTGCGGGCTCGCGACGTCTACGCGAGGGGAACCTCGGCCCGGACCATCGCCAGGAGCGTTGCGACGCGATACGTGATCCGTGCGCCGTCGAGTCCCCGCTTGACCTCGTAGAACTCGTTGAGGAAGAAGCCGGTGGCGCGGGTGGTGCCGTCGGCGAGCGTCTGGGTGCTGGCTGCTGAGAGCACGACCAGGACGGGGCGTGTGGGCGTCGTGGCGCGTCCGGGACCGGCCGCCAACGTCGCGCCCAGCCACAAGGAACCGATGGTGCTCGTGAACATCATGTCCACGAGGTTGAAGGCCAACCCTGAAGGCGGCTTGAACGATCGCGCCAGGGTCAGAGAAGCGACGAGTAGATCGCGTGGCGGCCGACGCCGATCCGCTCGAGGCGCTCTTCTTTGACGAGAATGCCGAGATGGTGGCGCAGGACCTTGCGGTCGAGGCGGGTGTACTCTTCGATGTCGTCGAGCGTGACCTCGCCGTTCCCCTCGATGAACGGCATGACCATGCGCGAGAACTCGTCGCTGGAGATGCCGCCATCCTTAGGCTCGGCCTTGGCCTTGGGCTCCGCGGCTGCGGCCGCGTCCTTTTCGGCGTACGCGTCGCCGAGTTCGTCCTCGAGGATGCGTTCCTTTTTGCGGCGCCGGGTGGTCTTCTTGGCGGGGGCAGGCTTCTCCGTGAAGCCGTCGCGAAGGTCGCCCAGCGTGATCTTGGCGAACTGCGTCCACAACCCGCGGGCGTTGAGGAACTTCACGAGGTCGCCCAGGGTGACCTGCTCAGGGTTCTTGAGGCCCTTGAGCGTTTCGAGGGCGCTGAGGCGCTCGAGCTCGTAGCCCGGAACTTCGGAAGACAGCATGTCGCTGGAGGCCATGGGATGCTCTCGGTGCGATCGAACGTCGCGGGAGGCCGGTGCGCTCCGTCGCTGAATCAACCGCAGCGACGCCAACGACCCCGTTCCGGCCCGATGATGCGGGAAGGCGCCCCGCCCCGCAAGCGGGGTTTCACCCCTCCGTTGGTGGCCGAACGGGCGGCAACACACCTGTGGCTTCGGCCCGGAGTCGAGCGAGGGTGTCGGGATCCTCGACCGGTGTGCGGGCGGTTTGCGGGTCGCGCAGGCGCTCGCGGGCCCGGCTGAGGCTGTGAATGAGTGCGTCGAGGCACCCTCCGAGGGCGTCGGCGTTGGCTGCAAAGAGGTCGGACCACAGCGCGGGCGAGGAGGCGGCGACACGCGTCACGTCCCGCCACGAACCCGCGGCCAGCGCGACTGCGCGCTCGGGCGCATCACGGCGCACGGGATCGTGCACGTGGGCGACCAGCGACTGCGCGAGCAGGTGTGGAAGGTGGCTGATCCACGCGACCGCGGCGTCATGTTCCTCCTCCTTCATCGTGGTGGGCCGCGCACCGATCGCGCGCACCAGGGCCTCGGCCCGAGGAAGGGCGTGCGCGTCGTTCCCGGGACACAGGATGAACGGGCGCCCCTCAAACAGGTCCTTCCGTGCCGCTTCGATGGAGCTGCGCTCCGACCCGGCCATCGGATGTCCGCCGATGAATGCGGGGACTCGGTGCGTCCGCGCGGATTGCATCACCGGTCCTTTCACACCCGCGACGTCCAGGACGAGCTGCCAGCGCGCCGCTGGATCACGGCCCAGGCTTGCGAGTGCGTCATCGAGTGCACCTGGAGGCACTGCGAGGATCACGGTGTCACAATCGGCGACGAGGCCCGCGAGTGACGGGCCCAGGGTCTGCGACTCATCGATGGCGCCGCGCGTTCGGGCGGTCTCGAGCGTTGCGGCGCGGTCGATGCCGACCACGGTCGGCGCGTCGGGCGAAGCGCGCAGCGCGAGGCCGAGTGACCCCCCGATGAGCCCGCAGCCGACGATCGCGATGCGGTCCGACATGGGCCGATGATGCGGTAGGAGCCGGGCTGCCGTCGCATGCAAAACCGCCAATTCTGCGGGCGCGTGCACCGCGAAAGACAGGAGCGAATTTGAGCACTTGCAGGTGGGTTCAGCGCTGCGGAAGTGTGGGCGATCCGCACCTCGACTCACGCCACTCGATCGAAAAAAAGAGATCTCCTCTCGAACGCCGCGGCCCGTGTCGGGCCGAGGCTGTGATCTGCTTGTGACCGGCTTGGGGATGCGGGTTTCGCTCCGCAGCGGAAGCCGCGCGGCCGGTGTCGGGGCCCGGCTCTGCGTAGGAGGCTGTAGCACACCGTTCCAATCGATCCGCAGGCTGATCCGAGGATCACGTGCAGTTCGCGCGACTGGGGATTCATGCACAGCACCTGTGGATAAGTCTGTGGGTAAGTTGGGGGGAACGTGAAGCGACCGTGAGGCCGGTGATGGGGATAACCGCACCGCGAAACTCGTGTTCGAGTTCTTGCTTCACCCCAACATGTTGTGGTTCTAATATCAACCGCCCCAACATGGTGGGGCTTGACGTCGGGTCTCCCACCCGTCACTACTCTCACCCCCGCCGCTCGCTCCACGCCCGCATCGCCCACGCGCTTTGCGCAGATTCGGGTCCTTCCCCCACGCGGTTGGGGGCTCGGCAGAGGACCCCCGCGGTCATCACCGCTCCCCGCAGCTCCGCACCGCGATCCGGTGCACCACGCGTCTCCAACCCCACCGCGATGGCAGGGTCGTCGCGTGTCCCGCCGTCTTCGGCTCCAGAGCCCGGCGCCATCTCGTTTCCGTCGATTTCTTGCAATCGCCCCCGACGCGCCTCAAGCCTGTTCTTCCGTTCAGGTTTCGCGTCGCCCGACCGTCTTCCCCAACGCTCTCTCCGACTGGCACCGCCGCACTCGCCCCAGGTCTGTTCCGATGAAGCTCTCCCGCCATTTCACCGCCGCCAACTCCGCCGCCAACTCCGCCTCCGACTTCGCCTCCGACTTCGACGGTATCGAGTTCGAAGACCGCACCTCCAAGATCACCAACCCCGACGGTTCGGTGGTGTTCGAGGCCAACGACATCGCGGTGCCCAAGGGATGGTCGCAGGTCGCCGTCGACATCCTGGCGCAGAAATACTTCCGGAAGGCCGGCATCCCCACGCGGCTTCGTCGCGTGCCCGAGCCCAACGTCCCCGAGTGGCTGTGGCGCAGCGAGCCCGACGAGGACGAGCTCGGTGACCTTCCCAAGGCCGAGCGCAGCCGCGGTGAGAACGACAGCCGAGAGGTCTTCCGGCGCCTGGCGGGATGCTGGACCTACTGGGGCTGGCGGCACGGTTACTTCACCGACGAGGCGTCGGCTCAGGCCTACTACCAGGAGATGCTGTTCATGCTGGCGACGCAGCGTGCCGCGCCGAACAGCCCGCAGTGGTTCAACACCGGTCTCAACTGGGCGTACGGCATCACCGGCCCTGCGCAGGGGCACTACTATTGCGAGCCCGAGACCGGCGCGGCCCGCCGTTCGCAGAACGCGTACGGCCGCCCGCAGCCCCACGCCTGCTTCATCCAGTCGGTCGACGACGACCTCGTCGGGGAAAACGGCATCATGGACCTCTGGGTCCGCGAAGCCCGTCTGTTCAAGTACGGCTCCGGCACCGGCACCAACTTCTCCCGCATTCGCGCCGAGGGCGAGTCGCTCTCGGGCGGTGGTCGCTCCAGCGGCCTGATGAGTTTCCTGCGCATCGGTGACCGTGCCGCCGGCGCCATCAAGTCGGGCGGCACCACGCGCCGCGCCGCGAAGATGGTCGTCGTCGACATCGACCACCCCGACGTCGAGGCGTTCATCGACTGGAAGGTCATCGAAGAGCAGAAGGTCGCCGCGCTCGTCACCGGTTCACGTCTGTGCAACGAGCACCTCAACGCCGTCCTCGAGGCGGGCTGGGGCAACGCCGACGTCACCAATGAAGACCGTTGGAAGCCCGCCGCCAACAAGCCGCTGCGCAAGGCGATGCGTGCCGCTCGCAAGGCTCAGGTCAGCGAGAACTACATCCAGCGCGTGCTGCAGCTCGGTGAGCAGGGCGCCAAGAAGATCGAGTTCCA
>CAYSPB010000545.1:0-4902 GCA_964432695.1 uncultured Nannocystaceae bacterium
GATCAACGGGCTGCTCACGCTGCGCGGCGCCTGGACGCGCGTTGCCGAAGAGCCGGTGCTCAAGTTCTTCGTCGTGGGCATCACGTTCTACGGCATGGCCACCTTCGAGGGCCCGATGCTCTCGATCAAGTCGGTCAACGGTCTTTCGCACTACACCGACTGGACCATCGCCCACGTGCACGCGGGCGCCCTGGGCTGGAACGGCATGATGACGTTCGGCATGGTCTACTGGCTCGTGCCGCGCCTGTTCCAAACGGGCGACCTGCACAGCAAGAAGATGGCCAACTGGCACTTCTGGCTCGGCACCATCGGCCTCCTGCTGTACATCGTGCCGATTTACGTCGCAGGCCTGACCCAAGGCTTGATGTGGCGGGCGTTCGACGACGCGGGCAACCTCGCGTACCCCGACTTCGTCGAGACCGTGCAGGCCATCGAGCCCATGTGGTGGGCTCGCGTTTTCGGGGGCGCCACCTACATCGCCGGCATCCTCGTGATGGTCGTCAACGTCGTGCAGACGTGGCGCAAGCGCCCCGAAACCTACGACGAGCCCGTCATCACCGCCCCCGCGCTTCGCGACGATTTCGTCGACCCACCCAAGCCGCGCTCACGCATGGAGGGCCACGCCGTCGCCGGCATCGCGCACAGCCTCGACATCTGGCTGCAGGCGCACTGGCACCGCGTCTGGGAGCGCCTTCCGGTCAAGTTCACCATCATGGTGACGTTCTCGGTCCTGCTCGCCTCGACCCTGGAGCTGGTGCCCACGTTCTTGGTGCGTTCGAACGTGCCCACGATCGCGACGGTCGAGCCGTACACGCCGCTGGAGCTCGCAGGACGCGACATCTACGTCAGCGAGGGTTGCTACAACTGCCACTCGCAGATGATCCGCCCCATCTTCGCGGAGACGGAGCGGTACGGCGAGTACTCGAAGCCGGGCGAGTTCATCTACGACCGCCCGTTCCAGTGGGGCAGCCGTCGCATCGGCCCGGACCTTGCGCGGGAGGGCGGCAAGCAGTCGCACCTGTGGCACTTGCGCCACCTTCGGGACCCCGAAGCGACCACGCCCGGCTCGGCGATGCCCACCTACGAGCACCTCGAGCAGACGCGCCTAAACTTCGGTGGCATTCCCGACCGCGTCGAAGCAGCCGCAGCCCTGGGCGCGCCGTACGAAATCGAGCTGCAGCAGGGTGAAGACATGGCCCACGCCCAAGCGCGTGCCATCGTCGCCGACCTCGTCGCGCAGGGCGGCCCCGACCGGGTCTTCTACGACGCTGCCGACGCGACCAACCCCGCAGCCTACGACGACCGCGACCGCTACCTCGCGCTCGAAGAGAGCCAGGCCATCGCGCTCATCGCCTACCTGCAGCGCATCGGCGTGGACCTGCACCGCACGCAGGACGCTGCAGAAGAGCCCGGACTGGTCGCGGAGGCACCCGCCGAAGCCACGCCGGCGCGCACGATCGGAGGCGCGCCGTGATCAAGGAGGTCTTCACGATGGTGGACCTGAGCCTGTGGAGCCAGGCCGCCCTGCTCATCTTCTCCGCCGTGTTCATCGCGGTGGCCATTCGGACCCTGCGCCAGCCTGGCGCCACCACCCAACGCCACGCCCGCGTGGTCCTCGAGGACGACACGCCATGACCACCCACAACGACCCGCTCACCGGACACAGCTACGACGGCATCGAGGAATACGACAACCCGCTGCCGGGCTGGTGGACCAACGTTTGGGCCCTGACCGTCATCTTCAGCGTCTTCTACGTCGTTCACATTCACCTCGGTGAAGAGGGCAAAGACCTGCACAGCGAGTACGAGGCCGAAGCTGCCGAGGTCGTCGAAGCCCGGTTCGCTCAGCTCGGCGTCCTGGCACCCGATCGGCAGACCTTGATGACGTACAAGGACGACCCGCAGTGGCGCTCGGTCGGGCGCGCCGTGTTTCAGACGCACTGCGCGTCGTGTCACGGAAAGAACGGCGGCGGCCTGGTGGGCGTGAACCTCACCGACGACCACTACAAGCACGTCACGACCATCGAAGACATCGCGCGCGTCATCGAAAACGGGGCGGGCGGTGGAGCCATGCCCGCGTGGAAAAATCGGCTGTCGCACGTGAACCAGGTCGTGCTGACCGCCGCCTACGTCGCCTCGCTGCGCGGCACCAACGTCGCAGGTGGCAAAGCCCCCGAAGGCACCGAGATCCCGCCCTGGGGTGAGAACTGAGCCCGATCGATGGCCGCCCCCGAAGAACCCCAAGGCCACGCGCCCCCGCTGCTCCCGCCCGAGACGCACGTGCTCTCCACCCTGGAGCACGACGGGTCGCGGCGGTGGCTCACCCCACGCCTGAGCACCGGGCGGTTCTGGCAGCGGCGCCAGGTGGTGGCGTACCTCCTGATCGGGCTCTACGCGCTGCTACCTCACCTGAGCCTCGGCGGCCGGCCTCTCGTGCTGCTCGACGTGGTGCATCGACGCTTCACCCTCGGCGGCTACACCTTCCTGCCCACGGACACGCTCCTGCTCGCGCTCTTCATGGTGGGCCTGCTGCTCACCGTGTTCTTGGCGACGGCGCTCGTCGGCCGGGTCTGGTGCGGCTGGGCCTGCCCGCACACCGTCTACATGGAGTTCTTGTTCCGGCCGATCGAGCGGTTGTTCGACGGGACCCGGAGGCGCGGAGGGCAGCCTCGACGCGCGCCGAGCGGGTGGCGGACCGCAGGCAAGTACGCCGCGTACGTCCTCCTTTCGCTGCACCTGTCGAACACGTTTCTCGCGTACTTCGTCGGACCCGCGACGGTCCACGCGTGGGTCTTCAGCTCACCCGCCGCGCATCCGGTGGGGTTCACGATCGTCGCCGTGGTGACGGCCGCGATGGTCTTCCACTTTGGCTACTTTCGCGAGCAGCTGTGCCTGATCGCGTGCCCGTATGGACGACTGCAGTCGGCACTGCTCGACGATCACTCGCGCATCGTCGCCTACGACGCGACGCGGGGAGAACCCCGCGGCCGCAAGCGCAGCCTACCCGTGGTACCGGAGCAAGGCGACTGCGTGGACTGTGGCCTGTGCGTGCAAACCTGCCCGACGGGCATCGACATCCGCGATGGTCTGCAGATGGAGTGCGTCAACTGCACGCAATGCATGGACGCCTGCGACGCGGTCATGCACAAGCTCGAGCGCGCTCCGGGGCTGATCCGCTACAGCTCGCAGGCGGCCGACGCGGGGGCGCCCAGTCGCTTGCTTCGCGCGCGCACGCTCGTCTATCCCGCGATCTTGCTGTTCCTCGGTGGCCTGTTTGCGTTCGTACTCGGCACCAAAGCGGACTTCGACGCGGTCTTGCTTCGCAGCAAGGGGCAGCCGTTCGCCGTGCTCGACGGCGGCGAGATTCGCAACGTTTTCAACGTGAAGCTGACCAACCGCACCGACGCGGCGCAGACCCTGCGGATCGAGTTAGGACCAGACGCACCGCAGGGGGCTCGGATGGAGCCCGTCGACGTCGAGCTGCGGCCCGGACAGATGGAGACGGTCACCGTACTGCCGGTCGCGCCGGCAGCCGCGTTTCTGCAGCATCGTGGACAGCTCGAGGTCACGCTTCGCGTTACGGGGGGCGACGGCGAGTTCCACGACGTCGACGGGGACATGCTGGGCCCGGATAGCCAGCTCCCGGCGCACCATCCCCTCGACGACCGCCCCTGACGCAAAGGACGCCCTCGGACCCCACCGCCGAAGCGCCGAGCGTCAACGCACAGGCGCGGTGAACGACGTTGCGGCGAGTCGAGCACGGCCCCTAAGATGCCGCCCGTGATGCAGGACTTCCTCGCGAACGTCATCGAGACCATGCCCACCGACTGGTTGAAGCTGACGACGCATCGTCTCGACATCTACGACGAGCCGCTGGCCAAGACGCAGTTCCTCGAGCGCTTCGAAGCCCTCTACGAAGGGGGCACCACCGACGCTGCGGCACTGGCAGCGCTGCCGACCGCCTTCGACTACATTCGCCTCGGGCACCCGCTGTCGTGCGTCCTCGAGTGGAGCATCGCCAAGGCCCTGGGCCTGGGTGCCGACCACGTGATCAGCTTCTCGTCGCAGACCGCCCCCCTGCTGGCCGTCCTGCGCAAGAACCTGTTCGCGGGCCGAAGCACGCTCGTCGCCTACCAGGGCGAACTGCCCGCGTGCTTCGACGTCGACGTGCTTCGCAACGTGTACGGCTACCGCTTCGAACTCGCGCAGGTCGCCAGCATCGACGACGTGCCCGCGCACGAGGGCAGCACGATCTTCTTGCGGCAGGCTGAGCGCGTCACCGCCTTCACGCAGCGCGCCAGCATCGACTTCCTCGTCAACCTGCACCCGGTTTGGGGCAGCATCGTCGTCGCCAGCGAGCAAAGCGGCGACTACGTCGCCGAGATCCAGCACGTGCGGCGGCGAGAGACCATCGCGATGACGCCCGCCCACTGTCTGTCGGCGCTGCGCGAGCACCTCGGTCAAGACCCCGGGACCGGTCCGCAAAACACCGAAGCCGACAAGGCCACCGTCCTCGCCACGATTCGGGACGTCACCGGCAGCCATGCCCCCGCGTTCGTCGGCTCGAGCGGTCTCTCCGTCCAGTACGCGATCGTGATGGGCCTGGTTCACCACGCGCTCGAGCAGCACCCGGGCAAGCCGATCCGCATCGTCGTGCCGCCCAACTGCTACGGGGGCACCAACGACCAGGCGCGTCGCGTCGCCGCGTGTCGGGACGACATCGAGATCGTCGACCTGCCCGTCGACGGCGACCAGGACATGGTGCGCAGCACCGAGCGGGTGCTCGACCAGCTCGCGGCCGAAGACGCCGTGCCGCTGATCATCGCGGAGATCCCCACCAACCCTCGCGTCGAAGTGCCCGACCTCGAAGCGCTGCGCGCCGTGCTCTCCGCCGAGCGCACCA
>CAYSPB010000546.1:0-4892 GCA_964432695.1 uncultured Nannocystaceae bacterium
CCTACACGCTCCCCACACGGGGACGAACTACCACCTGGGGCGGTAGTTAAGTTGGGACTACGGTCTCGACTTCCCGTCTCATCGCGTAGTTTCATGCGTGGCATGTGCTCTGTGTTCCGAGAAGGAACGTAGCGTCGGGAGCCAAGCATTGCAACAACAAAAGTTGCTTAAGTTTGGGTAGTCCGCAAGGACCGATTTGGGCCGCACAGTCGGGTTCTGGACACTGCGCGGATGTCCTGCTACACCACGGGGGCAGCGCCGGGACCCGCTCCCGCCTCTGTGTTCCACTTCCGACCCGCGCGCGTGACCGCTTCACGTGTGCGGGTCGAACTCTTTCAGAGCGGCATCCTGGCGTTGTCGTAGCTCTCGAAGCTGGAGAGCACGTCAAGCTGGAGGATGTCGATGAGCTCGCCTGCGGTCTCGGCGAGCGTCTCGCCCTCCCATTCGAGAAACTCCCGGGGCTCCCGGTAGGACGCGGAGAGGAACCAGTACTTCCCGGTGGTCGTGCCGACCTCCACGATCATCGAGCACGACAGGCCATCGCGCCGGTACATGTCGCGCAGGTGGTGATTCGGCTCCCGTTCGAGTTCCTCAGGGGTCATCTTGAGCGCCTTTCGCCGGCGCAGGTCGACCAAGAAGTTGAGGTAGTCGCGGTTTACCCGCCTGGCGTTCCAGTCCAGCAGCACCTGCGGGGTGTCCTCCCCGCGGACCTCGGCAAACACCGAGACATAGAGCCTCGTGCCGACCTGCTCAACCTTGTCGCCGCCGTTGTGCGTCGCCAGCAGCAGGAGCCGGTCGGCCCCGAGGGACTCGCGGGCGAGGCTGAGGGCGCTGTACACCTGCGCCTGCCCACGCATCGCGTTCGTGATCGCGGCCTGCTTCTTTTGCTTTATGGACCTGGTGCGCTTGAGCTTGTCGGCCGTCTTCTTTTGGCGGCTGCCCCACCACGTGGCGGCGGCGGTGAGGGCCGCCATCACGAGGGCGGAAACTTCGGATGCGTCCATGCCCTAGATGAGCCCGAACGTCTGTGCGAGGTAGGTCAGGGCTGCGGCCGAGAGCGAGACCATCGTTCCGACGCGGATCGCGATCTGCCCGGCCGACTCGACGACCTCGGCTGCCGCTGCCGCGTCCTTGGCGGGCTCGAACTTGCCGTCGGTGAGCACCGCACCGGCGGCCACGATGTCCTGGGCCTCTTTTCGGATCTCGGGGATGAGCACCTCCCGGAGTTGTTCGACGATGGATGAGATGTCTGCTGGGGTGAGTTTGTCGGACATGGTCTATGCGTTCCCACCTGTGAAGGTGAAGGCGTTGATCGTGATGGTCTCGCCAAGGGTCAGGCTGGTCGACGCGAGGACCATTTCGCCCCCGCCGCCGGCCTCCGAGACGGAGCCCTGCACGTGGCACTGCGAGTCTCCAGAGTCGAAGATGCGGAAGTAGCCGGCCGTGCCGGTCGCGACGTTCGTGCCGCTCCATGTGCCCGCCAGGGCCTTGGACCCGCTGGCTGCGGCCGTGAGCCAGTCCGCCGGCAGCGTCATCTCGCACAGGAGTGTCCCCGTGCTCGCCGCTGCGGCGTTGGCCGGCGCGCTGCCGGTGTAGATGCGAAGAATCGGCGAGGCGCCAATCTCGGTCTCGAGCGCGTCGAGCTGCGCGTTTCGTACGTCGGTGGAGTAGTCAGCCATGGTTGGTCTCTCAGACTGCGGTCACGGTGGGCGCTGCCTTGCCGAAGTACAGCGCGATCATGGGAAGGTTGTCCGGCGCCGTCACGGTGCCGTTGGAGGGGTTCGGCGTCACGGTGGCCACCTGCGGGTCGAAGTCGATTGCCGTCTCAGGCGTCCCAGAGTCCGGAGCCGCCTGCACCTCGAGCTCGGTCGCCGGGATGCTGACGCCGGCCGGCGCGTAGGCGCTCGGGTGGCCCGCCGTGGTCACAAGGCTCGCCCCATCAGCGTTGAACCAGAAGTCGAGGTACGTGTCCGCCTCCTCGTCCGTCTCCGGCTCGCCCTTGATGGTGTAGCGGTACTCAGCACCGCCCGTCACAGCCACTGGGGCCGACTGAATCGAGCTCCAGCCCGTCCCCTGCGTGTCCGACGTGACGCCGATCGTTTCGCGGTTGGTGTCACCCGCCATCGTCGAAGCGCCGCCCGTGGGCGTCCACCATTCGACGCGGATCTGGTTGGAAGCCCCAGCCGCGTGGGCCCCGAGGCGCAACCGGGTGTCCATCCTCGACAGACCGTCGATGACCGGCGGGACGATGCGCCAACCCACAAAGATGGCGTCGACGTTCGTTCCCCCGGGAAAAAGGTCCTGATCGTGGACCCCTGGCTCCGCGCCGCCGATGACCCGGTAGCCACCATCGTTCTGGTACGGCGCCTCTTGGATGATGAGGCGTAGGCACAGGCCGAAGTTGAACGACGCTGTCACCGCGCCCACAGGGCTCACCGCGGGCGTCGTGCTGCCCGTGGTGCCATCGGTCAGCCACAGGTTGGTCGAGCCATCCTCATAGGTGCCGAGGTTGACGTTGGACGCGCCCATAATGGACGACGACGCGCCGTCACCGTGGGTCGCTGCAAAGAGCCGCTCGCCGCCGCTGTATTCGACAACCTCGTCGGCCGGAAGGTACTCGTAGTGCCACTCGACCGTGCCCGAGTCGCCAAGGGTCATGCCCGCGTCGACGGTTGCGCCTTCCGGGTTGCCGTCGGCCGTGCCGCCGCTCGCGAGGGACACACGGATGCCGCTCGCGACGTTCGTGCCCCGGCGGACGCCGAAGCCGATCACCCGGAACGAGCCGCTGGGGACCTCCGAGGGTTCGATCTGGATCCACCCCGTGGAGTTGCCCGCCGTAGAGTTGCCCGCCAGCTCCTGGCGTGCGCCTAGAACGTAGCCACCACCGCGACCGTCGAAGTCCGTCAGCGCCGCCTGGGCTGCTGCCGCCGCGTCCGGGTCAACACCGTTGCCCGAGACGTCCAACACGCCGCCTGTCCGGCTCACGCTGTAGCCGAGCCCCTCGACTACCGTCTGCGCCGCCGCGCCCCAGTCGTCAGCCGTGAACGGGGCCGTGCCCGTCAGCGCGACTTCGTGCCCCGTATGCCCGCTGATATTCGGGTCCACCCCAACGCCGTTCACCGTCGTGTAGAGGTAGTCCGTTGCGTCGAAGTAATGCGCCCCGCCATACAGCGTGTGGCCGCCAGTCCCCTGGAACGCTGCGCCGAAGTCGGTGGGGCCGATTTCATCGACGGACTCGGTCTGGGACACCCGGGCAATCGTCGGGCCGACCGAAATGGTGCCCGAGCCCGCAACCGCGTCGTCGCCTTCGACCACCGCGCCCGTTGCTGTGACCACGCGCCCGCCTGAGCCCACGACGGCGTCGTCAGCCTCGAAAACATGCGCAACATTGCCGTCACGCGTGGCGGTCGCGGCGACCGTGTCGTCGTCTTCGACGATGCCGCCGGTGTCCGTGACGTCGGGGACGCCCACGACGAGACCAGCCAGGGCCACAGGGGCCACAGCTCGACCGAGCAGGGTGCGAGGGGTAACGACTCCGGCGCTCATGGGCCCTACTCCGCAACGGGCTTGCCCCAGATTTGGAACGCGGTAGCGCCCGCTGGAGCGCTGATGGCCTCCAGGCCGACGAACGTTCGGCCGCCGTTCAGCGGAACTCGCACGAGCTGCTGGAACGCCACGCCCTCGATCACTGCGGTGTCGGCCGCGACCTCGGGCCAATCGTCGCCAGGCCCCTCCCCTGAGTCCCGGCTCACAACGTGGGATACGCGGAGGGAAAAGGTGTTCGCGCCACGGGCCTGCGCGGCTCCGGCGGCGTCAACGGGAACGACGAACACCTCGAGCGCGGTGAATGGGCGTCCCGCAAGGGGGCCTGAGGAAAAACCGACCGTGTCAGCTTCCGCCGGGACGGTGGCCCCGTCGGCGTACACGGTATCGTCGGCGGCGCCGGTCTTCGTGCGGATGAGTCGTGGTTGGGTCATCGGTCTCGTCGTCCAATCCGCCCCAGGGGCGTGTCTGCGCGGCGCGAGGCTTCGTAGTCCACCTTGCGCGTCTTCTTCGGTGCAGCCTGCTGCGCTGCGTGGGCGGCTTCCACCTGCCCGGTTTCTGCATGGGCCGCCTGTATTGCGGCCTGGAACTCAGGGGTCATCGTCTGGTCTGTGGCCATGTCAAGGAGAATGCCCAGGCGCACGCGCACCGCGTACGGGAGCGGCTCCCCACGATCTGCGGCCGCCTGCATCTCCGAGAACAGTCGGCCTTGGATGTCGGCGAACATCGCCGGCCAGACCTCGCGGATTGCCTCGGCGTGCTCCACGGTGAACGTCCCGTCTTCAAGCCTCGAAAGCGCTTTGACGGGCTCCGTCGCCCCTTCGTGCCAGCGGTCGTATTGATCCCGCATGGAGTAGGGGATCACTCGCCGAGCCCCCGTGACCGGGTCCACCGTTTCCGGCGGCAGCTTGCCGTCGAGGAACATCGCCGCGCGGTGCACCTTCTCCTTCGCCACGCCTGCGAGGTTTGGAGCTGCGCGGGCCAGGGCGTACATCTTGCCCTCGAGCTCGCGGGTCAACGTGTCGATGTCGGCCAGCTCGGCGGCACGACGGGAGCGCTCGCGCTGCTCCTCGCTCCGCTTCCTTGACCGCTGCCCGGCCGCCCGGGTTGCAACCCCTCGACCTCGAGAGGCCGCCCGAGCTGCTCGACGGCGGGCCCCACGGGTCCCACGGGCCAGCGCCCGCCCGGCCTTTGCCGCGGCCTCTCCCGGCTTCGCCGACGTGATGCGCTTGATCAGGCCGTCGACGTCGGCGCCCGTCTTGTCTGCAAGGTGCCGAATCGCAGACAGGCTGCGGATGGTCTGCCCTGGACGCGCTGCGGCAGCCAGACCGGCGCCAAGCATCATCCCA
>CAYSPB010000547.1:0-4891 GCA_964432695.1 uncultured Nannocystaceae bacterium
GCCGTGTCCGGCGAGCTCCGTCAAGACGAACCGCTCTGCGTGCCCCACCGCGCCGCAAAGTCCGCCCCCTCCGACGTTCGCTCGAACGAAACCTCGACGCCGCCGCGTCCGGTGAGTTCCAGGACGGTCCGGATACCCGTGGCTGTCCCGAGCAGGCGAAGATCGGAAATGCGCGGCCAGTGGGTGAGGCGAATGAGCGACGTGAACTTGGTTTCCGTCCGCTTCGCCGTCAATACGCCATGCGAGTAGCTCTTGGCGAACATGGTGCTCGCTCGGGTGAGCAGAACCTTGGGCGCGGTCAGACGCAGCAGAGACTTCCACAGGCGTCCGTAGGTGGCGCGATGCCCCGACGCGACGACCTCCTGAACGAGTTCCTCGGGCGGGCGGTTCGTGATGGCTGCGTAGGTCTCGAAAAGGCGGTCCACGTCTTCGACCGGGACCCACGCGGCCGCAACGAGCGCGTCAAGTTCAGCTTGGGTGGATGCGGGAAGGGAGCTCGTTGCACGGCGAACCACTTGCTCGCCGAACAGCCGCTCGAAGGTCTCGAGATAGCTTTTCACCAAAGCTCCCGACATTCGCACCTGCGTCGATGCGTCGGCGCGTCGGGAGTCGTCGGCCGCACTCACCTGGCTTACATGCCCGGGAAACCTCAGTTCGTCAATCTCACGCCGGCGTCGCAGGCGCGAGGCGGGTGAGAAGACTGGGCGCAATGCCCAGCGCATCGCAACGCGCTCGGACACGCGCGACTGCTTCGGGGTTTCGGGCCCCCGCGGTGCCGGGGCGCCGGTTCGCGCGGAGCAGTAAGTTCTTGGCCGAGTGCGTGCTCTCGACGAACTCGACGACGTCGACCTTGTATCCGCACGCATCGAGCAACTCCACTCGGAGTGCGTCGGTGAGGGTCGATGCGTACTCTCGGCGCAGCAGGCCGTGCTGCGTGAGCGCGCCCAGGTCGGTCTTGCTGGCGTCGAGTTGAGCCGCGACCTCTCGCTGGCAGCATGGCGCGACCAGCATCGCCGCCACGCCCGCCTCGATGCCGAGCGCAAGCGCCTCGTCGCTTGCTGTGTCGCACGCGTGCAGAGCCATCAAGATGTCGGGCGCGACGGCTGGTTGCGTCTGTTCGATGCGGGCAACGTCGAAGGTGAGGTTCGACCAGCCGAGCGCATCGGCGCGCTCGCGACAGTTGCTGATCACGTCCTCTCGGAGATCCACGCCATGCACTTCGGCAGGCAGTTCGGCGAGGCGGAGTGCTTCGGTGAGCACGAACGTGAGGTAGCCATTGCCACATGCCACGTCGAGGACGCGCAGTGGGTTCTCGGCCGTAGCCTTGCGACGCGTCAGCACCCGCTCCCATGCTGGCCGGCACAGTTCGACGAAATGGTTGACCTGCTTGTACTTCTTCGCCGACTTGGCAGAGATCGTTCCGTCGGCGTTCATGATGCCGATCGTGCGCAGTAGCGGCGCGCTGCGATCGGGGGCGAGGACACGTTCCTTGCCGCCCATGATCTTGGCTTTCGTCTTCTCGTCGAGCGCTTGGACCTTTGCTTTTCCGTAGCGGGCGTCGATACGGACTCGAGTGCGAGCGTCCACCACCAACACTTGCTTGACCCGGCCCGCTTTTGCGGCCGTGACGGCCCGCGCGATCAGTTCGTCTTCATCGACGCCTTCGACGACTTCGGGGGCATCGTCGGCATCTGCGCCCGGCCGTGAAAACACGGCCCGCTGCCAGCCATTGGCCGCGTGTCGACGCAGTGCCTTCGTCAATCGTCCGAGGTTGGGTCCCCGCGCAGCCATGGTCGCGCACCATAGCAGGGGGGCCGACGGTGGGCTCAACCTCGGGGATTTCCACCCGGCTGGCCCCGTTCGTGCGGTTGGTCCATAGTCCGCCTGTGACCGCGTCCGCGCTCCTGCTCGAGAAAGTCCACGCCACCGCCGAGTCGTCGCTTCGCGACGCGGGCTACAGCGTCCAACGCATCGACAAGGGCCTCTCCGAGGACGAGCTGATCGAAGCGCTCAACGGCCTGCCCGACGGCCCGGTGATGATCGGAATTCGCAGCAAGACGCGGGTCACCGCCAAGGTCTTTGAAGCCGTGCCGCGCCTCGACGCGATCGGCTGCTTCTGCATCGGCACCGACCAGGTCGCGCTGGACGTGGCTCGGGCCCGTGGCGTCACCGTGTTCAATGCGCCCTTCTCAAGCACGCGTTCGGTCGCCGAGCTCGTCATGGCCGACATCGTCATGCTCGCGCGCCGCATCTTTCCGCGGAACACCGCCGCGCACGACGGCACGTGGGCCAAGTCGGCTCAAGGCGCGCACGAGGTTCGCGGCAAGACCGTGGGCATTGTCGGCTACGGCCACATCGGCAGCCAGCTCGGCATCCTCGCCGAAGCCTTCGGCATGAAGGTCCACTACTACGACATCGAGAAGAAGCTGCCGCTGGGCAACACGGCGCCGGTCGACTCGATGGACGAGCTGCTCGCCACCTCGGACTTCGTCACCCTGCACGTGCCCGACACCGAGATCACCCGCGGCCTCATCACCGCCGAGGAGATCGGCAAGATGAAGCAGGGCGCGTATCTCATCAACCTCAGCCGCGGCAAGGTCGTCGACATCGAGGCACTGCAGGCCGCGCTGAAGTCGGGTCACCTCGCCGGTGCCGCCGTCGACGTGTATCCGCAGGAGCCGGCGAGCAACGCCGAGCCGTTCGTCAGCCCGCTGCGGGGCCTCGAGAACGTCATCCTCACCCCGCACATCGGCGGCAGCACCATGGAGGCGCAGGCCAACATCGGCCTCGAGGTTGCCGGCGCGCTCACCCGCTTCCGCAACTTCGGCGGCACCGCGGGCTCGGTCACCCTGCCCAACCTCGACGTGCCGCGCCCCAAGCACAGCGGCGAGGTCAGCCGCATCATCAACCTGCACCGCAACGTCCCGGGCGTTCTCTCCGAGATCAACCGCGTCGTCGCCGAGTCGGGCATCAACATCGTCGGCCAGTCGCTCGGCACCAACGACGACGTCGGTCTGCTCTTCATCGACGTGCCGGTTGCCGCGGACGATGCGGAGGCCGACAAGCTGCGGACGAGTATCGCGGGCTTGCAGACGTCGCTGCGGACCCGGATCGTGAAGCTGCCGTAGGGCTGCTTCAGCGCTGGCGTCCGGACGTCGTGTCGAACGCTGCAAGAATCCGGCTTCCGGTCATTTTTCGGACTGCCGGTTTTTCGTGACGTGCCCGTGTGTGGACTCGTCGCCTATCATGGCGACGTGCGTCTGAGGATTGCTTCGTTCGTCGCGTCAGTCGTTGCGCTCTCGACTCCGGTGGGCTGCGAGGCTGACGACGACGGCGACGCGGCGGAGACGGAGACCGGAGACGCGGGCAGTACAGCTGGCACGAATGGCGGGGGCAACACGGGTGCCTCCGACGAAGTCTTCCCTGGACAGCCCGGTGGACAGTGTCTTGCGCCGGACGGCTCGTGTTCGGACGCGGGGATTCTCTGCAACCGGGAGAAGAACTTCTGCTTCGACCCGGAGGAGCCTTGTCGCGGCTTCACGTGCGGAGGCGCCGACCGAGGGATGTGTGCACCCGAAGGCGGCCTACCCAACTGTCTCTGCGCTGCCGGCTTCGAGAACGAGACGTTCGAGCTCTATTGCTGTCCGACCGATGGCAGTGACCCCATCTGTCTCTGAGCGGGCTGTTCCTTGGACATCTACAGGGCCAGCCCGTCTGCGGTCGAGGCAATGAGGTCTGCGGACCCATCTTCGTTGAAGTCGAGCGCCCATCGCGATCTGCCGCGCCTTCCACAGAAGCATGGGCAGGTACGTCGCTGAAGCCGCCTCATCCAGCGCAGCACCTCGGCGCGACGACGACAAACGACACCCAGAGGGTCTACGCCCACATCACGGTCGCGGGCCATGCTCAAGTTCGGCTTGGCGACGGCCAGACTCTTGCTGCTTCGATCCCCGCTGCAACATCTGCAGGCTTCGCAACCGCTCCGGGCTCGCCGACCCAGTTGTCCGGTCGAGGTTTGCCGAAAACGAGGATCAGCGTTCTCCCGCCGGTTGCTGCCTCGACGGCAACGGTGAGGGGCGTCCAGGCCAGTCCATTGCTGTAAGTCGGCCGCCGTCGAACGAGCCACCTGTATGGCGTACCGTTGACGACGATCTTCCTGCTTCCTCGTCGGGGGAGCGTCACGCGACCCTCCCCCGGCGGTACTCCGGCCCATCGTGCGGCTCGCGAGCGAACGCGTTGGACTTGACCCGGCAGCAGTCGAGTCCGAGGCGGGTTCCATCGAGCTCCGCCACGACGGCCGCATCCGTACCACGTATCGTCGCCCACGTCCCACACCACCCAGATCGCCCTCAACCCGCGCCTAATGAGCGGCTTCAGGGCGACTCCGTGCCGAATGCTATCGCTCGGCTGGGCTCGCGACGAGGTCACGCTCGAATCCGTCCATGGAGTTGCGAGCGTGCCTCAACCGTACCAAGCAGTCCACGCGAATGAAGTGCAGTCGGTTGGGCCTGCGTCACGCCACACCCGCCGGAACGTCCCCGGTATTTCCTCGTTCGGATCACCGACAACCGTTTGATATCCGTCCGGAAGCGAGAACCACAGGACCTGTCCGTCTGCGGTCGAGGCGATGAGGTCGGCGGACCCGTCTTCGTTGATGTCGAGCGTTGCGAAGTGTTCGGCGGCGACGTCGATGCGAAACGTGGGCTCGCCGACGGGGGAAGTGATCGCGAGGGCTCCGTCCTCGTGGACGACGATCTCGGCGACGCTCTTGCCGCTTGTGCGAACGAGTTCGACGGTTTGGGCGTTCTGCTGAGGTGTAAACCCTCTTATCTTTCGCTTCCGTCTCATTTCCTCCTGCCCGGTTTACTTCGGAGGTGTCCACCAACTTCGG
>CAYSPB010000548.1:0-4875 GCA_964432695.1 uncultured Nannocystaceae bacterium
ACGCGGCATGCCCCGCGGTCACCGTCTTCGTCGACGGCGCGGCAGCCATCGGCGGCACGCTTGACCTTGATGACGGCCTGCTCCACTGGAGGCACAACATCGATCAGAGCCCAGGGCTCGCCTCGCTGACATTCAGTGGCCTGGCCGCCGACAGCCAGGTCACCCTGACCCTCTCATCGTTCAACATCGGCGAGTTCATCGACGGCTTCAACATCACCCCGGACGCCTACGTCCAAGTCGGAAGCGACATCACCCTGGAGTGGAATGCGGCCATTGCAGGCGCAGCAGACCCTCTCGTCCTCACCTTCGAGATGGAACACGTCCGCGTTACGCCGGACAACACGTACCTGGAGACGATCTCCATCTCCAATATCGACGACTGCGGACTCTAAGCTCCTGCGCACAACCCGTTGGCTGCCGAAGCCTGTGAGGGGCTTCGGCAGCCAACGATCGGCAAAGGGAGGGGCACCAAGCCGCGGTTTGCGTGCCCCTCCCCTCGAATCGGCATCATCCTCCACCTCGTCGACCAACGCCTTCGCGGCCCCCGTCCAGGACCTCGAACGAACAGAGAATCCCGCTCCGACGACCAAGCCGAAGCTTTGCTTGCTCAAGCCGTCGGCTCTTAGCCTTCGCCCAACAACAGCAGCTGGGCCCGCGTGGTATCGAGCAGCACCCCGTCGGTCGTCTCTGCGCGCACGTCAATGTCGACGACGCGGTCGTACACCGTGGCCGGGTCTGGGATGAACACGATCATCTCCGGCAGCGTGGGCCATCCGTCAGCGTCGGGAATGTCCGGCTCGCGCTGGTGCCGGATGCGGGTGACTTCGGCACCATCGTCGGCAAGCCTCATCACCAACTCGACGATCAGCTCATCGGGTGCGTCCTCGGGCCGCAGTCGCCCGTCCACAAAGATGTGAAACCCGCCCTGCAGCCCCATCTCGACGGCTTCTTCTTCGCCGCCGAGGTAGGGCGTGAAGACCCGAGCCTCCCCAAACGCGCCCAGCTCGAGCAAGCCTTCGGCGATCGGATCCATCTCGGTCGTAGACCCCTCTCCCTCGGTCTCCTCGACCGCGGACCCATCATCACAGCCCATCACGCTCGCACACGAGAAAAGGGCCGCCGCAAGCGCGACGACCCTTCCTGCACGCGAGACGCCGTACGCCTCGGTCGACATCAGACTAGTTGCCGCCGTCGGTTGCGCAGTTGACCGGCGGGCGAACCTGGATCCGCGCCTGCTTGGAGAAGTTGCGCCAGGCGAGGGTCGAGTCGACCGAGTCATCCGTGACGTCGTAGAGGAACTCGAGGCTGCTCGCCGAGAGCCCCTTGCGAGCACGGATGGAGTCGTACAGCGCCGCCATGTCCGAGATGCCCTCTTCTTCGGGGCACAACGCGACCGCCTTGAGCCGAAGGTCGACCGAGGAGAGGTCGCCGGCGCCGACGTCGTCAGCACCCATCGCGAGCATGTAGGGGGCGTTTGCACCTCCGCAGCCGTTACAGCGGGGCTCGGTCGTGGTCGAATATACGCGCGACCACTGCCCGTTGTAGTCGATCTGGTCGCACTTGAGGATGCCGGTATGGTTGTCCGGGTCGTTGATGCACGTGTTCTTGTTGTCGTCGACGACCGCACAGGGAACGCGGGTCGTGAACGGTGCTTCTCCGGGCTTGGGGTAGCTGAAGCACTCGGCCAAGAAGCCCCAGTCAGAGCCTGAGTCGCCGAAGACGTGCCCCCACGCACCGTGGGAGATGATGCCCTCGGTGGTCTCGAGCGTGATGCGACCATCAATGTCGTCCTCGGTCATCTCGATGGCGCCGAAGTACTTCCAGCCGGTCTCGAGCGACGCGCCGTACAGCTCGGTCTCTTCGCCAACGGCCATGTCGCTGGGACCGAGCACCGGCATCCGGCGACCTTCGATGCGGACCCGCGCTGGAGGGTCGAAGGTGATGTCGCGAGGCTGAATGGTCCACAGCGGACCGAAGCCGTCCTCGGGGATCTGCATTGGCGCGAGCGCTTGCTCGAGCACGGTGAGGGTGAGCTCGTTTTGGCGGCTGTCGCCCTTGTGAATCGAGCCCGGCTCGATGATGAGGCTGACCGAGAAGTCATCGCCATACTGGGTGCCCTCCGGGGTCCAGGTCAGCACGCCCCCGTTGGCGACCAGCTCGTCTGTGATGGTGAAGCCGTGGCCCTGGCGGGGCACGTAGGCGGTGCGCATCTGCACCTCTTCCGCGCCGAGGTCGTCCATGTCGATGAACTGGTCGAGGGTCGCGGGAAGCAGGTGCACGTAGTCGCCCTCGACGGTTCCGAACGGCTCGAGATCGCTGGTCGGCGAGTGGAACAGCACCGAGACCTCTTGGCTGTTCGCGCGCGCCGTCTGGATGACGTCGACCGGCACATCGAGCGCGTACACACCGTCGGCGGTGGTCATCGTCCGCGCGGTGACTTCGACCGAGCCGACCGCAAGCGAAACCTCGGCGTGCGCGACGGGCTCGCCGTCGGTGTCGAGCAGCTGACCGGAGAGCTTCGTGGTGGCCTCGGTGGTGTCGTCCGCCTCCTGAGCTTCGGCGTCGGTGCGCTCGTTGTCCGAGCCTTCGTCGCAGCCAGCGGCCGTGAGCATGAAAGCTGCGAGAGAGAGAGTCGCGAATCGTTTCGTCGTGATCATCGTGTTTTGCTTCCCCAGCAAGACGGGTACCCGGACGTACGAAAACGTCGGCTTACGGCCCCGAATGCCCCCCGTTGTAGGCCCCCGCCTACCTCGGAGATAAACGTAGGGAGATGGGAGGGGGCTGTCAAACACAGATCAGGGGGCTTCTTGCCCCAACCTCAGTGCGCAGAGAAATCGAAACATGTTTCACATACACTGAAGCCACTCCCGCCTTCAGATGCTGGGGAGGCCTCGCACTGGGCAGAATCAGAGATGCATGCGAAGCGTGAACGCCCCCGAAGAGAAGAGGGCAAGGCGACGGCATCAGACAGGAGCAGGTGCTTACAGAGCACCGACGGCCTACTCGAGGAGTCCGGGCAGAGCCCAGGTCGTGACGACACTCAGCGCGACAAGTGCGGCCAGAAGCGCCCACTTCCACCCCTGGGCGTCGACAACTGGAGGCAGAGCTGCGGGCGCAGGCTCCCGGCGAGCGGTTCTGACCGTGATGGAATCCCAAGTGTGCTCGTCCGACATCACCCCATCATGACCGACAGTGGGATCATGTTCGAGGGGGACATGCGACAGGGCCGCAGTCTGTGGCCCGCTTTGGGAGGTCAAAGGGGGCTGGAATCACGCCTCCGTCGCAAGGCACAGGGATGCCAGGACATCGATCATCAGGTGCAGATGAAGACCACGTCTCCATCGTCTTAGAACCTGACTCGCTCGATCTCATCACGCTGCACCGTCTGCGCCGACCGGTTGTACAGCTGCGTCGTCTTTGTCGACGCGTGCCCAGCAATGCCCGCCGCCACATCGATCGCCCCACCGTTCTCCATGAAGTTGGTGATCCCGGTTCCGCGAAAGCTGTGATTGCAGACCGCTTCTGCGGGCAACCCCACCGCTGCCGCCCGCCGCTTCACCATCGCGATCACACTCCGCGACTGGATCCGGCGCCGCGACAACTGACGCCGCCCCTCCTCATCGAGAGCACGCTCGGCCGAGCGAAACACCGGCGTCCGCGGCCCCGCCGGAGACACCGACAAGAACGCCTCCATCGCCTCGTGAAGCAGGTGGTGACACGGCACCCGATGGAACCGCCCTCGCTTCTCGTGCAAGGCAACGCTTGCCCGCGCCGAGCTTGCCTCGTAGTGACGACCGTCCATCTTCACCACCGCCCCGACCCGCGCGAACGTGTAGAGCATCAGCGACAGGATCGCCCGGTCTCGCAGGTCCACAACATCCTCCGTGCCGATCGAGGCAAACAAGGCACGCACATCTTCGGCCTCGAGGATCGGCGTCTTGCCCTCCCCTGAACTCGCCCGCGGGGCCCGAACCACCGAGAACGGGTTCCACTCCAACACCCCGCGCGCCGTCATGTAGTCGCAGAGGTTCCGCAACGCCGACAGCCGCGCCTTGATCGTCGACGTCGCCCTGCCCTGCCGTTTGAGATGCTCGATGTATGCTGCCGCCTCGATCGGCTCCAACTCAGCGAGCGACCAGCCCTGCATCGCCAGCCAGTCCGAGAGGTCGGCCACGGCATGGCCGTAGGCTCGCCGCGTGTGGTCGTTGCTCAGGTGCGCCGTGAAGAACTCGACGAAGGTCCGCTCGGCCTTCCGCCCGAGCTCGGCGATCGTCGCCGGCACCAGCCCTTTCGCATCAAGCCGAACCAGCTCACCCATCGCTGCCCCTCAGTTCCTTCTCATAGACATCGCGAAGGACGCCCGCGAGACCCTCGCTGGCCTCACACACCAAGAAGACGGCATCCGCGACCTCGGACTCGACCGCGTTGCCCACCTTCTGACCTCGAAGGACGGTCAAGCTGCAACCGCCACATGCCCGCGCGCCATGTCGAGCCACTCCTTGACCTCGAGCAACCTCGCCCCCAGCTCCAGATCCGACTCACCCATGACGGGGCACCTCCTCGAGCTTCGCCTGCGCGGTGAGTCGCTCGTCGAAGATCGACTCCAGCAAGGTCCCCGCGTCGTTGCACAGGATCCCCGCCCCGGTGACGAGCTCGTCGGTGGGCAGCGTGTCGCCGCTCGACTCGATCAGCTCGATCGCCGAGCGCATCTTCTCGACCACTGCCTTGAGGATCGCCCACTCGAACGCAGTCTTCAGGTCTCGGTCTGACGCGGCCATCGACGGCAATCCTTATATGAGTGCGGATCGGGGTCGAGGGCTTTGGGGGTCGAAGCACATCCGTACAGAATGTTGCGCTAAGGAATTGTACGCAAAG
>CAYSPB010000549.1:0-4075 GCA_964432695.1 uncultured Nannocystaceae bacterium
TCGCTGTCGCAGGCGGGGACGAGGGCGAGGCCCGCCGACAGTGCGACGGCTTCGAGGATGTTGCTCAAGTTCTTGTTCATTTGAGATGACCTTCCAGAACGAACCCGGTCGGGGCTCGGGTCTCGATCGACCGCTACGCCCGAGGGCGTGAGACGGTTACCGAGAATCTTCGGGACTCTTACTACAGTTGTCAAAAAACGTCTCGACGGACGCTTTTGTTTCGGCGTTCATGCGGGAAAAAAGCCGTTCTGCGAGGTCGCAGCGGGTCTTTGCACGTGTGGGGGCTTCGGCCCACGCCCGAGTCCAGTCCCACCGTGCCCGCGGGACCCGCCCCTGGGGACAGTGTCGGTCCCAGGTCCGGCGCACCTCGTCGGATAGGAGCTCCTCGCCGCAGAAGATGTCGACCAGCGGGTCGGGAACGGTGCGATCGTGCGCACCGTATTGCTCCATTGGCACCTCGTCGGCAAACGCGGTCGCTGGTGTGAAGAAGCCGCTGGCATCGGTCCCGCGGTTCACCAGCCCAAATTGCCCTTTGGTTTCGTTGTCGCGCCGCAACGGGTCGTGGCAGGGCAAACAGGCGTTCTTGGAGCGAAACGCGGCCACCTCTGCGTCGCGACGTGGGGCAGGCAGGGCAGCGAGCGTGGCGGAACCGGCCATCGTCGTTGCGATGTAGTCGGTGGCCGCTGCATGGGCTTCCGGCGCGTCGCTGGGCCAGGCTGCGCCGAACAGCGGCGCGGAGGGCTTGGCATCGGAGGGCCGAAAGACGTGAAACCGGGGCCCGTCGGTGGTCAACGTGGTGCCGCGGATGTCGGCGACGTACCGGTTTGGGCCGTGCCCCGCTTTTTCCACTCGGTCTGCTCGCGTCCCCGTGGGGAACGAAAGGACGCGCCGTCCGTCCTCGAGGACCCGGCTGGAGATCTCACCATCGCCGAGCAAGAGCCACACCTCGACTTGGTCGACGTCCGGCGAGGACGATGGAATGTGGGCTGGGGTGACGATGCGAACGAAGCCCTCGCGTTCGTGAAACGTCAACGGGTCGGTCATCCGCACCGCATTGGCCCCGTGCTCGAGCTTCGGCAGGCGGTCCGCGCCGCAGGCAGACAGGCACAGGCCGAGCGAAAGGGCGAGGCGTCGCATCAGCGCGGACCGTAGCAGACCGATGTCGCAGCGACACCAGCCGCGTCGGGACTCACGACGTGTACGGGTCCTTCCATTCGTCCGCGAGTGTCTTCGCGGCGTCGCGAACCTCGGAGGCCGCGTCGCCGATCGACACTGCGCCCGCGCACGCAAGCAGACCGAGCAATCCGCCTGCGAGCGCCATCAGTCCCGCCGGCCAGCTCAGCCCCACGCCCACTGCCGCGCCAGCCGTCGCGCCGACGAGCGCGGCCCCGGCGAACCAGGCCAGCCGACGCGCGCCGCCGCGGAGCATCTGCTTCACGGGGGCGAGAAGCTCTCGGCGCGCGTCGTCGCGGACCGCATCCGCATCCGCGGGCGCAGCACCGGTCCAAGCACCGAAGCGCGGCGGACTCAAGATGGGCGTGAGCACGCGAGCCACGGCCATGGCCGCAAGGGCGGCGCTCGCAAAGGCGGAGATGCTCAGCGAGCTGTCGAGGTCGAGCGCGGAGATGGTGGCGACGCTCAGCGCGGCTGCGGCGGCGAAACCACCGAACATCAATTGGGTGCCGACCCGCCGTCGCCGACGATCATCGGCCTCGACGAGCTCCAGCACGACGTCTTCCCGGGTCGGGTCGAGCAGCGGTTCGTCGGGGTGGATCGGGCAAACGTCGCCGTCGTAGGTCTTCGCGCAGGCCATGCACAGGCCAGGTCCGCGACGGGTGGGAGCCGCCGGCGTGTCCACGACGCCCAGGCCCTCGGTCCAGGCGGCAAAGCGACGCGTGCCAGCGCTCGCGTCGAGCTCGAGCAGCTGAAAGCGGACGTCGTCGCGACGCGGATCGAGCAGCGGCTCGTTGGGGTGAATCGGGCAGGTATCGGCGGCGTAGGTCTTGGCACACTGCGTACACAACAGCTCGGTGGCGCCCGTCGAGGCGCGCGTCATGCCGCCGTTTCCGGCTTGGCTCGGGGCGGCCGCCACGTTGAGCGGCCGCGTGCATGCGGGACAGTGATGGAGGTCGGGGGAGGCCGCGAAGACGTGGCCACAGTGGGGGCAGTCGCGCTTGCCCGCGGCTTGGTCGAGCCCAAGGCCGACGGCGTGCGCGAGCCCGGTCGCCGCCGCGACGGCGAACAGCAGCGCGAACAGCAGCAGCAGGACGGGAGCGCCGGTGAAGGCAGGGCCGCCGCCAGCCATTATCAAGCGGCCTTCGAGCACCGCACCCAGGTGGAACTCGGCACCGAACACCCATAGTGTCAGCTGCACCGCGGCGGCGCCGGCAAGGCCCAACGCAACCTCTCGGGTGCGTCGGCCGCGGGCGGCAACCACGCCCGCGACGCCAGCGAGAAGAAACGCGACGACGATCGGCGGCACGCCCATGAACCCACGCGCGCCGATCACGGTGCTTTGGTCTTTGGGTGGTAGGTCGCCGCGCAGCGCCGCCGCCTGCGTGTCGGTGAGCGAGCCGCTGGCGAGCAGACGATGACCGGCGCTTTCCTCGGCCAGCTTCATCGCGAGACGGCGTGCGTCGCCCGTCTCGAGCACCTCGTCGTCGACCATCGCTTCGATGCGTCGTGCGTTGTCCTCGTCGAGCGCCTTGGCGGGCAGGACCCGGATCGAGAATCCAAGGCCCGTTGCCGTGAGCACGACGAGCAAAACGCTCGCGGCCACGGCGACGATGCCGATCGACCGTACGTGCAGCGGCGTTGGAGCGACCGGTGGCGTGTTCGCGACGCTCGCGTCGAGCAGATCCGAGCAGTGCACGCAGCGGACGGCCTCAGGCGGGTTTTCACCGCCACAGCTTCCGCAGAAGACCGAAGAGGAGCGCATCGCGTCCATGCGCAACTGCGTTGCACACGCGGTGCCAACGGCCGGTGCCGGGACGTTCGGGGGTCTGGCCACCTCGGACTTCCCAATCTGGGAACTCCGCGGGGACCAGATCGGGTTCGGGTGCGAGGTGCAGCCCGCCGCACTCGCGGCTCGACGCTCATCGTGCCGGTGGAATCGTGGCGAGCCAGGCGTCGATCTTCTCGATGCGGTAGGGATGCTCACCCAGACGCTCGAATTCGACGCGTGCGGTTCGTGCGGACAGCACGGCGGGTTCGGGATCGCCGGCCGCGAGCTGGGCGCGCGCGAGGTCGAAACGCGCCTCGGCGATGACGGGAGGCGGGGACGTGGCGTCGACGAGGTCTTCTACCGCGCCCTTCAGCATCGTCACGGCCTCGTCGGCGCGGTCATTGCCGAGCAGCGCCACCCCGACGATCCGCTTGGCCCGCGCCGTCTTGCTCGAGGTCTCGTCGTAGTTTTCGCGCGCGATCGACAGCGCCCGGTTGGCCGAGACCAGTGCATCGGGGAAGCGCTCCAGTTTGATCTGCGCTTCGGCGAGGTTGGAGAAGAAAAACAGTAGATCGGGATGGGTCTTGGGCAGCGCGCGGTCGTAAATGTCGCGGGCGCGCTCGAGGGCTTCGAGGGAGTCCGCGGGCCGCTGCAGGCCGGTGAGGACCCGGGCGAGGTTCATCCACACTGCAGCGACGTCTTGGTGGTCGTCGCCGAGGACCAGCTCGAGGGTCGCCGCGCACTCTTTGAAGAGCTGCTCCGACTCGGAGAGCCGGCCCGCGCTGGCCGAAGCGATCGCGAGCACGCCGCGAGCTCGCGCGGCGAGCTGGGTCTTGGGACCGAGCGCCCGGTCGGCCGCCTGAACGGCGTTGCGCGCTTCGTCGAGCGCTTCGTCCGCTCTACCGAGTTCGGAGAGCGCCTCGGAGAGGCCCATGCGGGTCCGAATCGCTCGGGGCGTGTCGGGGCCCAGCTTCTCCTCATAGGTTTGCAGCGACTTGCGGCGGGCCGCGAGGGCGGCTTCATACCGACCGAGCCCGTGATAGGCGCGACCTTGTGAGTCGTGGGCGCTCGCGAGTCCGGTGGGCGTTGCTTCGGGAGCGGACTCCATCAGTTCCACCATCTCGGTGGCTC
>CAYSPB010000549.1:4095-4868 GCA_964432695.1 uncultured Nannocystaceae bacterium
CCAGCGCCACTTCGAGTCGAAGCAGCTGGGCATGTTCGACCGCAGGGCTGCCGACGTGGCCCAGCGTGGCGCGGGCGATGCGAATGATGTCGCGGGCGCGCTGTTCGCTGCTCGCATCGCCGCGGACCAGGGTCGAGAGCAGACGGAGCTGGGCGCTTAGGCGAAGGGGTGGGTCGCCGAGGCCTTCTGCGAGTTCGACCGCCTGCTTGGCGTGCTCTTCAGCCCGCTCGAGGTCCCCGGTTTGCTCGGCGACCGCGACCCCGAGGCCGAGCGCGCGGGCCTCGAGCGCCACGTCGCCGACATCGTGCGCGTGCGCGCGCAGTTGGTGAGTGAGTTCGGCGGCATGCTCGTAGTCCCCCATCCGCACGGCGATGCCGGCGTCGGCCAGCGTTTGATATGCGGACGCATCGGCTGTCGGGGTGCTGGCGCGGCGAGCGAGCCGACGACGAAGCTCGTTTTGGTCGCTGCAGGCTTCTGGTCGTGGCAGGCCTGCCGCGGCATCGATCGCCCGCTCGACCCGTCGGTCGTTGGGGCTCTGCAGCGTGTCGAGCAGCGCTTCGAAGGCCTGCAGCTGCTGTGTGAGGCAGTCGGCCTGCGCCGGCAGCAGGACGGCTTCGTCGGCAGGGCGGGCACGGGTGGCTTCACAGACGCCGACCCGCGCGTCGGTCCAGGTTGTGGCGTAGTGGTCGAGGATGGTCTCCGTGCGTGTCCAGGTGGGCGCGGCATACGGAAGCCCGACGTCATCGAACGCGCTGCGGAGCCGCGCGCGGCGG
>CAYSPB010000550.1:0-4860 GCA_964432695.1 uncultured Nannocystaceae bacterium
CCGAGAGAATCTGGGTGCTCCAAGGGTCGACGCTGCCGCTCTCTGCGTCTCCATTGACGAGCAGGTTCTCGGACTCGCCGCGACCGCCTCCGAGGAGCACCAGCGGCTCGGCCTCGGTCGGGGCAGCCAAGTCGACGCCGTCGTAGTACACGACGTTCACGGCGGACTGCACGACGCCTACGGCTTGCGGTCCAAAGCGAACCTGAATCCGGCAGGAATCACCCGCGGCCAGCTCTGCCGCGCAGTCGCCTTCGTCGCCCGGAAAGCCACCGGGAAAGCTGAACGCACCGGGGATCGGCTGCGCGTCGATGGAGGTCGCGGTGCGGCCTCCGACGTTCTCGAGTTGCACGACGCTGGTGGCGCCCGAGCCCAGCGGGATGGGGCCGAAGTCGATGGCCGGGCTCTTCAGTGCCCACTGCAGGCGCGCGGGACCGTCGTCGATGCCAGTGCTGGAACTCGAACCTTCCGCATCCGTCGTCGAAGAACTCGAGGCAGGATCCGTGCCGGTCGACGAGGATGTGTCGCCGGAACTGGTCGATCCGTGGGTGGTCTCGTCACCGGTTGTCGACGCTTCCGTGGGCGCAACGCCACCGGGAGAAATCCCGCCAGACTCGCCTGCGTCGAAGTTGCAGGCCGAACCGGCGATCGAGACCAAGAGGCCGACGCGTACGGAGGCAGGAACTGGCATCGAGGTGCGCATGGTCGCGGCAGCGGCGGAGAGTAGCACCGCCGGTGACCCGGATCACCGCTGAGGGAGACACCGGTTGCGACGGCGTGAGGAAGCGGCCAGGGTACCGCGCGGCGAAGGGGGCGAGCAGAGCGCCTATTCGTCTCGAAGGTAGGTTGCGATGACGGCATCGACTCCAGGATTGAGTGGCTTTTCCCTCCGTGTCCCTCGAACACGCGTTCGACTGAGCGATTGGGCGACGTGGACGGGAGCGGACCCCGGCAAGATCGAAGCGGTCGTGGGCCGCAGCTTCCGCGTATGTCGCCCGTCGCAGAACGCGTACACGCTGGCCGCCGACGCGGTGCTCGACCTCATCGAGCGATACGACGTGGACCCCGGCGACATCGGCATGCTGGCGCTGGGGACCGAGTCCAGCACGGACAATGCTGCCGGCGCGGTTTTGGTTCGCGGCATGCTCGACCAGGCGCTGCCCCAGCGCGGTCGCTCGCCGATCGCTCGCGCGTGCGAGGTGCCTGAGTTCAAGCACGCTTGCCTGGGCGGGGTATATGCGCTCAAGGCCGCGGCGCGATACCTGCAGTCCGACGGTCGCGGCAAGCGAGCCATCGTGGTCAGTGCCGACATCGCCGAATACGAGCGGGGCAGCACGGGCGAGCAAACCCAGGGCGCTGGAGCGGTGGCGATGCTGCTCGATACGCAGCCCACCTTGTGCGCGCTGGACCTGGCCCGCTCGGGCTCGGCGTCGGCCTACCGTGGTCTCGACTTTCGCAAGCCGTTCGCGCGGCACCGCGAGCCGAACTACGCGTCTCGCACCGAGCGTCTGCACGACTTCCCGATCTTCAACGGTGCGTATTCGACCCAGTGCTACATCGAGGCCACCGTGCGCGCAGTCGATGCGATGTTCGATCGCATTCCGGGGTCTCGACAGGCGTTCTTCGACGAGGTCGCCGCGATCTGTTGTCATCGTCCGTACGAGCACATGCCAATGCAGGCGATGGCTGCGGCGCTGACGTGGTCCGTCGCGCGTGAGGGCGGCGCAGAAGGACTCGCCGCGCTCAGCGAGGGCACCGACATCGACCCGCAGGCGGTCTTGCACGAGGTCGTCAGCCAGCCCGATCTGTTCGGCCGCGTGCAATCCGAGGGCATCGAAGCCTCGGCGTTCCCCGCCTTCATGGCCCTCGTTCGCACGTTCCGTCGCTCGCCCGCGTTCAAGGCGTTCGCAAAGGACAAGCTTCGCCTCGGACAGGCGATCACCGCCGAGCTGGGCAACCTCTACACCGCCTCGCTGCCCGCATGGCTGGGGGCTGCGCTGGAGACCGCCGCGCGCGACGAGATGGCGCTGGAGGGCCGCACGGTCCTGGCGATGGGCTACGGCTCGGGGGACGCGGCCGAGGCCATTCCGATGACCGTGGTGCCGGGCTGGATGCAGGCTGCGGGCAAGCTCGGGTTTGCCGACGCGCTCGAAGGGGCCATCGATCTCACGCAGGCGCAATACGAGGCGCTGCACGATGGCGCGCCGGTCGACGACCTGCCCGCGGACCCCGGCTTCCAGATCGCGCGTGTTGGCGACAAGTACGAGGACCGCTTCCAGGACCTCGGCGTCGACTACTACGACTACTGCGGCTGAGTCGTGTCGTCAGTCTCGCTTGCGGTCGCGGGCGAGACGAACGATGCCGAACACCAGCGCCGACATTCCGACGGCCGCGATGACGCTGCCGGTCGCGATCCAGGCGGTGCCTTTGCGCTGCTCGTCGGCGATGAAGGTGCTGCCCGGCGGAACGTCGGTCGAGTCGCCAGCGTCTCGAACCTGCGCCGCCGCGCGGGGTTCGAAGAGCGCGCCCACGATCACGGTTGCGGTGCCGGCCGCCAGGATTGCCCCCCCGCCAGCGATCCATGCGGTGTTCGAGAGCCGGCGCTCGGGCGCCGACTCGGTCGGGCCCGGTTCGAAGGGGGCGTCGTCCTCGGTCGAGACCAGCACGGGCGGGGGCACGGGGTCGAGGTAGGGCTCGAGGCGGTCGCGCTCGGTCTCCAGCGAGGTGCGGCTCTCCTCGTCGAGGTCGGCCTCGAGTGCCTCGTCGAGCAGGTTCGCGATCTCTCGCACGGTCGAACGCTCTCCCCCGGCCGAGAACTCTGCGAGCGTGGCGTTGACAAGCAGCGAGAGCAGGGTGGCGCGGTAGGGCCAGGTTTGCTCGTTTGGCTCGACTCGCTCGTACGCTTCGGTCCATGCGACGCGAGCGCCCGCGTAGTCGCCCGCGTCGTAGAGCGCTTCGCCGGTGCGGTGAAGTGCGTCGACCGGGTCGGTGGTGGGGGCGGCCGCCACCATGCGTGGGGCCAACCGGATGGGAGGCACGGCCGCGCTGCTCAACAGGGCTTCGACGACCACCGCCGTGACGATCCGGAGCACGCCACATGGTGGCAGAGCGGCCACATTCGCTCCATCGCAAACGCCCAGATGGACGGGCCTGTCGAAACCTGGGAAAACAGAGGGGAGCGGTGTGGGGTCTGCTCGGCGCACGCCCGAGCGTCGGATCCGCGGCCGCGTGCCGCTGGACCATGACCGTCGTCGTCAACGATGCTGCTTCCGCGGGCCTGCCCGAAGTGGGGCAGGTGGTTGCCCAGCGGTATCGAATCGAACGATTCATCGCGCGCGGCGGCATGGCGCACGTGTTCGCGGCGCGCCACGTTCAGCTGGGTTCGGCGCTGGCGCTGAAGGTCCTCGATCCGGACGTGTTCGCGGGGGTCAAGGATGCCCGGCTGCGGTTCGACCGCGAGGCCAGGCTCGCCTCTGCGCTCAAGCATCCGTCCATCGTCGACGTGTTCGACATCGGGGAGACCGAGGCAGGCCTTCCGTTCATGGCGATGGAGCTGCTGGAGGGCGTGTCGCTGTCGAAGCTGATGGCTACGCGCGGGCCGATGCCGTGGTCCGAAGCGTCGGGCTACATCCTGCAGGTCCTCGACGCGCTCCAGATCGCGCACGCCTCGGGCGCGGTCCATCGCGATGTAAAGCCCGACAACTGCTTGGTGCTGGCCGGCTCCGCGCACCTCAAGCTGCTGGACTTCGGCATCGCGCGGGTGCTGCACGAGACCCAGGTGACGCGCACGGGCAGCGTAATGGGAACGCCCCACTACCTTTCGCCCGAGCAGGCCAAGGGGAGCAAGACCGACGCGCGGACCGACGTGTACTCGGCGGGGGTCGTGCTCTACGAGATGCTGACGGGCCATTGCCCGTTCGAGCAGGGGACCACGTTCGAGATCATCGGTGCGCACGTCAAAGACCCCCCTCCCCCGCTGTCGACCCGGATCGACGTCGGGACGCTGCCGACGGAGCTGCCCGCGTTGCTCGAGCAGGTGCTCGCCAAGGAGCCGCAGGCACGTCCGCCCGACGCCGGGGCGTTTGCGACGGCGCTTCGTGCTCTGGACGCGTCGCCGCGTCGAGGCCTGCCACCGGGGCTGCTGGTCGCGGCGGTGGCGGCCGCCTTCGTCATCGGCATTGGGGCGGTGGGGCTCGCGAGCGTCTTGTTCACGGCCGGGACCGCCATGGAGCGTTCGATGGGCACGCTGCTTCAGGCCACCAAGGACGCCTCGTTGCGCATCACGCCCGCCTCGACGATGCGTGCACTCGCGGAAGCGCGGCCGAATGCACAGCCGGAGCCCGAACCGGATCCCGCATCCGAACCGGATCCCGCATCCGAACCGCAGGTGGAGGTCGCTGTGGAGCCGCCCGAGCCCAGCCCGCCCCGAAGAACCGTCAGTCGGAAGCTTCAGGTCGCCCGAGCCGTACGCAAAGCCGTCTCGGGCTGCAAGCGCTTTGCGCCTCCGAGCGGGGCGAAGGTATCGCTACGCGCCGACGTGAAGGGCACCGGCGTCGTGCGGGGCATCGAGGTGCGGCCCCCATACGCGGGCTCGGCCCTCGGCCGATGTGTCGCCAACGCCGTCGGAGAGGTCGACACCGGACGCGGCCGAGCCATCACCTTCGACCAGTCCGTGTTGGTCGGCGGCTGAACCCACTACACTGGTGCAGATGGTGCGACGTCTTCGCTGCACGCCTTTGCTGGGGGCCCTCGCACTGTGGACCTCGGCGTGCTTTGGCTAGTACATCCCGGCACAGGAGGGGTCTGCCAGCGCGCCGGGAACGGACACCGACCCCGCAACCAACACGACCGCTGCGGTCTCGG
>CAYSPB010000551.1:0-4859 GCA_964432695.1 uncultured Nannocystaceae bacterium
CGGCCCCTTCGGGTCGTGCCGCAGCTTGGCAACAAGTGCCGGAGTCAGCTTCTTCGGTGGGTTTGCCTTGGGTCGCCCCATGGACATGTGGTTACGGCATGATTAACTGAGCGTCCAGGGAGGTACGCCGACGTATGGAACAGGAGGGGAGAATAGAGAAAACACAACGTTTTCAGACGTCTGCGGACTTCGGCGGACCTCGGCAAACATTGAGCTTGGGGAACCTCTCGGTTCCCTCGCTGCGGGGGCGGAGCCCCCTCCGCTCTCCCTCCAAGACGGGCTTCGCCCTCTCTCGCGCGGACCTTGGGTCCGCGCTCCCGTGTTGTTCGAGGGGTGCGGGCATGGACCTGGTAGTCCACGCCTTTCTCCCCCAAGACGGGCTTCCGCCCTCTCGCGCGAACCTTTGGGTCCGCGCTCTCTTGTTGTTCGGGGGGTGCGGGCATGGACCTGGTAGTTCACGCCTTTCTCCCTCCAAGACGGGCTTCGCCCTCTCTCGAGCGGACCTTTTGGGTCCGCGCTCCCGTGTTGTTCGGGGGGTGCGGGCATGGACCTGGTAGTCCACGCCTTTCCCCCCCAAGACGGGCTTTCGCCCTCTCTCGCGCGGACCTTGGGTCCGCGCTCTCTTGTTGTTCGGGGGGTGCGGGTGAAGGAGGTGTGGGCCTGGTGGTCCGCGACGCTTCCCACGATGGGGAACCTCTCGGCTGGGGTTAGAGGGGGTAGGGCGCGCCGACGAGATAGGTGGATTCTGGGGTGGCTTGGTTTTCGGCGACGGCTTGGAACCATGCGTCGGAGGGGTCGCCGGCGAAGACGGTGACTTCGTCGACGAGGCCGGCGAGGTGGGCGACGGAGCCGGTGTTGGGGCCCCCGACGAAGCCGGCGATGCTGATGACCGGTTCCATGAGCGCGTTGGGCGGTGGGGTGAGGTCGCCGCCGCCGACTTGGAAACCGTCGAGGAAGAGGGAGAGTCCGCCGGCGGTCCAGCGCAGGCCGACGTGGTGCCATTCGCCGTCTTCGGGGTAGTCGGCTGCGACGATGACCGTGCCGGTGCTTCGGCCGTGGGCCTGGAGCTCTTGGCCGTCGACGATGGCGAGACCCCAGTCGACCCGTTGCCCATTCTTCCGCCCTCCGTTGGCCGCGACGATGGGCGTGATGCCTGCCTCGGCCGAGAGCTGCCGGACCCAGGCGTACGCGGTGAGCTCCGGGCCGCAGGGATCGACCTCGGCTTCGAAGCGGTCGTCGGCACCATCGAAGGACACCGCGGTGGTGATGAAGCCGTCCTCCACGAGGCGGGCACCGCGTGGATTGCCGAAGAAGGTGCCCATGGAGCCCGTGGCGGCGTTGGCTGCCGGGGCCGGGACAGCGAAGCCCCAAACTCCGCAGGCGTCGTTCCACGGAGACTGCGGGGGGTCGGCGGGGGCTCCGACGTAGATATCGACGGGGGGCAGATCGTTGGCTTGCCACGCTGGGGGGGCGTGGCCGATGACCTCTCTGGCCGCCTCTCGCTCGTCGAAGCCGAACGTGCGCCGCCCGAGCCGATGCCGGTGCCGGTGCCGGGACGACCCGATCCGTCGGCCCGCTACGCCGCCACCGTTGGCGACGCCCACGTTCTGGGGCCTTCGAACGCGTTGGTGACGGTCGTGATGTTCGAAGACTTTCAGTGTCCGTACTGCAGCCGTGCCGCGGCTCGTTGCTTCGGGCACGCGCCGCAGCGCCGTGTACGACGCGTTGATGGCCGACGCGCGCCCCAGCCTCTAGCACGCTCTCGCAAAATCCCGCCGCACCGTCTGGCCGCGTCGGCGGCCGGCGGTTACGGAGCGAGCACCCCGAAGGCAACGTTCGAGGGGTGCTTGGCGTCGCGGAAGACGCGGTGCTCGGCGGACCGAAAGTCCTCGGCGTCGGCCTCGAAGATGTTCGGGACCCACGACTGCGGGTTGACGTCGACGAGCGGGAACCAGGTGCTCTGCACCTGAATCATGACTCGGTGACCCGGCTGGAACGTGTGCAGGACGTCTTGCAGCGGGAGCGTCACGGTTTCGACGGCGCCCGGCCGCATCGGGCGTGGCGTTTCGTATCCGTCGCGAAAGCGAGCCCGGATGATCTCGCTGCGCACCATCATCTGGTAGCCCGAGAATGGCCTTTGCGTGCCCTCGGCGTCGGGCATCGTCGCGTCGTTGGGAAACACGTCGATCAGCTTCACCACGAAGTCCGCGTCTTTTCCGGTCGTCGAGACGTGCAGCGTCGCGGTGAGGGGCCCTGCGATGGTCATGGGCTCGGTCAGCACGGCGCTCTGATAGGTGAGGACGTCCGGCCGCCGCGATGCGAAGCGCTGGTCGTCGGTCATGTACTCCCGCGTCATGCCGGTTGCCGTGTCCTCGGTGAAGGGGACCGGCTTCTTCGGATCGGAAACGTATGCGTCGAATGCCTTACGCGCGGTGGGCTTGGCGGGCTCGAGCGATCCGTCACCGAAGTACATGGTCTTGGGCGTGGTCTCCGGGGGCCAGGAGTCGAAGGTCCGCCACGTGTTCGCGCCCGTCTCGAAGACGTAGGCCTCGGGAAGATCGGGCGCTGGCGCATCGGCCAGGTGGTGCTCGAAGAACGGCGCCTCGATTTCCTCTTGGTAGAACGGCGCCGTATCGCCGCCGAAGTCGACGTTGCCCAGGCGTCGCCCCGAGGAGCGCGCCCATCCGCCGTGCCGCCACGGACCCATCACCAGCATGTTGGTGACCTTGGGGTTTTTCTCCTCGATCGTTCGATAGATCGAAAGTGGGCCGTAGAGGTCTTCTGCATCGAACCATCCGCCGACCGTCATCACGGCCGGGGCGACGTCGTGCAGGTGCGGCAGCAGGTTTCGCGACTGCCAGAACGCGTCGTAGTTGGGGTGCGCGACGATGTCGTTCCAGAATGCGATCTCACCGTTGAAGTGGCGCGCGTTGGCGTTCTTCAGCGGGCCGAGCTCTTGGAAGAACGCGTAGCCATCCTTGGTGCCGTGGTCGAAGCGCGGCGGCCACTCGGTTGTTGGCCCGCGACGCTTCTGGCCGAAGACCGCGAGGAAGTTGAACGCATGGGGCAAGAAGAACGCGCCGTGGTGGTGGAAGTCATCGAACCACCAGTCGGCGATTGGAGCCTGCGGCGAGACGGCGCGTAGCGCAGGGTGCGCGTCGATCATGCCGGCGGCCGAATAAAACCCTGGGTACGAGATGCCCCATTGCCCAACGCGACCGTTGTGCCCGTCGACGTTGTCGAGCAGCCACGCGATCGTGTCGTACGTGTCGGAGCTCTCATCGATCACCGACGCGTCCGCTTTGGTCTCTTGGTGAGGCGTCATGTTGACGAACTGCCCCTCGGACATGAACCGGCCGCGGACGTCCTGGTAGACGAAGATCCATCCCTTGCGCGCCAGAATCTCGCTGGGTCCCAAACGCGTCGGCAGCTTGCCTTCGCCGTACGGCGCGATGCTGTAGGGTGTCCGGAACAGCATCATCGGTACGGGCCCAGGTGCGTTCTTGGGCGTGTACACGGACGTGAACAGCTTCGTGCCGTCCCGCATGGGAATCTGGACTTCGCGCTTGTCGTAGTTCGCGGCGATGTGCGTCGCGAGGTCTTCGTCCTCCCCGTCGTCGTCCTCATCGTCGAACCCGTCGTCGGACGCGGGGGCCGACGACGACGCGGCGGGCGGCGGAATCGAAGGCGCGCCCGAGGGCTTGCAGCCCGCGAGCGCGATCAACAGGGGGGTCACGTGCCGCAGCGTCATCGCGGCGGCATCTTCGCTATTCGCCGCGCAGCTCGGCCAGCTTTTTCTCGATCTCCGAGACCTTGGCTTCGGCCTTGGCGAGATTGGCTTCGACGATGCGCTTGCTGCTCTCGTACTTGGCCATCGCCGGACCGGGCTCCGGGCTGTCCTCGGCGTTCTGCTTAGCCTTCGCCAGGCGCGCCACGTTCTTCTGGCGCGACTCGACCATCTCGTTCGCCTTGTCGAGCCTCGCTTCGTACCAGGCGATCTCGTCATCGACGTTCTTGAACTTCGGGGGTGGCTCCTCGACGGGGACGCCAGGCGCCATGCCCATGCCCTTGGGCAGGACCCTCGGGTTCACCTTGCCCTGGCTTGCCGAGGCGCCCGGCGTGGCAGCGTCGACGGAGCGAGCTCCGACGCCACCGCCGCCTTGCGCGGATGCGCCATTCCCGCCGTCCTTGCCGCCCGCGCCACCGGCTGCGTTGCGACCGTCGGCAACCTTGTCCTTGCCGTTCTTGCCCTTGCCCTTGGCCTCGTCGTCTCCGGAGGGCCAGAAAACGAGCAGTCCTACAACCGCGAGAATGCCTGCACCGGCTAGAATCGCGGGAACCAGCCCGCCTTCGCGCTCGTCTTCGCCACCGGTAGCGTTAGTTTCGTTGTTATTGCCGGCTTTGGTGCTCATGGAGCCCACACTATACCCCAATCTCGGCCTCGAAGCCTCGTCGGACGATTGGATCGAGATCCCCTTCGAGGTGGAGCTCGGCCTTGCCGGCTATCGCGTCGACCGGTTTCTTCAGGTGCGTATCGGCCGGCTTTCGCGCACTCGCATCCAGGCGATCATCGCGAACGGCCAGCTGCGGTTCCGCGATGGACCAGTCATTCACCGCCCCTCGACGCGCGTCCGCGCGGGCGACCGGCTCGTGCTCAAGCGGCCCGCGCCCGAGGAGCCGCCGGTCCCGATGGTGTACCGAGAGATCCACCGGGACCCGGCACTGCTGGTGATCGACAAGCCCGCCGGCCTTCCGGTGCATCCGACGGCCCGGTACCACCGGCACACGCTCACCGCGCTGATGACGACCACGCTCGGCCCGGAGCATGGCTGGCAAATGGCGCATCGCATCGACCGGGA
>CAYSPB010000552.1:0-4828 GCA_964432695.1 uncultured Nannocystaceae bacterium
GGCCGACGTCGCCCGGATCCCACTGTTTCCCGGGTCCCGGCTGCGCATCGGCGACGTGGCGGACGTCAAGGCGGTTGCCGACCCCAACGATACCGAGGTTTGGGTCGATGGACAGCCTGCGGTCAAGCTGACCATCAGCCGAGAGAAGACCGCCGACCCCATTTCGATCCGCGACGAAATCGCCGAGCGCGTCGAAACGCTGCAGTCCACGCTGCCGCCGGGCGTGCAGCTGTACGTCTCGGACAACTTCACCTCCACGATCGAGGACCGCCTCGACGTCGTGGCCGTCAACGCGCTGGGCGGCGCGGTTTTGGTCATCTTGGTGCTTCTGGTGATGTCCGGTCTGCGCCAGGCCATCCTCGCGGTTTGGGGCATGCCCATCTCGTTCTTGATGGCCACGTTCCTGATGGACCAGACGAGCCTGAGCGTGAACGTAGTGTCCACGTTCGGCCTGCTCATCGCGATCGGCATCATCGTCGACGACGCAATCGTGGTCATCGAGAACGTCCAGCGCCACATGGAGATGGGCAAAGAGCGCGTACGCGCGGTGTTCGATGGGACCCGCGAGGTGCTGCTTCCGGTCACGGTCGCGGTCACCACCACGTGCTTGGCCTTCTTCCCGTTGACGATGGTCAGCGGCACGATGGGCCGCATCATGAAGATCCTGCCGCTGGTGGTGATCTTCTGCCTCATCGGCTCGTTGTTCGAGGCCATCTTCATTCTGCCGGGCCACCTCGCCGAGTTCGCCAAGGCCGGGAAGGAAGGCCGCACGGCACGGCTCGCGCGGCGCATGCAGGCCGTGTACAGGCCGCCGCTGCGCTGGTGCGTGCGCCACCCGTGGCTCACGATGGTCGCGGTCACGGCTGCGTTCGTGGGGACGCTGGGCATTGCGGCCAAGATGCCCTTCCAGGTCAACGCGCCGGCCAAGCCGTTCGACATCGCGGTCCAGTACGAAATCATGCCTGGCAAGGACCAGGCGCAGACGCGGGTCCAAGGCGAGGCGATCGAGTCCATCATTCGCAAGCACATGGGCGAGGCCGTGAAGTCGGCCACCCTGCGTACCGGCAGCTACGTCGACCAGGCCAGCGGCCGCGCCTTCACGGGCGCCAACCTCGGCCGCATTCGCGCCGAGTTCGCGCTCGACGAAGAGGTCATCGCCAAGTACCCGCCGATGGTCCGCGAGCTGCGGATGTATCTCGCGACCAACCCCGAGCTGGGCAGTTTTCGCGTCACCGAGAAGACGGCCGGTCCGCCCGCGGGGGCGGCGGTCACCGCCAACGTTCGCGGTCGTGACCTCAAGGAGGTCAACGCCGCCGTGGCCTCGGTCAAGGCCGAGCTCGCCGACATGGACGGCGTGTTCGACATTCGCGACGACTACGGCTCGGGCAAGGAGACGCTGTCGGTGCGCGTCGACCAGGACCGCGCCTCGCGGTACGGCCTCACCGAGAAAGACGTGGGCAACGCCGTGCGTGCCGCCGTCGACGGCCTCACGGCGCTCGAGGTCTCCATCGACGAGGAACAGGTCGACATCGTCGTCCGCTACTCCGGTGGGCAGAACCGCGACAAGTCTCGCCTCGCCGACACGATCATTGCGACGCCAGGCAATGGCTTCGTCCGACTCGACCAGGTGGCGGAGATCGAACGTACGCGCGAGGTCGGCATGATCCGCCGCGAGGATAGTCAGCGCACCGTGGCGGTGCTCGCCGACATTGATACCGAGGTCACCGCACCGCTGCAGGCTGCGGGCGAAGTTCAGGAGCGCTGGGACGCCAAGCTCGCGTCGAGCTATCCCGGCGTGTCGCTGTCGTTCGGCGGCGAAGCGGACGAGCTGGTCAAGAGCCTCGAAGACCTACCGGGCCTGTTCGGGCTTGCGCTCATCTTGATCTACGGCGTGCTCGCGTTGCAGTTCCGCTCGTACCTGCAACCGCTCATCATCATTTCGGCGGTGCCGTTCGGCCTGATGGGCGCGGTGCTGGGCCTGGCCAGCATGGGCTACGATCTCACGATCTTCGCAATGTTCGGCATGGTCGCGCTCGCGGGCATCGTCGTGAACGACTCGCTGGTGATGATCGACTTCATCAACACGCTGCGTCGCGAGGGGCAGGGCATTCGCGAAGCCGCCATCGAAGGCGCGCTCAACCGCTTGCGCCCCATCGTCTCCACGACGCTCACCACTTGCCTTGGTCTGCTGCCAATGGCGATCGGCTTCGGAGGGCGTGACAACGTGCTCGCGCCAATGGCGGTGTCGATCGCGGGCGGTCTGTTCGTCGCGACGATCTTGGTGCTGCTCGTGGTGCCCGCGTTGTTCGTGATCATCGAGGGCATGCGCGGCAAAAAAGCAACCGTGCACATGGACGTGGACGCGATTCTGGCCGAGGAAGATTGATCCACACGGTCGATCACGTTGTCGGACCTACGCGTTGAACCTACATGCACGGCCATCCGCTGGCCGGTGCGAACGCGTTGTGCCGACTGGTACCCTCGTCGTTGGTGGGCAAGTTGAACCTGACGCAGACCGACCACTCGGTCGAGCGCGACGTGCTGCTCGAGCAGCCGCCGCCGCGTCTTCAGCTCGACCGCGGGGCGTCGGTGGGTCGATACGTCATCCTCGACCTTGTCGGGGAAGGGGGGATGGGCGTTGTCTACGCCGCCTATGACCCCGAACTCGATCGCAAGCTCGCGCTGAAGCTGCTTCGTACCGCCTCCCGAGATCGTCGGGCGGAGCGGCGCCGCCTTCGGCTGATCCGCGAAGCTCAGGCGATGGCCCGGCTGTCGCACGCCAACGTGATCACCGTGCACGACGTGGGCACCATCGACGACCAGGTGTTCGTTGCGATGGAGTTCATCGAGGGCTGCGCACTCGCCGAGTGGATCCGGCGGGGCCACGACTGGCGACACGTCGTCGACGTCTTCATCCAGGCGGGGGAGGGTTTGGCGGCAGCCCACGCCGCGGGGCTGGTGCACCGAGACTTCAAGCCCGACAACGTGATGCTCACCGGGGAACACCGGGCGGTCGTCACCGACTTTGGCCTCGCACGCGCCTCGGGCCGTCAGGATGCCTCCGAGAGCCGTGACCCCGAGAGCTTGGGCGAGGTCCCGCGGCCGTCGCTGAGCACCACCGTGACCGCCGCGGGGGCGATCATGGGAACGCCCGCGTACATGTCCCCCGAGCAGCACGAGGGACGGGAGGTCGACGCGCGCAGCGACCAGTTCGCGTTCGCCGTCGCGCTGTATGAGTCGCTGTACGGCCAACGACCTTTTCCCGGAGACGACGTCGCGTCGTTGGCCTACAACGTCGGCGCCGGAAACATCCGGCCAGCCCCAAGCCGGTCGACGGTCCCGAACTGGCTTCGGCAGGTGCTGCTGCGCGCGCTGTCGGTCGACTCGACCGCCCGCTTTCCATCGATGGTCGAGCTGCTCACGGCGCTGCGTCGCGACACCGTCGGTCGTCGCCCGTCGTGGCGGACCGTGGGAGTGCTCGCAGGCGGACTCGCAGGCGTTGGCGCGCTGGCCAGCATCGCGCTCGACGAAGACCCTCCGCCGTGTGAGCTGGGGCCCGAGCGGGCGGCTGCCGTGCTCTCGGGCGACGCACGAGCGCAGGTGCAGACCGCATTCGTCGAGGCCGCGCTGCCGTACGCCGCCGAAGGCTGGCCCGCCGTCGACGCGGCGCTGAGCGGCTACGAGGCGGCTTGGTCTGCGTCCTACCTCGAGGTGTGCGAAGCGACCCACGGGCGCGGGGAGCAGTCTGCGGCCCAGCTCACCTCGCGCATGGCGTGCCTCGACCGTCGGCTCGACGAGGGCAGCGCATTGCTCTCCTTGCTGTCCGAGGGCAACCCCGTGGCGCTCGAGCGTGGTCTCGACGCCGTAAACGCGCTGCCGCACCCCGCCGGATGCGAGCGGGCGCGCGTCGAGGCCTTTTCACCCGACGCATCGGTGGCCGACGAGGTCGAAGCGTTGCGCCCTCAGCTTGCGCGCGTGGCCGCGTTCGACCGTGCGGGCCTGCATGGCGTGGGGCTCGACGCCGCCCGAGAGCTGCTCGACCAGGCGCTCACCCTCGATGCGCCGGCGGTTCACGCCGAGGCGCGGCTGCGGCTCGCTTCGCTTCAGCACGAGGCCAAACACGACGAGCTCGCCGAGTTCAACTACAAGGAAGCGCTGGGGCTCGCCCTCGAGTCGGCCGCCGACGACGTCGCCACCGAGGCTGCGGTCGCGCTGGTCGGCATCATCGGCCAGGACCCCGCTCGGGTCCGAGAAGCCGAAGGTTGGGCTGGTGTGGCGGCGGCGATGCTCTCGAGGACGGCGGCCCCGGCCAAGGAACGGGCAACCTTGCTGGCCCGCCGCGCGTCGCTGCTCGAGACGTCCGGGCGCCTCGCCGCAGCACGTCGCCCGCTGCGGGACGCGGCGACGCTGCTCGAGGAGACGTACGGCGAAGGAGACGTTCGCGTTGCAGAGGCCTGGGCTGCGCTGGGACGCTATGCGCTGCGGGCGGGCTCACCCGAGGATGCGGCGCCGCTGCTCTCGCGGGCGATGGACGTCGTGGAGAGCCAGCTCGGTTCGGACCACCCGCGCACCGCGGCCTTGATGCATCTGCTCGGAGAGGTCGCGCTGGTCGATGGTGACGTCGATGCGTCGCGGCAGCTCTTCGAGGGCGCGCTCGCAGTTCGTAAGCTGCAGGCCGACCCGGTGCCCCGGGCGGAGACGATGCTCCTGCTCGCGCGCGCCGAGATCGCGGCGGGTCGGCTGCGTGCGGCCGACGGTACGCTTCGCGCCGTGACCGCGCTCGGGGAGCTCCCAGCCTCGATGCTGGGCCGTGCTGTGGTCGAGCATG
>CAYSPB010000553.1:0-4817 GCA_964432695.1 uncultured Nannocystaceae bacterium
GGGATGGCGGCTGAGCTCGGGTCGATGAAGGTCACCGAGCAGATAGACGCCGTCGCCGCGCTCGGAGCCGACCCGGTGAAGAAGCTGGTCTGGCCGCGACTCGTGGCGGCCACGCTCGCGGTCCCGCTCCTGGTCGCGTGGGGCAACATCATGGCGCTCATCGGCGGCATGCTGATCGGTGACTGGGTCTACGCCGTCCCGGCGGGCTACTTCTACGAGACCTACGTCGACGAGCTTGCGCCGATCGACTACATCCAGAGCTTGGTCAAGGGCGTGATCTTCGGCTATCTGGTCGGGCTCATCGGCTGTTTTCAGGGGTTCTCGACCAAGTTCGGCACCGAAGCGGTCGGCATCTCCACGATGGAGACGGTCGTCGCTACCTCGATCTGCGTCATCATCGCGGACTTTTACTTGACGATGATCTTCCTGTGAGCGCGGCCGAGCCGATCATCGACTTCCGGGGCGTCACCAAGACGTTCGGCGACCACACCGTGTACGCCGACATGGATCTGTCGGTGCACCGGGGCGAGACGCTGACGATCATCGGCGGGTCGGGGCAGGGCAAGAGCGTGTGCCTGAAGATGATGATCGGCTTGCTCCAGGCCGATGCGGGCACGGTCACCGTGCACGGCCGCGTGGTCGGTGCGCAAAAAGACGAAGGCCTGCGGGCGATTCGGCAGCGGGTGGCGTACGTCTTCCAGGGGGGTGCCCTGTTCGACTCCATGAACGTGCTCGACAACATCGGATATGCGCTCCGGGAGCACACCAAGAAGTCCGACGCCGAGATTTACGACAAGGCGCGTGCCTGCGTAGAGCTCGTGGGCCTGCCCGAGCGGGTGCTCCAGGCGCTTCCGGCCTCGCTGTCGGGGGGGATGCGCAAGCGCGTGGCACTGGCACGCTCGATCGCCATCGAGCCCGAAGTTATCCTTTACGACGAGCCCACCACTGGGCTCGACCCCAAGAACATCACGCGGATCAGTGCCATGATCATGAAACTGCAGCGGGAGCTCGACGTGACCAGCGTCGTCGTGACGCACGACATGCCGACGGCCCGCAAGGTGTCCGACCGGATCGCGATGCTCTACGAAAAGCAGTTCCCGTTCGTGGGCACGGCCGAAGAGATGTGGCACTCGCCGCGTCCGGAGGTCCGCGACTTCATCCACGGAACGCTGCGAGACGCGGAGGCCCGACATGGCGCGTGAACGCGAATCGAGAACCCGCATGGTGGTCGGCTTGTTCGTGACCTCCCTGGCGGCGATGGGCTTTGTGTCCCTGTTCCTCATCGGCCAGGCCGAAGGCACCTGGGAGGACAAGGTCGCTGTGTACACGGACTTCCGCACCATCTCCGGCCTTCGCCGCGGCTCGCCCGTGCAGCTCGCCGGCGTCGAGATCGGGACCGTCGACACGATCAACTTCGTCGAGCGCTCGGGCGAAGACCTGGTGTGCGACCCGCTCACCGAAGACATCGGGCGCTTCGAAGGCGACCGCAGCGATGAGTGCAGCTCGTTCTTGTTCTGCAGTCCCGACCGGGTGTGTGCCGAGCTCGAGCCGTTTGCGGCGAAGGGTCTACACGCGCCCTGCATGACCACGCAGGACTGCGAGCAGGATGAAATCTGCGTCACCAAGGAGTTCCGCAAGCGCTACCGGCGGGTGTTTTGGACCGGACCGGAGGGCGTCTGCGCGCGCTTCGACACGTCGCACCGGCGCGTCGAGGTCCGCATGTCGATCTTCAAGGACAAGCTGCAACTCATCCGCGAGGACTCGCGGGCGACGATCGCCCAAAACGGCGTGCTCGGGGACCAGTTGGTCGCTATCACGCCCGGCGCGCGTGCCGAGTTGACCCCGCGTGCGCTCAAGAGCCACGCAGAGGAGGATGTGCTCATCATCCAGAGCTCGCCGTCGCTGTACGAGGACATCGAGCTCTTCCGGGAGCGCATTGATGGACTCACGGACAAGGTCGACACCGCACTCGGCGGTATCTCGAGCTTGTTCTCCGAGCTCAACGACGAGCGCACGCTCGACAACGTCAAGAACATCATCCAGCACACCGAGGACATCACCCGGCAGATCGCCGAAGGCGAAGGCCTGGTGGGGGCACTGCTGTCGAGCGAAGAATACAAGGCGGACTTCGGCCAGACGCTTCGCGGCGTCCGCAACACCGCCCAGGGCGTGGACCGCTTCGTGGGCAAAGCCAACAGCTCGCTCGCGAAGGTCGACAAGAACCTGCAGCCGGCGGTGGACGATGCGCGCAAGACCATGGAGGACATGCGCAAGCTGCTCGAGGACCTCAAGGACCCCGCCAACAAGTCCGTTGCAGCCAAGCTGCTCTACGACGAGGAGGGGGAGCTCGTCCGAGACCTCGAGCGTATCCTCGCCGAGGCCGAGAAGGCGACGGCCTCCGCATCCCGGATCGCGGCGCGGGTGGAAAAGGGCGAGGGCACGCTGGGCAAGTTGGTCAACGACTCGAAGCCGCACGACGATCTCGTCAAGATCCTCAGCGACCTCGAACGCAACAACACGTTCAAGCGCCTCACCCGACGTGCCATCGAAATGGACGACGGTGAAACCGACGAGAAGGGACGGCGCCGGACCGCTGCGAAGTAGCGCGGGCGCGAGACTCGAAGCGCAGCCTTAGCCCGCGCCGTGGGCGGTCGCGGTGAAGCGTCGGACGTGTTCGGTGACGTCCTCGGGGTACTCGGCCGGCAGCGCGTGCGAGGCATCGGGAAGCACGACCCACTGTGCGCCGGGAATCGAGAAGGCAACCTCGCGCATCGTCGCCAGCGGGACGAAGCGGTCCTGCCCACCGGCAACGATGAGCGAAGGAACCCGAACGCGTGGCAGCACGTCGTCACTGCTGTGGCGGGCTGCCTGCTGGAGCAGCTCGAGGAAGAGCTCCGGGCTCATGCGGGCCATCTGCGACAGGTAGAAGTCGATGTCCTCCATGTCGATGCGGGCCGCGTTCAGCTGCGTCTGCAGACCGAGCTTGCGCAGGGTCTGGTTGGGCAGAAGCGTCTTCCAAAGACGCAGCGTCAGGTCCGAGGCATGGCGGCTCGCAGCACGGAGCACGGGCAGGGCGTGCCCGAAGATGTCGGTGCCCTGAAACTGAGCCATCGCGCGACTGGCCGGACCTGCCAGCGAGATGAGGCCCGCGACTCGGGTCCGGTGTCGCTTGTAAGCCTCGAGTGACACCTGAAAGCCCATCGAGAAGCCGAGCAAGACGGCCCGACCGATGCCCTCGTGGTCGAGCACCGCCACCGCATCGTCGGCAAGCACGTCCATCCCCAACCGCCACGGCCGTGGCGGGGTGGGGGAGCGCCCGTGCCCCCGGTAGTGCATGAGCACGACGCGGCACGCGTCACGCAATCCGGGAATGATGCGCCGAAATGCCCAACCCGAACAGCCGATGCCGTCGAGAATCATCAGAGTAGGGAGATGCGCATCGCCCCACGCCTGTATACAAACCGTCGAGCCGTCGGGGCGCTCAAGGAACCGCTCCGACTCCGCACGAATGCCCGCACTCGGCGGGTCGCTCGAATCGTGAATGGAAGACGCCATCGCTCGCTCGCGGGTCTACGCGAGGACAATGGAGTCAAACGAGACGCTCACCCCACGAACACGGGTCATGCCAACCAACTACGGACAGCACGAGCAGCCCGCAGACCGCGATCTGCCTGCGGGTATTCGAAGGGGCTGAAGAGTTACTCGTTTTTCCCGCGTTCGTCGTCCGGAGCGTCGTCGGGTACCTCGTTGACGCTCGGGTATTTCATGATGTCTTTACGGGCGATTTTCCACGCCTTCTGGACAATCCATGAGAGCGAGCGGTCTTGCCGCGCGGCCTCCTCTTGGATCTCCTTCAACATCTGCTCGGGGAAGTAGAGGCTTTGCTTACGCTTGTCAGAGCTGGCCATAGTTCGGCAGTCTTCCCGCCATCATGCGGCAAAGTCGCACCTGAGAGTAGGCTTCCACAGGCGTAGTTGTCAACTTCTGAACGGTGCAACAGCGGTGAAATCGTAGGTTGCGGACCTGATTTCTTCGTTTTTTCGGAGTCGCACGGCACGGCCGGGATCTCCTGGTGTTCGAGCAGCCCATTGCGGCATCCACCGATCCCACGACGCGAGGAGCGAGCATCATTTTACGTTGTCGATGGTTGTTGCAGCCCCTATCTTGCGCGGCCCTTCGCGCGACCCATGACCACGCACCTGACGAAGCCACAGTTCGAGCAATTCGCCGCCCTCTTGGAGCAGAAGCGGCTACACCTGGTCGAGGAGGCGCAGAAGACCCTCGACAACGACCTCATCATCTCCTCGGACGAGCGCATGGACGAGGTCGACCAGGCCTCCAGCGAGTCCATGCAAGCATTCTCGATTCGCCTGCGGGGCCGGGAGCGGTTTCTGATGGGCAAGATCGAGACGGCGCTGCGGAAGATCGACGACGCGACCTTCGGCCTCTGCGAAGACTGCGAAGAGCCGATCTCTCTCAAGCGGCTCCAGGCGCGCCCGGAGGCGCAGCTGTGCATCCAGTGCAAGGAAGCGCAGGAAAAAGAAGAATCGATCTACGCCGAGAGCTGACCTGGCCTCAGCGGCGATGACCCACGGTCGCCCGCAGCTCGTCGATGTGCTCCGGCGTGCCGATCGCGATGAGGGTCTGGCCGGGCGCGATGGCGAGGTCCGGAGGCGGCACGTGTACGACGTCGCCGTCGGGCTGACGTACGGCCATCACGAGCACCCCGGCGCGCTCGCGGAAGTTCGCCGAGCCCAGGGTCATGCCCACGACGTCGCCGCTGGGCCCGACCGTGGCCTCCTCGATGCGCAGGCGCG
>CAYSPB010000554.1:0-4808 GCA_964432695.1 uncultured Nannocystaceae bacterium
GGGACGCTTGGCATCGTGCAGCTTGCCTTGGAACGCTTGGAGGCGTCTCTGCGGACGCAGTCTCGAGCTCTCGAAATCCGTAGAAAAGTGCTGGGGGAAGAGCATCCGGATCTCGTGCTCTCAGAGACCAACCTTGGAGAGGTCTACTTGACGATGAACAGGGCCGACGAGGCGGTGGAGCACTACAAGGAGGCGCTTCGGATTCGCTCACTGGCAACCGGTGATGGCTCTTGGCTCGTGAGCGACTGTCGGGTCAACCTCGCCGTCGCCTTGTTTGATGCTGGGCGCTTCGAGGAGGCAAGCGCCGTGCTCGAGGAGGTCGGAAGGGGGGTGGGAGATGAGCCCGCGCCCGGTCGGCTCCAGCTGCGTGCGTCCTTGTTGAAGCTTTTGCTCGAGGCGCGCTCGCGCAGTGATGAGGCGAGTGAGCGCGGAGCTACGATGGCGGAACTCTCGGAACTCGGGAAGCGTGTTCAGGCGAGTCCGGACTTCGCACCCCGGGCGAAGACGCGGTGGGCTCAGCGCATCGGGATCGATGCTGAGGGCTCCACGGCGCGCTAGGTTCGTGGGTCAGGGTCGCGGTGCTTTCTGGGCCCGTGACGAGCCGCCTGACTTCTTCTCCCGACGCTTGCGACACGTTCCCCCCATGATGCCGCTCATCCCCCCAAACGACCGGGGTGAAGCGTATCTGGCGGTGCGTCGCCGCGCGGCGCCGCGGACTGCTATGGTGCGAGCGCTCGGTAATGATCAAGTACCTCGGCTCCAAGCGGACGCTCGTCCCCACGCTGGTCGGTCTGCTGCGCGAGTTTCCCGAGCTCCATAGCCTCGCCGACGTTTTCTCGGGAACGGCCCGCGTCGGGCACGCCTGCAAAGGCGCCGGCTGGCGGGTCGAAAGCAACGATCACAATACCTACGCGCATACGCTGGCGACCTGCTACGTGCAGGCGGACCGCGAAGCGTGGGTCGAACCCGCGAGCAGCCTCGTCGACGAGTTCAACCGCCTACGCGGTGAGCCCGGCTACGTCACCGAGACGTTTTGCGAGCAGTCGCGATTCTTCCAGCCGCACAACGGCGCGCGGATCGACGCCGTGCGGCAAGCGATTGCCGACAAAGACCTGCCCCCCGAACTCCAAGCGGTGATGTTGACATCCCTGATGGAAGCGGCCGACCGCGTCGACTCGACCTGTGGGCTGCAGATGGCGTACGTGAAAAAGTGGGCGCCTCGCTCCTACAACGACCTCGAGCTCCGCGTGCCGGACATGCAGCCGCGCTCCCCCCACGGAGACTGCCGGGCACATCGGCTCGACGCGCAGGCCTTCGCACGAGCGGTCCAGACCGACGTCGCCTACCTCGACCCGCCGTACAATCAGCACAGCTACCTGTCGAACTATCACATCTGGGAGAGCTTGGTTCTTTGGGACAAGCCCGAGGTGTACGGGGTCGCCTGCAAGCGCGTCGACTGCAAAGAGCGCAAGAGCGACTTCAACTCCAAGCGCCGCCACGACGACGCGTTTCGAGACACGGTGGCGGCCGTACAGGCGCCGCTGGTCGTCGTGTCGTTCAACAACGAGGGCTATCAGAGCCGGGCTCAGATCGAAGCCACGCTCTCGCAACTCGGCGACGTGTTCGTGGTGACCAAGGACTTCAAGCGATACGTCGGGGCGCAGATCGGCGTCTATAACCCCGAGGGTGCCAAGGTTGGCGCGGTCAGCCACCTTCGCAACGAGGAATATCTGTACCTCGTCGCGCGACCGGGGCTGGCCGAGCGGGTGCCAGACCCCGTGGAACGACTCGGGCGCTTTGCAGCGCGCGTCGACGATCCGGGTACGCTCGATCCCCAGGGGCGCGTGAGTCGAGTGCGGCGCGCGCTCGAGGCTGGCGCGCCGCTCTCCCTCGCCGACCTTCGGTCACAGACGGGATTGAGCGAGTACCAAGCCCGCATGGCGCTCGAGGCCCTCGTCGGGGAGGGCCGCGTCGAAGCACTCCCCGGCCGCACGAAACGCTACATCTTGGTCGAGGCCTGAGCGCCCGAAGACCCGTCGAGCGCGATCCAGAACCGAAGCTTGGCCGACGGGTGGTCCGAGACCGCTCGAACGCCACCGTTTCGCTCGATCACGGTGACCGAGGCCAAGTTCGAGGCGTCGCACGTCAGCAGAACCCGCTGCAGGCCCAGCGTTCTCGCAACCGGCAGCATCTGTCCCAGCATTTGGGTCGCGTAGCCACGGCCGCGATGCTCCGGATGCGTGTCGTAGCCGATGTGGCCCCCTACGCGACGCAGCGCGTCGGTGAGGTGGTGAAAGACCGCGATTCGGCCCACGAACACGTCCTGCACGATCGCCCACCGATGGGTCTTGGGTGGGCGCGCGGGCGTGCCTCGTTCGGCTTCGGCCAGCTTCTCGCGCACGAATGCGTCGAAGTCCCGGCGCGCCAGTTCGAGCCTGGGGCCCTGCCACCATGGTAGGCCTTCACGAGCAAAGGCGTCGGCCGCCCGCAGGAAGCTGTCGCGATGCCGCGCCGAGGGCGGGACCAGCTTCATCAAGCCTGCGCTTCGGCGGGCTTGGACATCTGCGAAAGGTAGTTCTCTTCGCCAACCTGTTCGATCAAGGTGAGCTGCTGCTCCAGCCACAGGATGTGGTCGGTCTCGGTTTCTTCGAGCAGGCGCTGCGCGAGCAGGTACGTGCCCTCATCCTCGCCCTTCGCAGCCCGGCACAGCTCGCCGAGCTTGGCGGCGACGGTGAGTTCCATCTGCAGCGAGCCCTCCATGAAGCTCTTCGCAGTCTTGCCCATCGGGACGTGCTGCGGACGCTTGGACAGATCGATCGGCACTTCGAGGAACGTCAGCCGCTCGAGCTGCATGTCGGCGTGCTGGCGCTCGTGCAGCGACTCGTGCTCGAAGTGCTCCGCGAGACGCAGCAACCCCATGTCGCGCAGGAGCACGGCCTGCACGTGATAGACCTCCGACGCGAGCAGGTCGCGGAGCATGAGGTCGTGAAGGAGCTCGGCCACCTCGGGGGTCGTCTTCATCGACCCGCTTCTAGCGCTTCCGGCCCGCCAACGCCAGGCTCGCCCGCCTGCAACCGCTTCATCAGCGTACGCGCGCGTTCGATCTCCGGATGCCCGGGCGCAAGGGCGGCTTCTTGAACCGCCAGCGCTTCCGTCACGAGCGCCAGCGCCTCGTCTTCGCGCGAGAGCGAGGCCAGCGCCTCGGCCCGCACCGTCATCATGCTGCCGACGTGCGGATGCTCGGGCCCAACCGCGTCGACCCAGACGCGATAGGCCCGATCGAGCATTACCAGCGCATCCGCGGCGCGGCCCTGCCTGAGGTACGCAAGGCCGAGGTTGCGATGCGCCGCCGCGGTGATCGGATGCGCGTCGCCGAGGGTCTGAGTCCGCTGCGCGATCGCAAGCTCTCCGTGTCGGATGGCTTCGGCGGGGTTGCCCAAGCCAAGGTCGACGGCGATGGCGAGGTAGTGCCCCTCGGCTTCGTCGAGTCCGCCCAGGTCGACCTTGCCCGCCGACACGGCATTGGCGTGACGTGCCCATACCTGGGCCGGTCGGTAGCGTTCCAGCGACGTATTCACCCGCATGAGGGTTCGGGCCGCTCGAAAGGCGACCTCGACCGACCCTGCGTCGACGGCGTCGAAGTAGGCGTCGGTGAGCACGGCATCGGCGTCTTCGTTGCGCCCGTTCTCGTGCAGGCACCGGCCCTCGATCATCCGCGCCGAGGCATGAAGTGGCGGCCAACCAAGCGCAGCCGCTTCGGCCCGCACCCCCTCCGCCGACGCGAGTGCCTCGACGTACTCGCCGCGGTGCCGGAGGCGGTCGATGTCGACGAGCGAGGCCCGAATCGACCGAATGCGATCGCGGATTTCCACCGGTGGAGCGGGCAGCCGCTCGAGGAGGATCGGATTGAGGCAGGCGTCGGCGGGATCGAGATACGACACCAACCGAACCGCTCGCCGGGCCGCCTTGGCATCTCCCGTCGAAATCTGATCCACGGTGGCTTCGAGCTGCAGCTGGCGGTCTTCGAAGCACCACATCGCGCGGTCCGAGAGTTCGGCCGTCCAGTCTTCGTCGACTGTCGCGTGCAGGCAGGCCTGAGTGCGTCCCCGTTCCCATACGTCGGCGTAGTCGTCGAGCCAGGGTTCGAACACGTCCGCACTCGCCTCCGCAAAGCTCGCTCCGGTGGCGCGGAGTCCAGCCCGAACGCGCCGCCGGGCGTCGACGTTCCACACCGAGCGGATCGCTGCGCCTTCTGCCTCACACGCAGAAACCGCGTCGCGCCGGGCTTCGTCGGCCCGGTGACGCCGCTGGAGCGTCACACCAACGGGGGTCGCAGCGAGGACGACCGCAGCGATGCCGGCCTGCCAGCGCCAGCGTCTTCGTCCCCGCTCGAGCGTCTCCATCAGCGCCGCCATCGAGGGCCAGCGTGCCGACGGCTCGGGACGCAGGCCGCGGCGGAGAGCCCGCTCGAGCCATCGCGGCGGACGACGAGTCACCGGCGGCTTTCGAATGCGCCCTTCGGAGAGGTTGCGCAACAGCTCTGGGTAGCTGCCCCCCTCGTACGGCCGTTCCCCGCACACCGCTTCCCACAGCGTCACGCAGAACGCGAACTGATCCGCGGCGGGGCTGAGCTCTTCGGCCACCGTCTGCTCCGGCGCCATGTAGGCCGGGGTCCCTGCGATCCGACCGGGCGATGTCTCATCGAGCTGCGATGTGGAAACGGCTTCGCCCAGTCCGAGCGCCTCGGTCGACTCGCTCGTCGGCCGGGCAAGCCCGAAGTCCATCACGAGCGCACGCCCCTCTGCCGA
>CAYSPB010000555.1:0-4787 GCA_964432695.1 uncultured Nannocystaceae bacterium
TCGCGAAGTCCGGCGTCTTGCTCATCGTCCTACTCCCAGGGCGTCGTGAAGGGCGGCCATCGTCTGCGGCACGTTGCTGCCGCGATGCAGGAATCCGTCGGGCTTCAGGTCGTCGCGGGGGGCCGAGGCCACCCACACCGCCGGCGCCCCCGCGGCGCGCAGCGCTTCGATTGCGGCGGTTCCTTCGGAGGCAAGCCGTTCGTCGGAGGCAACGAGCACCGCCAACGCCGGCACGACGTCGTCGGTGGTGGTGACGACCTCGACGGCAAAGCCCCCCACCATGACCAAACTGCGGGCGAAGTCCAGGCGCGCCCGGTGTTCGCGAAGCGAGCCCAACGTGTACAGCTGCGCGCGCGGACGGTGTCCTGAGGCTTCTCGCTGCCGGTCGGCGGCTTCGCGCAGCGCCTCGAACGGGACCGCAAGTCGGACCGCCCGGAGGCCCTCGACGGTATATGACGGTGGTTCGGTCGGCAGCGACGCTTCGGGTTCCGCATTGTCGTGCAGCGGGACCGCCGGTTCATCGAACTGCGGGAAGACCGAGACGCCCGTCAACGCCAATCGGCCGGTTGCGAGCGCGCCGGCGCGTGCCTGCGCACAGCCGCGGACGTCCGCCTGGACCGTACCCGCCTGCAGCGCGGCACCGAGGCCGCCGCTGCGCTCGACGCCTTGCACCCACGCCCACGCCCGCTCAGCGATGGCCGAGGTCAATGACTCGACGTAGCCGCTGCCCGCGGCCGGGTCGACCACGCTGGCGACGTGCGACTCGTCGCGCAGCATGTGCGCGGTGGTCAACGCCCAGCGACGCGCATCGTCGTTGCCATGCCCTCGTGCTTCGGAGAACGGCTGAACCGCGATTTCGTCGGCACCGGCTGTTGCGGCACCGAAGACTTCGGCGGTAGCGCGTAGCATGTTCACCCACGGGTCGTGACGCGTGCGGTCCCGCCATGACGTTCGCGCCGCGATGAACGCGGGCGCCTCGACGCCCCACCGCACCGCGACCCTCTCGGCGAGCCAGCGTAGGGCACGAACCTTGGCCAATCCGACGAAGACGTCACAGTCCGCGGCCACGCGCAGCACCGTCGACGACCACAGCGCCTCGGCCCCGACCCCCGCGGCGCCCACCGTCCGGACGACGTCGATCAGCGTCGCAAGCACGGCACCGACTTCGACCGACGGCGACGCGCCCGCGTCGTGGTACGGCAGACCCGAAGCCAACACGGTGCGAAGCTGCGGAGCCTCCAGCTGCGCCCGTGCGACGACGCGGCCAACCTGGGCCAGCGCCTCCTCGGGCTCCACGCCCAGCCCGCCGTATTCCGCCAGCGCACCGTAGGGATCACACAGCACGCCACCACGAAGCAGCCCCGGTTCGCGCCCGGCCTCGAGGACCCGCGACAGCGCCGTGACGCCGTTCGCGCCCGCATCGACCCACAGCGTGCCGTCCCCAACCGCCTCGACCACGGCCGTGGCGTGCTCGCGCTCATCGAGCACCACGCCATCACCGGCCACCCCCGCGCGGGCACGCAACGGAGCGGCGAGTCGGATCCACGCCGCCTGAAGGTCAAACCCACGGTCGGTCGCAATCGCTGTCGCGACCGCCTCGGCCCGCGCGACCCGATACTCCTGCGCGACCGTCCACGGCGCCTTCACGGTCCGCACAGAGACCTGCCGGTGAGCGGCCTCGTACAGCGGATGTGTGGCGTGCGCATCGGTTCCCGTCACGTCCACGCGGGAAGAGAGCTTGGCCAGCGGCGTCGTCGCCTCCACCTTGGCCTTCCACTCATCGAGGTCGACGGCGTCGAACGCCTCGAACGTCACGGACTCGTTGCGACTGGTCACAGGCCACCAGAGAATACGACGCATCCCCCACCCCGCCGTACACCCCCGAAACGAAGCAACTCACGCGCGGGTGAGAGCGATCCCTAGGTCGGCCTTCCCCACCCGCAGCACCCCGTAAGAAGCCACGAGTCGGGCGAGAGACGTTTCACGGGCACCCTCCGGAGGCTGCAGCGAGGACGCTGAACCGCACGCTGCGGCCGAGGCGAGGGCGGTCGAGACGGTGTCGGCAGGTGCCACTGGCAACCCGAGTCCCGCCTGCGCCCCACGACGGCCTCGCGACGCGCTCACCGCGGCAGTTTCGGCGCCGACGCCAGCGGAAACATGTCCGGGTTTTCGGGGGCAGCCATGGACGAGAACCGGTTGCCGTACATCGGCAACTCGGTTCCGTCTCCGTGGGAGGCCCGGACTCGAGCGTGGCTCAGCGCGCTCCGGCGGGGATGAGCGTACCGACCCGGTCGAACGGCAAGAAGCGCCCGACGACCCGGCCTTGCACGTCGTCGATCGAGATCGGCCCGAAGGCGCTGCTGTCGTGTGCCTGATTGCGGTTGTCGCCGAGAATGGCGACATGTCCGGGCGGGACTTCGATGGTCTGCGGCGCCAGAGGTTCCACCGGCTCGACGAGCTGGACCTGGTACGAAGCCCCCTCCGGCGTACGCTCCACGAAGCAGCGGTGCTCCGGCTCGTCCCCGCACGGCTCCCACGTCATGGGCGTCCCGTCGATCGAGGGTTCTGCGCCGCCGAGCCGGAGGGTCTCCCCGGGAAGGGCGACCACGCGGTGAGCCATCTGGGCCCCGTTCGGTGCGAGATAGACGACGATGTCGCCACGCTGCGGCTGCCGGTCTCGGGCGGCGAGCTTCGCCACCATGAAGTTGTCGCCGCGTTGCATCGTCGGCAGCATCGAGTCAGACGGAGTCTCCAGCGGTTCGAGGATGAAGTTCCGCGAGACGGATCCGCTCAGCCACGCGAGCGAGCTCGTGACGATGAAGAACAAGACGTAGCCCTTGAGCGTCTGGCCGCGACGCGCTCGCCCTTGTCCACGGAAGGCGAGCGACCCGGCGTGGACGGCCGCCATGAAGCGAAGGACCCAGCCGCCCGCGACCACCACCCAGATCCCGGCATGAACCTCAGCAACCGCGCTCGCGAGCAAGACGAGGGGCAAACCGAGCGCAAGCGCGATGACGAAGCCGATCGCGGGCCGAGGGTGTCCGACGTACCAGTGGCCGAGGCCAGGGGCGAAGAGGCCGCCGAGAAACGCAACGCCGGCCGAGCGTTCGAGGGTGTCTGGATCGTCCTCAACCATCGCCGCGAGGGTAACGATCATTCCGGCCATGGAGAAGTCGGGACAGCCACGGGTCCCAGCCTCGGACATGCTGGGCTCCGTCTCTCCAACAGGGTCCCCACCCCCCAAGACGAGCCCCAATCCCAACCAGCGACGCGCTCGCCACTGTCCGGGAGCACGGGCCAGCATTCTCCAAACGAGTCGAGCTCTGCACCGAGGCCTTGCCGGCGTTCGTCCGCAACGACCTCGAAGCGTTCGCCAGCTGCGGGGACTTCGAACATGGGTGCCTGGTCGCTCAGTGTTGCCGCTTCGGCGAGAGCCTGAGCGTCCCCTTCGCCTGCAACAGCCGCGGGAAAAATAAGCACTGCAGTCCCGCTGACTTGGGCGTTCCGTCGGATTTCCGGTTTGCCGATGCCCGGCGCCGGCACTACCGTCAGCACGGAGTTCGGCCCATGTTGCGGTTCACGTTCAAAGTTCGCGCCCTCGGTGGCGACCCTTGCTCGTGACTCCGTAGCCCAAGCTCCTGCGCCCAAGCGCTGTTTTCAGGTCCGCTCGCGAGTCCCCCTCGCGGCCGGGCCTTTGTGCGTTTGGCCGCCGCTCCTTCCCCTCTCCACCTGCATCTGCCGTCATGACTTCCCTCCTCAGAACCGCCTGGACCCTGCTCGAAGGGCACCGTGGACAATTCTTGGCTGCCGTCGGGGCGATGGTCGCAGCGTCGTGCTTCCTCTACCTCGACCCTCTGATCCCCCAGGTGGTCATCGACGGCGTGTTGCTGGACGACGGGGAGCCCTCAGCGTTCGTGGCCTGGGGCGTGAACGCGATGGGCGGCGAGGCGTTCGTGCGCGAGCACCTGTGGCTGCCCGCCCTGCTGATGGCGGTGGTCAGCACGATGGCGGGGCTGTTCACCTACCTGCGCGGGCGCTGGTCGGCGCTGGCCACCGAGTCGATCATCGAGCGGTTGCGGAAGCGGCTGTACGACCACCTGCAGCGGCTTCCGGCGGCGTACTTCGATGCGGCTGAGACCGGCGACCTGGTCCAGCGCTGCACCTCGGACGTGGAGACCGTACGCAGCTTCCTCAGCAGCCAGTTGGTCGAGATCGGCCGCGCGCTGATCATGCTGTTCGTCCCCCTGCCCCTGATGCTGTCGATCGACACTCGCATGACGGCGGTCGCGGTGTCCCTGATGCCGGTCATCACCGGTTTCTCGATGCTGTACTTCAAACGGATCCGGCACCGCTTTCGCGAGACCGACGAGTCCGAGGGACGCCTGACCGCCGCCGTCTCCGAGAACCTAAACGGAATCCGGGTGGTGCGAGCGTTCGCGCGCCAGGCCCACGAGGAGGGCCGATTCGCGAAGCGCAACGCCGACTACCGCGACCGGGACTACGAACTCTATCGGCTCGTGGCCGTGTTCTGGGCCATCTCGGACTTCCTGTGCTTTCTGCAGGCCGCCGTCGTGTTGGTCGCGGGCCTCGTGTGGCTCACCGACGGGTCCCTCAGCGTGGGGGCGTTCTTCTACTTCCTCACCGCGGTGGCGATGTTCACGTTCCCGATGCGCATGCTCGGGCGCATCGTCTCCGACCTGGGCAAGGCCACCGTCTCGTTGGAGCGCCTGCAGCAGATCCTCGATGAGCCGATCGAGGCCGACCCCGCGCATCCCGAGGCGCCCGCG
>CAYSPB010000556.1:0-1691 GCA_964432695.1 uncultured Nannocystaceae bacterium
GCGACCTTGCAAGCACCTATGAGGGCGCCGCCTCCTCTGCGCTGGACCTCAAGCTCTACTACGTCATTCCGCACTACCACTACCTCGGAAACTTCTTCGACCTGTCGCTGATGGGCGGCCCGCGCGATGGGGAGAGCATCTTCCGCCTCGAGGGATTCAACCCCGACGGCTCCGGCAAAGCCTTCGATCCCCCCATCGACCTCACCGGCGCCCAAGGCCTACAGTTCACCTGCGGCTACAACAACTGGCGTGACGTCGACATCGGCTGGGGCATCGGCGACCAGGAGATGTGCGTGATGCTGGGCCTGGCCGACTCGAAGGTGCTGATGGACGCCTCGGTCGGGTCCGGCTCGCAGCTCGTCGACGTTCAGGACGGCGTCAACTACAGCACCGCCACCTGCAACGTGCTGGGCCTGCCCAAGCACCCCGACCAAACGCTGCCGACCCAGGCGGAGATCGACGGCGAGCTGTACGTTCCGCCGACGCGTCCCGAAGACGCCGAGCTGCCCGAGCTGCCCGAGTGCGTGTCAACGCCGGACGACGCGATGGCGGGCGGCACCGCGTCGCTGCGCGCCATCGCCGACAGCACCTTCGTGTCGAGTTGCGCCTTCTCGTCTTGCCACCAGGGGGAGAGCGCGGTGTTCGGCCTCGATCTCACCGTCGACGACCTGCACGACGCGCTCATGTCGTACCAGGTTCAAGCCAACACCGACGCCCCGCTCATCAAGCCCGGCGATCCCGAGGGCAGCTACCTGTACCAGCTGCTCTCGAAGTGCTCGCCGCGTGACGGCAACGGGGCCACAGTGAACCACATGCCGCTCAACGCGCCCTTCCTGCTCGACGAGGGACGCGTCGCCCAGGTGCGAGACTGGATCGCCGACGGCGCGGCGGACAACTGAGCCCAAACGCTTGGAGCGATTTATCAAAAAGCCCGGCAGTTGTTTGCCGGGCCTTCGCCATCTCGCGGGGTGGTTGACTCAGTCCCGGTCCGGGCGCGCGAACCACCCGAAGTCGATGTTGAACCCGAAGTATCCGCCCGAGAGGTCGAAGTCCGTGGGTGGCTCCCACTTCGACCGCGCGACGCCTCGGTAGCCGCCTTCGAGACCCAACCGCATCCAGTCCGTGATTGTGATGTTGGCGACGGCACTCGGCTCGAAGACCATCATGCGCACGCCGTCGACACACCGAGCGCTGCGGCTTCGCGTGTTCACGTCGTAGGTCACGCAGGCAGCACCGGCGCCCAGCAGCGTCTGAAGACCCAGCTCGAACCGACCACGACGAACGACGGTCGCGCCCAGTTCGACACCGCCGTACGCCATCGCGAGCGCCATCGGGCGGTCGTTTGCGTCGAGAATGGGTGCGCCGTAGCGCCGCTTGAGGCGATGGTACGCCGCCCCCAGCGTGAGCCGGTCACCGAGAAGCAGGCCGCCGTGCACGCCGCGAAGCGCACCCATCTTGCGGGCCACACCGGAGAAGCGAGTTGTGATGCCGCCGTACCCCGACACGAAGAACGGTTCGGGCTCCACCGGGGTCGGCTCGCTCGGGCGGACGTAGGAGGACGCTCGCGTCTTGCGATGGACCACCGTGACCGGGTGGGCCGGGAGCGGCTCGGCCTGAACGGCGGGGGCCGTCGCGACAGCAGGCCCCGCAGCCGGCTCCGCAGGAGGCTGGACCTGCTGCCGAGGGGCCTC
>CAYSPB010000556.1:1701-4787 GCA_964432695.1 uncultured Nannocystaceae bacterium
TGACTCGGCGGGCTCGGCAGCGATCGGCTCGGCAGCGACCGGCTCGGGCTCCGCCGCAACGGGGGCCGACTCGGCCGCGACATCCGCCGGCCCAGACGCGGGTGCCTCGGGCTGGGGCGCAGGCGCGGGGGCCGGAGCCGCCACGGCAGGGCCCTGCGTGCTCGGAGCAGGCGCAGGGGCCGTGACCGGAGCCGCAGGGGCTGGAGCGGGCGCCGGAGCAACCGGCGCGTACGCGAGCATCAGCCACAGCGTATGGAGCGAACCCACGATGCCTCTATGGTGCCGCATCCCGACGAGCGCGACCACCCTGTTGGGACTGTTCGGTGGCGCAGGCCACATGTGGGCCGATGCGATCGAAGCGCCGGTCCCTGGGCGCGCCCATGCGCTTCGCGCGGCTGCGCGGGCATCCGTTCGCGTTACGGAAACAGCAGCATCGAACCGCGCCTACAACACGAGTGACAAAAAACAGGCCGCGCTTCCCGTCCACGCCCCCCCCGGGCGGACGGGGCGCGGCCTTCAGTCCCCGTACGCTAGACACCGCAGCTCGTCAGACTTCCGGCGCGTCCGAAAAAAATGCTGCCGCGTACCGCGCTTGACCGTCCGCGCTGCAGCGACGTATCCCCGATCGTACGTGGCCGGTACCTCGAAGGGCGCGGTGCTCGGAGCGCTGGTGGGCAACGGCGGCCTCACCGTCATCAAGTTCTTCGCATTCACCATCACCGGCTCCGGGGCGCTCTTCTCGGAGGCCATCCACTCGCTGGCCGACACCGCGAACCAGGCCCTGCTGTTCTTGGGCATTCGCCAGAGCGAGAAGCCTGCGGACGCGCTCTTCCACTATGGATACGGCGCCGACCGCTACCTCTACTCGCTGTTGTCGGCCGTCGGCATCTTCGTGCTCGGATGCGGCGTCACCGTCTATCACGGCGTTCACAGCCTGCTGCACCCCCACCCGCTCGAGGTCTCGTGGATCCCCTTCGCCATTCTCGCGATCTCGCTAGCGGTCGAGGGGTTCGTCCTCGTCTCCGCCGCGCGCGTGATCTGGGCAAAGAAAGGCGACGAGAGTCTCATCGAATACTTGAAGACCACGACGGATCCGACCGCGGCGGCAGTCCTGCTCGAGGACGCCGTCGCGTGCCTCGGCGTTCTCGTCGCTGCGGCCGGGATCGGGCTCGCCTACCTCACCGGCGACTCGACCTACGATGCCCTCGGCGCGATCGCCATCGGCTTGATGCTCGGTGCAGTCGCGGTGTGGCTGGGCATTCGCAACCGAACGCTTCTGCTCGGCCCCGCGATCCCGGCAGGTCTTCAGGCGGAGATCGTCGAGTACTTACAGCAACACCCTGCCGTGATGCGCGTCCGCAACGTGAAGACGCGCATCGTCGGCGCCGACAACTTTCGCCTGCAGGCGCAGCTGGACTTCGATGGACGACTTCTCGGCGAGCGCATGCAGGGCTTCGTCGACGCGCATCATGCAGAGCTCGGATCCTCCGAGCAGCGACGGGCGTTTGCGCGAGACTTCGGTGAACAGCTGCTCGATGAGCTCGCGCGCGAAGTCGACCGAATGGAAGCCGAGCTCGTCGAGCGCTTTCCGCGGCTGAAGTACGTCGATCTCGAGGCGGATTGACCCATCTCGGGCCAGGATGGTCGGCCCTGTAACCGAGGGCCGTGCGCGTCACTACTTCGGGTGCCGTGCCCACCTCCCTTCGCGTCCCCAGCTTCCTGATCGTTGCCCTGCTGGCTTTTGCCGCCATGTTCGGCGATCACGGGGTCGGCGGCGCGCTGGTGCTGTTGCTGGCGGCTGCGACGATCTTGCCGCCCTTCCCGCCCGTCGTTGCAGGCACCGCAACCGTCCTGCTCGCGCCCTTGCCAGCGGCAGCCGTCGCACTCTCGACCGGTGCCACGTGGGTGCTGTTCGGCCCCGCCATCGCGGTCGCGATCGTCACGCTGCAATGGCGCACCACGGCGTGGTCGCTGGTCCTTACCGCTGCCGCGGCCCTGCTCTGCATCACGCCTCCGATGGACGAGATGCAGTCCGACACCACGATGACCGCTGTCGCCGCCGTCGAACGACCGGCCCCGCGTCTTTGAGATTCTGTGGTCCAGCCCCCGCGCGGGGCATGTTCTATGACCCAAAGCGATGTCGCGCTGCGACGTCGCCCCGCGCGGGAGCTTCCACAACGAACGGGGCCCTCGGTACGACGCACGCGCCCCCACGGCGCCGCACCGAGTCTTCCCAACCGCCCCCGGAGAGGAACGGCCCCGACGTGAACGCGGGTCTTGCATCGCTGCTTCGCAAGCCCTCTGCGCTCGCTCCCATACGTTGCAGACACGATGCCAAGACTCGCATTCCCACCACTCGCGCAGTTGAGTGGGGCGAGCGAACGCGATCGGGACAGTGATGTCGCGACCCGCGGCCGAGCCGCGACGCGGGTGTCGTGGTCAACGCAAGACGAGCAGCACGTAGAGCACAGCGAGGACCAGCTGCGTCGCCGCGTACGGCACGGCTTTGGTGACGAAGCCGCCGAACGAAACCTTCAGATCGTTCTTGTGCATGATCGTCACCGCCACCAGCGTCCAAGCCCCAAATCCGATGCAGTTCACGATCAGACCCAGCAAGATACCCAGCGGGGCGACCACATGCAGGGCGGCAATGACCACCATAACCGCCGCCAGGGAGATCAAGCGAATGAGCAGGCTGGCCTGGTCACCTGAGCGGTTGAAGATCGCATCGCCAATCACAACACCGCCAAACACAAAGGCCAGGAAATACATGATGGGCAGAGCCAGGATCACCAATGGAGCCAGCAGTATCCCGATCACGGTCGCGATCAACAGGACAAACAGCGTCAGCATGATCACTGGGAAGGTCGCGTAGACGATCAAGCCCAGACCGGCAGACACCAGAGGCCTCTTGCGGAACTGGCCCGACATACGCGCCAGGGAGCGCGGGAAGAGCAGCGCCAGGAAGAATCCCAGGATAAAGGCGCTGGAGGCAAAAGCTGCACCAACGGCCACAAAGCTGGGGGCGATGAATGACAGATCGAGGTGGTCGAAATCCACGTCAATCTCGTCCATGTCGAAACGCG
>CAYSPB010000557.1:0-4776 GCA_964432695.1 uncultured Nannocystaceae bacterium
ATCACGGACATCGTGGTCCTGGTCGTCGCGGCCGACGACGGTGTCATGCCCACCACGATCGAAGCGATCAAGCACAGCAAAGAAGCTGGCGTGCCGATCGTCGTCGCGGTGAACAAGATCGACAAGCCCGAGGCCAACTCCGGCCGCGTCAAGCAAGCGCTCATGGAGCACGAGCTGGTCGGCGAGGAGTTCGGCGGGGCCGTGCCCATCGTCGAGGTTTCGGCCAAGACGGGGCAGGGCGTCGAAGACCTGCTCGAAACGCTGGTCCTTCAGGCCGAGCTTCTCGAGCTGCATGCACCCAGCGACGGTAAGGCCACCGGTACGGTCCTCGAGGCCCGCATCGACAAAGGCCGCGGCACGGTTGCCACGGTCCTCGTCCAAAGCGGAACGCTCAACAAGGGCGACATCGTGGTCGCGAACGAGTACCACGCCAAGGTTCGGGGCCTGATCAACCAGCAGGGCAAAATGCAGAAGTCTGCGGGCCCCTCCACACCCATCGAGGTCCTGGGTCTCTCGGGCGTGCCGCTGGCCGGCGACACGATCAACGTCGTCGACAACGACAAGGACGCCAAGGCTCTGGTCGCGCACCGCCGCGAGAAGCGCCTGCGCAAGGAGAGCGTCCGCTCCGGTCCGAGCATCACCGAGCTGATGCTTCGCAAGAAGGTGCCGGTCCTCAAGATCGTGCTCAAGGCCGACGTGCAGGGTTCTGCCCAAGCGCTGGCCGAGGCCCTCGAGGAGATCACGAACGAGACCGAGAAGGTCAAACTCGAGGTCATCAAGGCCGAGGTTGGGCAGATCAACGAAACCGACGTCAAGTACGCCCACGCTGGCGAAGCCGTCATCTTCGGTTTCAACGTCAAGACCGCAGGCAAGGCCGCTCCGGTGGCCGAGCACGAGGGCGTGGACATCCACACCTTCAGCGTCATCTACAACGCGCTCGACCTGGCGCGCGAGCTGATGATCGGTCTGCTCGAGCCCGAGTACCGGGAGCGCGAGCAGGGAGAAGCCGAAGTCCGCGCGCTGTTCCCCATCCCGCGGCTGGGCGTCGTTGCCGGTTGTCGCGTCACGCGCGGTCTCATCACCCGCAACAGCCACGTTCGCGTCCTTCGCGACGGCGAAGTGCTGCACAGCGGCATGATCGGCTCGCTGCGGGTCCACAAGGACGACGTCAAAGAGGTCAAGGACGGCTTCGAGTGCGGCATCGTGGTCGACGGGTTCACCGAGCTCGCCGAGGGCGACCAGCTCCAGGCGTTCGAGATGGAAGCCATCCCGCCGACGCTCTGAGCGTCGTGGGGTGATGGGGGACCGATTGCGTGAGCACGCGTCAGTCCAAAGTCGAAGAGCTGCTCCGGCGAGAAATCGCCGGGGCGCTTCTTCGTGGTGAGATCAAGGATCACCGCGTCCGTCGCCAGGAGATGATCTCGGTGACGGCCGTCCGCGTGACGCCAGACCTCTCGCTCGCACGCGTCTACGTGGACGTGCTCGAGGGAGGTCCCAAGGTGGCGCGGGTCGTCGAGGGGCTCAACGCCGCGGCCGGGGTGTTCAAGCGGCACCTCAACAAGGTGCTGTCCATGCGACGCACGCCAGAGCTGCGGTTTGCCCACGACGACTCGATCGAACAGGGCACCCGCATCGAGCAGGTGCTCGCCGAGCTGCGCGAGCAGGATGCGGCCCGTGAAGCCGAGGGCGGCGCTCACGGCGACGGCGACGGCGATGGCCAAGCGGAAGCGTGATCGCGGCCCGACGGGCGTTCTATGGGTCGACAAGCCTGCAGGACCAACGTCGGCCGAGGTCTGCGACTTCCTGCGTTGGGTGCTGCGCACCCGCGCGGTCGGTCACTGCGGCACCCTCGACCCCGATGCGACGGGGTTGCTCGTGTGCTGCGTCGGCGCTGGGACGAAGCTGGTCCCCGAACTCGTCGAGGACGACAAGCAATACCGCGCCGTCTTTTCGCTGGGTCGGTCGACGACCACAGCCGATGCCGCGGGGGAGGTCGTCGACGAGGCTCCTCTTTCGGAGGCGACCTGGAGCGCCGCAGCGGCGGCGGTCGAGGGCCTCGTCGGCTCGCACCGTCTGTCGCCGCCGGCGTTCTCGGCGGTGCGGATCGATGGCGAGCGTGCCCACGAGAAGGCGAGACGCGGCGAAGCGGTGCATGTGCCTGCACGGAACATGGTCGTGCATGCGGTCGATGGCGTGCGCCCGCTCGAGCGGGGCCATATCGAGGCAACGCTATCGGTCAGCAAGGGGTCGTTCATCCGTTCCTTTGCCGAAGAGCTCGGGCGGCGCCTCGACGTACCTGCGCATCTGGCCTCACTGCATCGCGTGGGATCCGGTCGCAACACGCTCGACGACGCACGCGCGCTCTCGGGCTTCGATGTGCACCCGCTCGACCCACGTCCAGACGGCAAACCTCGCCATCGCATCCGACTCCGCGGGGTCGGAGACACGCGTGAGGCTCAGGCTGCCGCGGTTCTGGCGGGCTTGATCTCGCCGGTCGAGGCCCTCGCGCTGCCGTGCGTCGACGCGTCGCGAGATGCGCACGGCAGTGACTTGGCCACTCGTCTCAGCCACGGGCAGGGGGTTCCGGCGGACCACCCATCCCTGCGCGAGGCCCCACGGCACGGCCGAATCGCCGTCACGCGGGGCGAAAGCCTGGTCCTCGCCCGCTGGGCGGGGGAGGGCACGAGCGCAGAACTGCGCGTCGACCGCACCATCATCAGCTTCGATCGCTCGCGCGACACATCCCCTTGACATCACGGCGACGCGCGAGGATTCTGCGCCGACCTTCGGCATACGAAAAAACCCTGGAGGCGGTCGTCGCCTCCCTCAACCGCAAAGCAATAGCAGCACCATGGCTCTCTCTACGGATCGCAAAGCCGAGATCATCGGCAAGTTCAAGCGTGGCGAACAGGACACCGGCTCCCCCGAAGTCCAGATCGCGCTCCTGAGCAAGCGAATCAACTACCTGACCGACCACTTCCGCACGCACCGCAAGGACTTCCACTCGCGTCGTGGCCTGCTGAAGCTCGTCGGTCGTCGGCGTCGCCTTCTCGACTACGTGAAGGCCAAGGACGTCGAGCGCTACCGCAAGATCATCGCGGAGCTCAACATCCGAAAGTAAGTCTGCCGCTGCACGATGGGCGCTTCCCTCAAGGGTCGCGCCCTTCGGCGTTTGTGGGGCCCTCGATCCGCTGCGTTCGTTCGCAATCGGTTCTGGGGCCCACGCGCGCAGGCAGCCCCGTCCGCGGGCGCGCCCTCGTAGCCTGATCGGCAGCACCTCAACCCTCATCCCGGAGGCGGCCCTCGACGCGCCGTGCCGCGGAACCATCTCTGCACGAACGTATGCCGCCGTGATGCGGCAAATCGCAGGGTGGGCAACGCGCTCGGGTCCTCTCCACCCAGGAGCACTCTCATGAATGTAGTTACCGAATCCTGCACGATCGGCGACGTCGAGATCAGCATCGAGACTGGCCGCATCGCGAAGCAAACCAACGCCGTCATCGTCCGCGCGGGCGAGACCGCCGTGCTGGTCAGCGCCAACTCGGGCCCCAAGCCGAAGGACCTTCCGTTCCTGCCGCTCACGGTCGAGTATCGCGAAGCCGCGGCTGCAGCCGGCAAGATCCCCGGCGGATACTTCAAACGCGAAGGCCGTCCCGGCGAACACGAGATCCTGACGTGTCGGGTGATCGACCGCCCGATCCGTCCGCTCTTCCCCAAGGGCTACCGCTGCGACACGCAGGTCATCAGCCACATCCTGTCGCACGACAAGGAGAACGAGCCCGACGTTCTTTCGATCACTGGCGCCTCCGCGGCCCTGATGATCTCGGACGTGCCGTGGGCTGGCCCCATCGTGGGCATCCGCGTTGCCTATCTCGGTGGCAAGTGGGTCGCGATGCCGACCTTCTCCCAGACCGCCGAAGCCGACATCTCGCTCGTCGTGGGCGCCAACGCGGACGCCATCGTCATGGTGGAAGGCGGCGCGAACATGGCCTCCGAGAGCGCCATGATCGACGGCCTGATGTTCGCCCAGGAGTCGGCCCAGCCGCTCATCGCCCTGCAGCACCGCCTGCGGGAGCGTGCCGGCAAGCCCAAGCGCGAGTACGTCCCGCCCGTCGTGGACGAGGCGCTTCAGGCCGAGGTGATGGCGTTCGCCAAGCCCAAGCTCGAAGAGGCCTTCAAGATCTCCGGCAAGCACGAGCGGCACGACGCCATCTCGGCCATCAAGGACGAGACCAAGGCCAAGTTCCTCGAGTCGCACCCCGACAGCGGCGAGGACATCTCCGCCGGCTTTGCGAAGCTCGAGAAGGAGACCGTCCGCAACATGGTCGTCAACACGGGCAAGCGCCTCGACGGCCGCGGCACCCGGGACGTCCGCCCGCTGTGGATGGAGCCCCACGCGTTCGCTCGCCCGCACGGCTCGGCGTTCTTCCAGCGCGGTGAGACCCAGGCCTACGCGACCTGCACGCTCGGCACCGAGTACGACGCGCAGCGCCTCGATACGCTTCGCGGGGACGTCCGCCGGACCTTCTTGCTGCACTACAACTTCCCGCCGTACTGCACCGGTGAAGTCCGCCCGATTCGCGGCACCTCCCGCCGCGAGACCGGCCACGGTGCGCTGGCCGAGCGTGCGCTCAAGCCGGTCCTGCCCAGCAAGGACGAGTTCCCGTACACGATTCGCGTCGTGTCCGACATCATGGAGTCCAACGGCTCTAGCTCGATGGCCTCGGTCTGCAGTGGCTCGCTTGCCATGATGGACGCCGGCGTGCCGATCAAGGC
>CAYSPB010000558.1:0-4749 GCA_964432695.1 uncultured Nannocystaceae bacterium
CATGACGTTCGCGGAAGAGAATCTGCAACGATGATGCCACCGAGGGATACGAGGAGACACACCTCGAAGCCCGTCGGGTTGGGCAGGGTCGGGGTCCCCCGCGCCGGACGAGTTGGCGGGGCGCGGGGGCTCGGCGTGACGAAATGACAATCGGCGTGCCTGCGGCCACCATCGGGTCGGCCCAGGGCGGCGGAAAGGTGCCATACTGCCGACATCGCCGCCAAATGCTCCAGGCAGGTCGGCGACAAAGCGCAGAGCAAACACATGGGTTTCACGCGACTTGACGACGAAATCGAGTTCACCCTCCTGAAGGCGCGCCGGCTGTTCTTCTCCGGCGGTGTTTCCGGTGGGTCCACGACCGACGCGATCCGCAAGCTCTGGTACATGGAGCTCACCGGCAAGGGCGAGCCGATCACGCTGGTGATCAACAGTCCCGGCGGCTCGGTCGATGCGGGATACGCGGTGTGGGACCAGATCAAGATGATCAGCTCCCCGGTGCGCACGCTCGTGACCGGCATGGCCGCATCGATGGGGTCGATTCTCTCCCTCGTCGCGCCCAAGGGCAGCCGATTCGCGACGCCGAACGCTCGGTTCATGATCCACCAGCCGTCGATGGGCGGCGTGACCGGTCCGGCCACGGACATCGCGATCACCGCCGAGGAGATCGTGAAGACCCGAGACAAGATCACCGACGTCTATGTCGAGGCCACCGGGCAGCCGCGCGACAAGGTCGCCAAGGCGCTCGACCGCGACACGTGGATGACGCCGGAGGAAGCGCTCGACTTCGGGCTCATCGACAAAGTCGTCGAGAGCTTCGACGACCTCGGCTGACTTCAGCTGGCACGCGCGTGGACGTCTTGGATGGCGTCCGCAATCGGTTGGGGCACTTCCTCCTGCAGGAAGTGCCCCGCTTGCGTCACGGTGACCGGCGCGTGCGGGAAGGCCCGCTCGTGGCGACCCAACGCGCGGCCGAGCACCGGATCTTCGGTACCCCATACCAGCGCGGTCGGTCCTTCAAAACCTGTCGCCCAGGATTCTCCGCGTCGAAGCGAGGGCACCGAGGCGTGCTCGGGGCCGTCGGGCACCATGCGGGCGAGCGCGAGCGGACCGATGCGGTCAGCGATCTTGCGAAGCGGCCAGCGGTACGCGCGGGACACCCGGCCGCGGATCGACTGCCGGTCGCCTTGCACCGACCACAGGGCGTTCTGCGGAAACCCCAGTCCGCGGAAGACGAGATCGGAGACGACGGGCGTGCGCGCGAACTTGTGGAACGCGGTGCCCAGCGGGCGCTCGGGCACGAGGACGGACGTGTTGCCGAGGACGAGGCCGCACACGCGCTCGGGCAGGGCCGCGCCGATCTGGACCGCGAGCGGCCCACCCCAGTCCTGTCCGACCAAGATGAATGGGCCGGGGTCGAGGGCTTCGACCAGCTCGACCAGCGCGGCCGCGTGCGTCTCGACGGTGTGGTCCACCGCGCTGCGCAGCGGTGACGAGCAGCCGAAGCCCAGCAGGTCCGGCGCGATGCAGCGAAAGCCGGGCAGGGCAGCGATGACCTTGCGCCAAAGGAACGACCAGGTCGGATTGCCGTGCACCATGATCACGGTCGGGGCATCGCGGGGGCCCTCGTCGATGAAGTGCATGGTTCGGCCGACGTGGCGGCCGCGCTCGAGCACGTAGGCGTTGCGGCCGACGGGAAGCTGGTCGGCGAGCCAGCGAGGCAGGGACGGCGCAGGTTCAAAGGGCACAGCGCCCAGGGTTCTACCGAAGCGGCGCCATCCTGACCACGGCAGGCGCTCCGGCGGGGTCGGCATCAATGCCGGCGCTCAGGCGCCGAGCGCGGTGCCTCGCTGCAGGGCACGCGCGAAGGCCTCTCCGTCGCGGAGTCCCAGGTCGAACGCGTCTTGTACCCGCTGGGGGTTCGCGTAGTCCCACAAGGCGATGGGGACCGGGGCGCTGGGGCGCACGGGCGTCACGCCGGGCAGGTCCGGCAGGGCGTCGTCGTGCTGGGTCAGCAGCACGAGGGTGTCGAGGTGATCTGCAACCGCGTCGACCGGCACGCCATCGACGAGCGCGCCGTCGAGGACGGGACGCCCATCTCGATGCATCAACGGCATCAATGGCGGCACACAGGAACTCTGCAGGATTACGTCCGCCAGCTCGTCCGCGCTGGTGCAGGTGTCGGCACGGACCAGCGTCGGCCCGTAGCCCAAACGGCGAGGCCACTGGGCCCGGACGCGGATGCCGAGCTTGCGCTCGAGGCGGTAGGAGACCAAGCCGACCGCAGCACCCCGCAGCGCCGACCAGCCTTGCGGCGGATGGGCCATGAGCACGCGGATCTCCGGTCCGTCGCGTAGGGCTTCGAGCATGCGTTCGTCGGTGATCGACAGGATCGTGCCGCGATACATCCCGTAGTGTGGGAATACGGGCGCATCCCGGCCCACGTTGCGTAGGTGCAGGTTGCTCGGGTTCTCGTCAGTGCGCCGCTTGAACTCGGCGAGGACGTCGCGGCTGCGGCCGCCGAAGGCCGCACACGCAAAGGCGGCCCCAGCACTCACGGCCGCGACGGCGCGGGGCTGCAGGAGCGGTCCAACGACCTCCCAAAACCCCGACTGCCAGAAGCAGCGGCACCCCCCGCCGGAGAAGACGACCGAGTCGAACATCCTGCGGGGTGGCTTACCACGCCCGAACTTCAGACGGGCTCGAAGAAGGTCTCGTTCTTCGTCGCCATGTCGCGAAGCAGCTGCGGCGGTGCGTAGCGGGGGCCGAACCGCGCCGCGAAGTCATCCATTTGAGCCACGAACGCCGCGACGCCCATCCGATCGATGTAGGCCAGCGGGCCGCCGGTGTTGGGCGCAAAGCCCACGCCAAAGATGGCTCCGACCTCGGCGTCGCGGTGCTGCTTGATCACGCCGTCGTCGACGCAGCGGGCCGCCTCGAGCGCTTGAATGCCGAGCAGGCGCGCCGCGAGCTCCTCGACCGCGCTCGATTCGGGCGTTCCGCTGGCCTTGTCCTTCAAGCCCGGCCACAAGCCTTTGCGCCGCCCGTCGGCGTAGGCATAGAACCCAGCGCCCGCGGCCTTGCCCGCGCGGCCGTCGGCCACCATGTCCTCGATGAGCTTCACGGCGGCGATGTCGAGCGTCTTGCCGTAGGTCCGCCCCATGGCGAAGCCCTTGACCACCAGGGACAGCGTCACCTCGTCGAAGACCTGCAGCGGCGGCACGACCATGCCGCTGCTGCGCCCGGCCCACTCGATGAGCACGGGGTCGTGCCCTTCGGCCACGAGCTGTGCGCCTTCGACGATGTACGCCGAGAACACGCGCGTCGTGTAGAAGCCGTAGCCGTCACCGACCACGATCGGCAGCTTCTTGATCCGCCGCGTGAAGGCCAGCGCGCGGGCGAGCGTCTGCTCGGAGGTCTGCGCGCCCACGATGATCTCGAGCAGCTGCATCTTTTCGACGGGCGAGAAGAAGTGCAGCCCGATGAACTTGGTGGGGTCGACGGAGACCTTGGCGAGGTCATCGATCGGCAGGGCGCTGGTGTTGCTGGCCCAAAACCCGCGCTCGCTGAGCTTGGGCTCGGTTTCTTGGGTGACGGCGTGCTTGAGGTCGAGGTTCTCGAAGACGGCCTCGATCACCAGGTCGCAGCCGTCGAGGGCATCGAGCTCGAGCGTGTAGGAGATGCGTCCCAGCAGTGCCGCGCGGTCGTCCTCACCGAGGTGCCGAAGCTTGGCAGCCTGCGCATTGCAGTGCGCCTGCGCGGCTTCGAGGACCTCGGCCTTGATGTCCTTGAGCACGACGTCGAAGCCAGCCTTCGCGCAGACGAAGGCCAGGCCCGCGCCCATCATGCCCGCGCCGAGAATGCCGACCTTGTCGACGTCGAGCGCGTCGGTGTGCGGCAGGCCCTCGTGCTTTTCGGCCGCGGTGCGGTGGAACCACAGCGTGCGCAGCATGTCCTTGGCCTGGTCGCTGGTCGCCAGCTTCACGAAGTAGCGGGCCTCGACCTCCATCGCGCGGTCGAAGGTGAGGGCGAGTCCTTCTTGCATGGCTGCGATCGCCAGCTGCGGTGCTGGGTATGCGCCCGCGGTCTTCTTTTCGAGCATGCCGCAGGCGGCCATGAACATGTTGCGCGCGTCGCCCGAGCCCGGACGCGGACCCGGGATGCGCGCGCCGGTATCCCACGGCTGCTTGGCGTGCTTGTTGGCGGCGATCCACGCCAAGGCGGCGCTCCGCAGCGCGTCGCGGTCCGAGGCGAGCGCGTCGACCAGGCCCGCGGCCTTGGCCTTGGGCGCGCGCAGCATCTTGCCCTGCAGCACGATGTCGAGCGCCCCTTGAATGCCGATGATGCGGGGCAGTCGCTGCGTTCCGCCGGCCCCGGGCAGAACGCCCAGCGTGACCTCGGGCAGGCCGACCTGAATGCGCGCCTCGTCGAGGGCGATGCGATGGTGGCACGACAGCGCCAGCTCGTAGCCGCCGCCGAGCGCCGAGCCGGTCAGCGCGGCCACGACGGGGACGCCGATCGTTTCGAGTCGCCGGTACAGCGCGCCGAGGTGTCGCACCCGCTGGAGCAGGTCCGCTGCGTTGCGCTCCTTGAACAGCCGGTCGATGTCCGCGCCGACGCACCAGTCCTTGTGCGCCGAGTCGACGATGATGCCGGCGAGCCCCTCCTGCGCTTCGGCCCAGTCGAGCGCCTGCTGCAGGCCGAGGCCGCAGGCGTCGTTGATTCGGTTGAGCTTGGGCATGGCCAGCGTCA
>CAYSPB010000559.1:0-4746 GCA_964432695.1 uncultured Nannocystaceae bacterium
CCTTGACCGTCATCGCCTTGCTCGCCGCGAACAGCAAGCTCTCGACGATCGACATCAGGCGCGGCGACGCCTCACCCTTGACCTTCGACAGGTCGTCGTCGGGATCGATGGGCAGCGAGGTTGCGAGGTCGAGGTCGCTGTACTCCGCGTACGGGTCCGGCTTCTCGTCCTTCGCCTCGGCCGGTGCGTCTGCCTCGGCCGAAGCCGCCGTGGAGATCTCGTCGTCGTCCTCTTCGTCGTCGAACGCTTCGTCTCGGCCAGGGCGCGGCTTGCCGAGCGCAGCGACGAGATCTTCGAGGCTGGCTTCGTGCGCGTCGGTGGCGGTCGTCTCGTTGCGAGGATCAGGCATCGCGGGTCGGCTCGGCGTCGTCCGACGGCGAGGGCGCGGAGCTCGCGCCAGGAGCGTCGGACGAGCCCGCAGCCTCCCCCGACTCGGAGGATTCTTCAACCCCGGGTTTCGCGTGACCGAAGCTCTTTGCCTCGTCATAGCCCTCGATGGCCTGCTTGGCCTCTTCGGCGGACGCTTTGCGCTCGATCACGATCGACGCCTCACCGATGGCCTGCCGCACGGTGATGACTCCGAGCTTTGTCAGCTCGAGGACGGACATCAGCGTCACCACGAGCATGGAGCGGAGCTCGGCCTCGGAGGACCACGTTCGCCCCAAGAACAGCGACTCGAACTCGACCTTCGGCTTTTCGGTCAGCATCTCAGTCAGCTGCTGCATGCGCTGTGCAACCGAGACCGTCTCCATGACGACGTCGTGAGACTTGTGAATCCGGGCGCGATCGAGGACGCGGTGGTACGCCTCCGCCAGCCGAAACAAAGTCAGCGGCGCCAGACCGGGGTCGACCGGGGGCAGCTCGATTTCTCCGCCGCGGCCGAATACGTCGCGGCCTGAGACCGGGAGTCGATCGAGGTCCGAGGCCGCCGCGCGGTACTTCTGGTACTCGAGCAGCCGAGCGATGAGTTCCTCCCGCGGGTCGGGGCCCTCGGCGTCGGTCTGCGCGTCGTCGGCGACCTCGGAGGGCTCGGTCGGCACCAGCTCACGACTCTTCAGATAGGCCAGCGTAGCCGCCATCACCAGGTAGTCGCCGGCGACCTCGAGGTCGAGGGCCTGCATGAACTCGAGGTACTCGAGGTACTTCTCGGTGACGAACGCGATGGGGATGTCGAGGATGTCGAGCTCGTGGCGCCGGACCAGATGCAGAAGGAGGTCGAGCGGACCCTCGAAGTCCGGTAGCTCCAGCAGCCACGACCGTCCCTCGGCCGCCGCGCCGAGCATGGAGGGCGTCGGAGGACCTGCCGCGACCGCAGGCGCCGGCTCGATGGAGGGCTCGTCGGGCCGCGCGCGGTCGGACCCGTCCGTAGGACTGTCCTCGACACCGGCGTCATCGTCGGCAGGCGCCGCACCATCGTCCTCCGAGGTCGACGTTTCGGTCTCGGTCACCTCCGCAGCCGGACTCGCCGGAGACTCCGCGGTGGGCGCCGCAGGCTCGGCCGCCGCTCGATCAGCGGCGCCCCCGTCCTCGTTCGAGGGCGGGGTGTTGTCATCGGAGGTGCTCACCTGGGAACGGGGGTCAGAGCACCGCTGCGAGCGCAGCGTTGCCCAGATTGAAGACCGGCGTGAGCAGATACCCCAGCAGCCCCGAGAACACCAGAACGATGAGAATGATGAACCCGTAGCGCGCCAGGAAGTCGTCCGCGGGCTCCCACTTCGGGCCGAGAATCCAGCTGATGACCTTGCCGCCGTCGAGCGGATGAATCGGCACGAGGTTGAAGGCGAACAGCAGCAGATTGAGCGTGAAGAACAGCGCGAGCGGCTCGTACATGGTGGGCGTCAACACTCCGCCCGCCGAGAGACCCGCGACCACGGCCAGCACCAGCGCAGCCTGCAGCAGGTTCGACAGCGGTCCTGCAAAGGCCACGATCGCCATGCCCCCGCGCATCGTCACGTTGCGGGTGTAGTTGCGCGGCTGCGTCTGGACGGGGCGCCCCCATCCGAACAGCAACCCACCGGGGCTGAGCGCCAAGATGAGCGGCAGGATCAACGTGCCGACCGGATCGGCGTGCGCCATCGGGCTCAGCGTCAATCGTCCCTGCGCCTCGGGCGTGCCGTCGCCCAGCTTGTGCGCCGCATAGGCGTGGGCGAACTCGTGCACCGTGACCGCGAGGATCAAGCAGATGACGTACAGGCCCGCGCGTCGCAGCGTTTCGGGCGTGAAGGCGGGTCCCGCCAGCAGGGGGGAGAGGGTCAGCAGAGCAGCGTTCACCGGCGTGGGCAAAGGTATCACTGCGCGGCGCGCGAAGCCGTCCGGGTCATGCAGACGCACGACACCCGCCGGGAGCCAGGCTCGCGGCGGGTGCAGTAGGCGCGCCCCCCGAAAGGTGCGCGCGTCGCGACGAATCGCGGGACTAGCAGTCCTTGTTGTTCGCCGTGCTTCCGCCGAACGGGCCTTGCTTCACCCCGGTCTCGCACATGTCGACGATCGTCGTGATGCACAGCTCGGGGTTGTTCGTCACGCTGCACTCACCCCCGATGAACAGGATGTCCCGGAGACCGCCTTCGTCGATGGTCTCGAGGGCGGGGTTGAAGCGGACCGCGAAGTCCTTCTGCGTGCCGACCAGGTTCTGGAAGCCCGAAATCGTCGTCATGCTCTCGTTCTCCGAGACCGAAAGCGAGATTTGCGTCTGCTGCAGGCCGTTGAAGCCGTTGAGGTCTTCGATGGCTTTGTTCTCGGAGAAGACGAGCGTTCCATCTTTGTCCGCCGCGGGAAGGTCGGCCGTTGCAGCGCCCAGGGTCTTGATGCCGTCGGTGCCCGACACGTCCGTGAGAAACTCGTTGCCGAAGATGGTGACGTCGTGTCCGACCGTCTCCATGCAGGCCAGGAAGTCCAGGCAGGTCAGGTCGCTCTCGAAGACCTCGAGCCAGCCGGTCATGCTGGTGTAGCCAGCGATCTCTTCGATCTGGTCAGCCGACTCGATCCGGGCAGAACCGACGAGTTCGCCCTTGTCGCACGGCGGGGGGTCGCCGCACCCGAGGCCGGCCGGCGGGGGACCGGTGGTTTCTTCGCCGGTAGAATCGCCTTCGGAGTCGGTGGTCGCGTCCGTGGTTTCGGTCTCGCCCGCAGTGGTCTCGCCCTCCGTTTCGGAGGTTTCACTAGGATCGGACGTTTCCGAGTCGTCATCGGACGTTTCCGCGCCGGTGGTGGCCGTCGCGTCGCTGTCTCCGTCGCCGTCACCGTCACAGCCCGGCAGCGCGACCGTTGCAGCCACGAGAAGCAGAGCCATCGGGCCCGTTGCGAACGTTCGTTTTGCAAGTTTCAATTGGATGCCCTCCTGAATCACTCGCGTGATCCGTGAAGCGCACCGTAGATTGCGCGGGCGCACGCGCGCAAGGGTTCTCGCACCGGGTTGCGTCCTTTGCGCTATCCCTCTGTGCGACGGCTCTAGGGGACTTTGGCAGGCAGCGCGACGTACGCGTGGCCCAACCGTGAGCGATCGCATTCGAACCGTCGTTTCCGCGTGTCGGCAGGTTTGCGATCCAGCCTACGAAGCACACCGCGCTCATGCGCGCGGGTGGTGTTCGTCGTAGGCCGCGCGGACGTGGGCGTCGCTGACGTGTGTGTAGACCTGCGTGGTCGAGATGTCCGCATGGCCGAGCAAGGCCTGTACGGATCGCAGGTCCGCACCGCCCTCGAGCAGATGCGTCGCAAAGCTATGGCGCAGCTTGTGGGGAGAGATCGCGCGGTGGATCCCCGCTGCCTCGGCGTGTTTTCGGAGGCGAACCCACGCCGACTGCCGGCTGAGCCGAGATCCGCGAAGGCTCAGGAAGACCCACGGCAGCGACTGCGGGCTCTTGCCGCGGCACATGCCGGGCCGCGCCCGTTCGAGCCACGCGCCCAGGGCTCGCAACGACACCGCACCCATCGGCACGAGACGGTGCTTGCTGCCCTTGCCGATGACCCGGGCCACGCCTTGGTCGAGGTGGAGCTGGTCGAGCCGAAGATCGAGCGCCTCGGAAACCCTGCACCCGGTCGCGTACATGAACTCGAGCAGCGCGGTGTCGCGCAGCCCCAACGCCGTATCGACGCCCGGTGCCGTCAGTAACCCGTCGATCTCCGCGCGCGTGAGCAGCTGCGGCAGGCGACGCGCAAACTTGGGCAGCGTGACCGTCCGCGTCGGGTCGACCGGCACCCGGTTCTCGCGGCGCAGGTACTTGAAGAGGCCCCGAATCGCCACCAGCAGGCGTGCCTGGGACCGTGCCGAGAGCCCGTCATCGACGAGACCCGAGACGTAGCGCAGCAGCAAGGGCGCATCGACGGCCGCTGCCTCCCCCACACCGGCCTCGATGCTGAAGGTGCAGAAGCGCCGAAGGTCCGAGGCGTAGGCCGAGATCGTGTTCTTTGCGAGGCCCCGCTCGACCTTGAGATGGTCGAGGTAGTCGTCGATCGCATCGTCGAGCGCGAGGCCCATGCTCAGCCCTCGTGCAGCTTGAGCGTCTCTCGGACCAGCGCGATCACCTGTGGGGCCTGAATCGGCTTGGTGATGTACGCGTTGGCGCCCAGAGCGAGCGCCCGCTGGCGGTCCTCTTCGGCACCTTCGGTGGTGATGATGATGATCGGCACCGTCCGGTAGGCGTCGTCGGCCCGCAGCCGCTTGACGAGCTTGAGCCCGTCGAGAATCGGCATGTTGATGTCGGTGATGATGATGTCGAACTTCGTGCTCGCGATTCGGCGCAGCGCATC
>CAYSPB010000560.1:0-4744 GCA_964432695.1 uncultured Nannocystaceae bacterium
TTTCTGCGCGGGGCGATGGCTCGCGACAGTCGCAGCGGCTTTGCCGGAGAGGTACAGCTGGGCGACTTCGGCCGCATCAAGTCCGACACCACCGTCGCCGCCCGTCTGCGGCCCAAAGGCGACCTTCCCAAGGTCAAGCGGCTGACATGGCACCTGCGCGGCGGTGCCTTCGACGTCTACGAGGGCGGCCGCTGGTCCACCAACAACGCCACCGCCGAGCAGGTCCCGCTGCGCCCGGTCGGCAACTACCGCGCACTCTCGCCCGACGGCACGCCCCTGCTGCAGCCGATCCGCGGGCGTGGCCTCGGCCGCAGCGGCGTTCGATACGAAACTCTGCCGCGCCCGCATCACGGTGGTGAGGTGATCAAGGTCGACGTCGTCCTCGAAGACCTCGGCGTCGACGCAATGTTCGTCGCCAGCGATCCCATCGCCGTACGGCTCAACGCTCGAGGTGCCCTCGAGAAGCGCGACATGAAGATCCGTGCGGGGCGGCATCGGGAGTTTCGCATCGCGAAGCCACCTGGACCCGTCCAGTACGAGTTCGTCGCGCGCATCGGGGAACCCGACCCGAACGGCCTGCGTAGCCTCGGCGATCCCACCGTCGAGGAGGCGTACCAAGGATATCTCCAGCGCAGCGACGGCCTGTCTTCCGAGGTCACCACGCTCGCGACCGAGATCGCCGGCGACGCGACGACCCGCTACGACAAGGTTGCCGCGCTGATGGCATACCTGGGTGACTTCGCCTACACCACCGACCTCGAGCAGCCCGAACGGGTCCGCCAAGGCGCCGATCCGCTCGAGGGATTTCTGTTCGACACCAAGGCTGGCCACTGCGAGTTCTTTGCCTCGGCCCTCGCCGTCCTCGCACGCGAGGTGGGCGCACCAACGCGCATCGTCAACGGCTACTACGGCGCGCACTACAACGACCTGGGCGACTTCTACGCGGTGCGGCAAGCCGATGCGCACTCGTGGGTGGAAGTCTGGTTCGGAGCCGAGGTCGGCTGGGTCACCTTCGATCCGACGCCGCCTTCAGGCCGGACTGCAGGGGACGATGCGCCGCTTCTCCCGGCCCTCAACGAAGCGCTCGACGCCCTGCGCAATGCCTATCTGGAGTACGTCATCGACTACAACCTCTCGAAGCAGCTGGGCCTGCTCGAAGGGATGGGCGTGCGCCGGAACGACGGGCGCCACCCTCGCATCGCGTGGCGTGGCGTGGCGATGTGGGGTGGCGCCGCACTCGTCCTCGTGGCGATCGCCTTCGTGTGGCGGCGGAGTCGCTCCTCGAAGGCATCGCCGGTCGAACAGGTGTACGAGGAGCTGCTCACGTGGCTCGAGCGCCATGGGCACGCCCGACGGCCGCACGAGTCTCCGCTGCGGTTCGTCAGCCGGATTGCCGAGGCCTTTGAAGACCCCACCCCGCTGATGCGGTTTGCCGCCCGATACGAAGCACTTCGCTTCGGGAAAGACGCCGCGGCCGCCGAGCTCGATGCACTTCGCGATGCCGCACGCGCCGTCCGGCAGCAGCCCCCACCGGCCGCCCGCCCTTGAACATCCTGCAACTACGAGCACGCTTCGACGCGGACTCAAACGTTCGATCGGGTTGAGGATGCAACGAACGGGGGCAGCGATTCCGCTCCGGGGTCCGTACACTCGGGCCGATGGTTCGGGCAACGGGCGCGTTGGTCTTGGTGTTGGCAGTCGGGTGCAATGAGCCGAGCGCGACCGAACTCGACCCCGAGCCGGCCTCCTCGTCGAGCACAGGTAACGGCCCGAGTGCGACGACGTCGAGCGACCCCGACGCGACGACGACCGGCAACGCCGAGGGCAGCGGGGATGCATCCTCCGCCGCCGCCGAGGAAGATGGGACCGCGGCAACAACAGACGCCACATCCGGGGACTCCACCGGTCCTGGGGCGGACGACAGCAGTGGCGATGGCGTTCCCATGGTCGACACCGCCACGCCGGGGGAGCTGACGTGTGCGGACATGCAGCTGCCGTTCCTACCGCCCTTCGATCCACGCGGCGAATCGCCCGAGGACGCATTTTGGATGATGTGGTTCGGCTGGCGTGCGCTGCTCTCCGAGACTCAAGCGCTGACCGACGAACTCGCCGGCGTTGGCTTCACGGACTACCAGGCGATCAACGTGCCCAGCGCGGGCCTTCAGGCGTTCGTCACCGCGAACGACGACGTGGTGGTCGTCTCGTTCCGCGGCTCCGAAGAGGTGCTCGACTGGCTCACGAATCTCAGCTTCGCCCAGGCCAGCGCCAGCAGCGAAGGCCTGCCCGGTGACGTTCACGTGGGCTTTCGGACCTCGCTCGATGCCGGCTGGGACGACATCGTCGATGCGATCGATGCATTCGGGGGACAGGAGCGCCCGGTCTGGCTGACGGGCCAGTCGCTGGGCGGCGCGCTGGCGACCCTGGCCGCTGCCCGTCTCGTCGACGAGGGATATACCGTCGCGCCGCTGTACACCTACGCGAACCCCCGCGCCCTCGATACGCAAGCCGCTGGCACGCTGCAGGCAGCGCTGGGAGGACGCGCATACCGCTACATGAACGCGAACGACCTCGTCCCCCGTGTCCCCCCTTGGGGCGGTGCGGCCGAAGCCGCGGGCCCGGTGTTGCCGTTGGGCGCAGGTCTGGCGACATCGCTCATCGACGACCTCGACTACACGCACGTCGGCCAGCTGTTTCACTTTACCGAGGACGCCTGGGTGGCCGCCGAACCATTCGACGACAGTGAGGACCTCGCGTACTGGGGATCGATCGACGACGCGGGGTGGTTCGCGCTGCTCGGACTCGCGGCCCAGGGCACCGAACACGACCGCGACACCTACCTCTGCCTCATGCGGGAGCGAGCGTTCGGCAGCTAGCTGTACAATCCCAACCGGCTGTTCAGCCTCGGAGGCGAGTGAAGGGCTGCTAATCCGCGCGACGCGTTCGCAGCGATTCGGCGTGCAGTATCTGCCCCTGCGCCGCGGGGTCCAACCCGGCGCGCACGAGCGCGTCGGCCAGCTCGGTGGCGTCGATCGAGCGGTAGCGATCCGCCGTCTTGCGGGCGACGATCCCAACCGCGGCGAGCATGCCGTTGCCAATCACGGCTCCGAAGCGCTCGCCGGGTCGCGACTCTTCGCGGTCGCTGCCCGTGATGAAGGACGGCCGCGCGATCGTGTGTGGCTGACCGCTGTGGACCAACGCAGCCTCGAGCTTTGCCCGCGCCGCGAGGTAGGGGTTTCGCGTCGACGCGGTCACGCCGAGTGATGAGAGATAGACGTATCGCGCGCTGGGGGCCGCCTGACCGCACGCGTCGAGCAACGCCTTCGAAAGCCCGTAGTCGATGCGCTCGTACGCCTCGTTCGCGCCCATGCCCTCCCCTTTGGCGCGGCGACGGGTCGTGCCAAGCAGCGCGAACACCATGGTCGGAGCGCATCGCTGCAGCGCACCGGCCATGCCCTCCACGGTCCACGCGGCGGAATCGACGGCGGCGCCCAGCCCCTCGAACGTGGAGCGCCAGCGCTGCAAAGACGAGGAGTCCGGCCGCACGTGCGCGACGGTGTCGATGCCGCGATCGCGGAGTGCCGCCACCACCGCACGACCTGTATACCCGGTCGCGCCCGCCACGAATGCAACGTCGGTCATGCCGCGCACCGTACCAAAGGCAGCGAGGCTGATAGGGTGCCGCTGATGCGACGGACGCTCCTCGCTGCGGTCTTGCTCACCGGTTGCGCCCACCCGGTCGAGCCCGCAACTCCAGTCCCTCCGACCGCATCGGTCGACACGGTCGCCCCCCAAGCCGACGACCCATTGGCGGGCCCGCGCATCGAGGCCGTCGACGCCATGCTCACGCAGATCGACCCGGCGTCGCTTCACGGACACATCGAACAGCTCGTCGCCTTCGGCACCCGGCACACGCTCTCGGAGACCGCCAGCGAGACCCGCGGCATCGGAGCCGCACGCCGGGCGATCGCGGCCACGATGAAGCAGTCCCCCGCGCTGCGGGTCCGCCTGGACCCCCACCGCATCGAGCCGGACGGACGTCGCGTCGATGCCCCGACCGACGTGGTGAACGTGGTCGCGGTGCTGCCCGGCACCCTGCCCGAAGCCCGCGATCGGCACGTGTACGTGATCGGGCACTACGACTCGCGCGTGACCGACCCGATGAACCGCACCGACGATGCGCCCGGCGCCAACGACGACGGCTCGGGGACCGCGGTGGTGATGGAGCTCGCCCGCGTGATGTCCCAGCACGAGTACGATGCAACGCTCGTCTTCATGGCCACCGCGGGCGAGGAGCAGGGCTTGCTCGGGGCGCGGGCCCACGCCCAGGCCGCCAAGGCGCAAGGGGTCGACATCGTCGCCGTGCTCAGCAACGACATCGTCGGCGACCCCACCGGACCATCCGGGGCCGTGCACGACGACCGCGTGCGCGTGTTCTCGATCGCGCTGCAGCCTGGGCTGCTCGACGAAGACCTCGGCCGGCTGCGCACCCTTGCCGCGACGCACGATGGACCCAGCCGACAGCTCGCCCGCTACGTGCACGAGGTCGGCCGCCGCCACGCACTGCCCGTGCAGGCCCAGATGGTGTTCCGGCGCGACCGTTTCCTTCGGGGAGGCGACCACACCGCCTTCAACGAGGCCGGCTACGCGGGCGTGCGCTTCAGCGAGGTCGAAGAGAACTACGACCGGCAGCACCAAGACGTGCGGACCGAGGACGGGCGCAGCTACGGCGACCTGCTCGAGCACG
>CAYSPB010000561.1:0-4735 GCA_964432695.1 uncultured Nannocystaceae bacterium
CTAGGTCGACGCTTCCGAGGTCGAGCGGCAGGACGGCTCCACGGTCACCGAGGTCATGACCATCTACGGCCGCACCGTCCTCGACGTGCAGCACGTGGGTCAGGTGAAGAGCCGTCGCGCCTCGGCGCCTGTCTTCCTGGCTCTGGGGGGCCTCATGATTCTGGGCGGCGGCGTGTTCTTCGCGTCCGAGACCGTGCTTCGCACGAACGAGTGGAAGGCGTATGAGACCGAGGCTGCCGAAGCGCAAGCTGCCGGTCGTCCTGCGCCCAGCGCTCCTGGTACCGGTTATGGCGGCATTGGGGTCGTGCTCGCCTTCCTCGGTCTGGTTCCGTTCGGCGTGGGGGTCGCTCGCCTGAGCGACAAGGGCGTTCCCAACTACACCATCGGTGAGGGCCACGACGCGACGTTCTCGGCGCCGCCCTCGGGTCTACCCGATGCCACCGCATTCCCGCTCGTTCGTGGCGGAGGCTCGGGCGATTCGGCGCTGAACTTCACCGCCGATATGACCGGTGACGTCACCCTCGACGGTCAGAAGATCAGCCTGCAGGAGCTGGTCAGCTCGGGCCGCGCTGCGGCGATGGGTTCGACCTACTCGTTCCCGATCCCCGCGGGCGCGCACTGCAAGGTCGCGCACAACGGGCTCGTCTTCCACGTCAACTCGGTTCCGCCCGGCAAGGTCATCGCTCAGAAGTCCGAGACCGATAAGCCGTTCTGGCTGTACAGCGCCGGCTCGCTGGTCGTGCTCGGCTCGCTCCTCGTGCTCGCGCACCTCGCGATGCCGGCCGAAGATGGCATGAGCCTCGACGATGAGATGGGCGAGAACCGCTTCGTCGGCTACATGAATCAGCCGGACGAGACGCCCGAGGAAGAGCCGCCGCCAGAGCAGGAGAACTCCGACGACGAAGCCGGCGGTACCGGTCAGCGTCACAAAGGGGAGGAGGGCAAAATGGGCAAGCCCACCTCGAAGCAGAAGTCCGGCCTCTACGCGATGAAGGGTCCCAAGGACGCCATCCCGCAGATGGCCCGGAACTTCGACCCCGACATGCAGGCTCGTCAGGCCGGTATTCTGGGCATGATGGCCAGCGAAAGCGGCCACTTCCTTGCCTCGCCCTACGGCGGCGCCTTCGCGGTCGGCAACGACGACGAAGACGTCTGGGGCGGCCTGACCGGCACCGAGGTGGGTGAAGCCTTCGGTGTGGGCGGTCTGGGTCTCGTCGGTACCGGCCGCGGTGGTGGTGGTACCGGTGAAGGCACCATCGGCTTGGGTAACGTTGGCCTCATCGGCAAGGGTGGCGGCGGCGGTACCGGTTCCGGCTACGGACGTGGCTCGGGTGCAGGCTTCGGTGGTCGCGGCAAGCGGGTACCTCGCGTTCGCCAAGCAAAAGCGCAGGTCAAAGGCGCTTTGGACAAGGACATCATTCGCCGGATTGTCCGGGCGCACATCAACGAGGTGCGTCACTGCTACAACCAGGGCCTCGTCAAGGACCCGAACCTCAAGGGTCGCGTCGCGGTCCAGTTCACCATTGGACCCACCGGGAAGGTTCCCGTCGCGGTCGTGGCTCAGTCTTCGCTGAAGGACAAGAACGTCGCCAACTGCGTGGCCAAAGCGGTCAAGCGCTGGAAGTTCCCCAAGCCTCAGGGTGGCGGCAACGTGGTCGTTACGTACCCGTTCGTGCTCGCACCGGGCTGATCCCCAGTCGCATCACGATGCTGAAGAAGCGGAGTCTCCCGGGGCTCCGCTTTTTTCGTGCCTGCTCGCTGACGACAGGCCCCGCGATGAGCCAGCAGCCTCCGGTCGTTCCCCGCTGTTGACGACGTGTCTTGTCACCTATGAAGGGCACCGATACCATCCGCTACAGAGTCGCCCCGGTTCGTTCCCCCGGGGTCCTGAGAACCATGAGTCGAGTCGCCCTCTTTTTCGCGTTGTCCGTTTCCGTTGCAGCAGTCGCCCCCGGCTGCGATTTGGCAAGCCGCGAGCGGGTTCAGTCCACGCACCGGATGAACGAAGGCATCAAGGCCGAGAAGAAGGGCAACACCTCTACGGCCGAGCGCTCGCTCAAAGAAGCAATCGAGATCGATCCGACGAACGCCAAGGCCCACTACACGCTGGGCCTCGTCTACCAGAAGCAAAGCAAGCTGGTGGATGCCGCCAAAGCGTTCCAGGACGCCGTCGACAACATGGGCGACGCGCCGGACCCGAACTACATCTTCAAGCTCGGCGTCGTGACTGCGGCGCAAGGTGAAGAGCCCGGTTCGTCGCAGGCCGACAAAGAGACCAAGTACAAGGACGCCATCGCCAAGTACCAAGAGACGATCAAGCTCGACCCGAACCACCACCAGGCGAGCTACCGCATGGGCGTGCTCTACGAGCGGCTCGACAACCCCGTGCAAGCCGACTCGGCGTTCCGCAAAGCGATCGAGGTCGACCCGACGTTCAGCGCGTCGTTCGTGTCTCTTGGGAACATGTACATCGACTACGGCCACGCAAACGTGGGCCAAGCGGTTCTCGAGACCGGTGTTAAGGTCAACGACAAAGACGCCGACATGTGGAACGGACTCGGCCGTGCACAACGAGCGCTGAACAAGCCGAAGGACGCCGTCGAATCGTTCAAGACCGCCAAGGCGATCGATCCCGACATGCCCGACGTTCTGTTCGGCCTCGGCATGGCGTATGCCGACCTTCGACAGCGCAAGGAGGCCGTCGAAGCGCTGCAGGGCTTCTTGACGAAGGCCGGCAACGAGGTACCCGAGCACCTCAAGCGCGCTGCGAACAGCACCATTGCGCGCATGCAAGACGTCATCTGACGTTCATTGCAGCAGCGTCACCAAGACGCGCCCAGCACCGCGCTCGCGGCTGCTCGGCGCGTCTTTTCGTTGGTTTTCGCCGGCCGGATCACCGGCCGCGCCGGCCCATCCTGCCTCACGCGCGGCGGTATCGGGGGCCGGGCGAGACAGTGCACGCATAGCTCGTAGGCTCGGGTGGCACGTTCTCGGGCATCTCCAATGCGCGGATGCTCAGCCCTTCGAACACTTGGATCGTGACGGTGTTCGAGCGGCCCGGTGGCGCATCGCAGCGGTTGAGAATTTCCGCGGCGGTGGTCATCGAACCGGGTCGATCTCCAGCACCGCCATCGGCCACGCACCGGGCCGTAGACGTTTGTGGGGCACGCTTTTCGCGTGTTATATCCAGCAACGTTTCGAGCGCGGGTTTTCCCTGTAAGTCTCGAAGGATAGCGCCCACATGGAACTCACCCAGCGGATCAAACAACGCCTTCGCGAGGTCGACGAGTGGTCGACCGTGATCGACGAGCTCGAAGCGGAAGCCGGCGCCACGAGCGACAAGGCCGAGCAGTCGGCGGCGTACTTCGAACTCGCGCGCGCGTGCGAGGAGCTGTTCCTCGACAAAGCGCGGGCGATGCAGTCGTACCAAAAGGCGTTCAAGCTCGATCAGAGCAACCTCGAAGCGCTTCGCCGGGCGCGTCAGATCTACCAGGTGATGGCCAACCTCGAGATGGTCACGCGCTTGATGGGCCTCGAACTCAAGGCCAACCGTGACCCGTCCCTTGCGGGCAGCCTCAACTACGACTTCGGTACCGCGCAGCTGAACCTTCGCAACATCGATGATGCGAAGCAGCATCTCGGTGCAGCGACCGAAGCTGAGCCTGACAACGAGACGTATCAAGCACGCTTCCAAGAGACGCTCTACGACCGATCGAACTGGGAGATCGGCGTCGAGACTGCGTACGCACAGCTGAAGGCGCTGACCGGCGAGGATGATCCGCTCGCCGCGAAGGTGCCCAACCGTGGTGCTCAGCTTTCCGCCTTGTATCTCAAGGCTGCGCGCATTCTCCAGCAGGAGTCGCCCGAAGACGACCGACTGCTGCCGCTGCTCTTCAAGGCGCTCGAAGCCGATCCGCACAACCACGAAGCGGGCTTCTTGTCGGAGAAGCTGCTTGCCGATCTCGGCCAGCTGCAGCACGTGCAAAAGCTGCAAGACCGACGCGTCTCGATGCTCGAGACCGACGCTGAGAAGGTCGACCTGCTTCGCCACTTCGGCAACGTCTGGGAAGTCCGTCTCAACAACCCGCAGATGGCGGCGTACTTCTTCCATCAGGCGCTCGACCTTGCTTATGGCGCAGGCACGTTGGGCACCGGTGAGGAGACGCTCTGGAACGTTGCAGCCTTCCGCAAACTGGTTGAGTCGGCCGCCGAATCTGGGCAGTCCGATGCTCTCGTTCCGCTCGCGGAGCGTGGTCTCGCGGCGCTGGAGGACCCCGCCGAGCGGGTCTTGCTGGCGTTGTCGGCGGGTGGCTTTGCGTGGGAGTCGTTCCAGGACGTTGCGACGGCCCGTCGCTTCCTCGGCCTCGCGGTCGACGTAGCGCCTGATCACCCGACGGTGGCTCGGTTCCAGAGCGAGGTGGGCGAACTCGAAGCCGTCGACCCCGCGTCGTTCGGAGAGCCTGCTGGGGACGCTGGAGCGGAGGCTGAGCCCGAGGCGGCGCCCGAACCTGAAGCGGCAGCGGAGCCCGAGCCAGCGGAGGCTGAGCCCGAGCCAGCGGAGCCGGAGCCGGAGCCCGAAGCAGCGCCTGAGGCTGAGCCTGAGCCGGCAGCGGAGGCTGAGCCCGAACCCGAAGCGGAGGCTGAGCCCGAACCCGAAGCAGAGACTGAGCCGGAGGCGGCAGCGGAGCCTGAGGCTGAGCCGGTCGTCGAGCGCGTCGATCACGATGAGCTCGTG
>CAYSPB010000562.1:0-4730 GCA_964432695.1 uncultured Nannocystaceae bacterium
CCACCGCCGATGAAGACCATCTCGTTGTCGGTGTCCTTCGCGAAGAACTCGCCGAAGGGTCCGGAGATGGTGACCTCGTCGCCCGGCTTCAGGCTGAAGATGTACGAAGACATGATGCCCGGAGGCGTGCCCTCGGGCGCGCGGGGCGGGGGGCTGGCGATCCGGACGTTGAGCATGATGATGCCCTCTTCCTCCGGGTAGTTCGCCATCGAGTACGCGCGCTCAACGGGCTCCTCGACCGTGGAGACGTAGCGCCACATGTCGAAGCGGTCCCAGTCACCGCGGTACTCCTCGCCGATGTCGAAGTCCTTGTACTTGGCCACGTGGGCCGGGCACTCGATCTGAATGTAGCCACCGGCGCGGAACGGCACCGCTTCACCTTCGGGAAGCTGCAGCTTGAGCTCCTTGATGAAGGTGGCGACGTTGTCGTTCGAGATGACCTTGCACTTCCACTTCTTGACGGAGAAGAGCTCGGGCTCGATCTCCACCTTCATGTCCTGCTTGATCTTGACCTGACAGGACAGGCGGCAGCCCTCGCGCGCTTGACCGCGGTTGATGTGGGCTTCCTCGGTGGGAAGCATCGCGCCGCCGCCGTCTTTGACGTGGACGGTGCAGACGCCGCAGCTGCCTTTGCCGCCGCAGGCCGAGGGGATGAAGATCTTCTCGGCCGCGAGGGCATTGAGAAGCGTGCCACCGGCGGGGACCTTGATGTCCTTCTCGCCGTTGATGTTCAGCGTGACAGCCTCGGTGTTCACCAGCTTGGCACGCGCCGCCATGAGGACGACGACGAGGCCCACGATGACCACCGTGAACATGCCGACGCCGAGGATGATTGTGGGGTCCATATCCTTCGCTTTCCTTCCGTCGTAGGTGGCCTAGAGCTGAATGCCCGAGAACGCCATGAAACCGATGGCCATCAGGCCCGTGAGGATGAATGCGATGCCCAGGCCGCGAAGACCTTCGGGCACATTGCTGTAGCGCATCTTCTCGCGAAGAGCGGCGAGCGCCACGACCGCCAGGGCCCAACCGATGCCGTTGCCGATTCCGAAGACGGTCGACTCGGCGAGGTTGTAGTCCCGCTCGACCATGAACAGCGACGCACCGAGGATGGCGCAGTTCACCGCGATGAGCGGCAGGAACACGCCCAGCGCGTTGTAGAGCGCCGGTGAGTACTTATCGAGCGCCATCTCCACGATCTGAACCGTCGCGGCGATGCTGCCGATGAAGGTCAAGAAGGTGAGGAACTCGAGGTTCACGTCGGCAAAGCTCGGGCTGATCCAAGCGAGCGCGCCTTCCTTGAGCAGCAGCGTGTAGATGAGGTTGTTGATCGGGCAGGTGACCGCGAGGACGAAGACGACCGCGCCACCGAGTCCGATGGCCGTCTCGATTTTCTTCGAGACCGCCAGGAACGAGCACATGCCCAAGAAGAAGGCGAGTGCCATGTTCTCGACGAAGATGGTCTTCGCCAAGATGCTCAGATAATGCTCCATCGAACTACTCCGCCTCCACCTGGTCGGGTTTGAACGTGCGCAGCACCCAAATGAAGATGCCGATGAGGATGAACGCCGACGGTGCGAGCACCATCAGGCCGTTGGTCTGATAGAAGCCGCCCTCGGTCACAGGCTTGAGCACCTGGATGCCGAAGAACGAGCCGGAGCCGAAGACTTCCCGGAAGGCGCCGACGACGACCAGGATGAGCGAGTAGCCCAGCCCGTTGCCGAGGCCGTCGAGGATGGAGTCCTTGACCCCGTTCTGCATTGCGAAGGCTTCGGCGCGACCCATCACGATGCAGTTCGTGATGATGAGGCCGACGAAGACCGACATCTGCTTGCTGACCTCGTAGACGAAGGCCTTGAGGACCTGGTCGACGATGATGACGAGCGACGCGATGATGACCAGCTGAACGATGATTCGAATGCTGGGGGGGATGCGGTTGCGAATCGCCGAGATGGAGGCGTTGGACGCCACCAGGACCGCGATGACCGCAAGGGACATCACGATCGCGGTCTCCATCTTCGTCGTCACGGCGAGCGCCGAGCAGACGCCGAGGACCTGAAGGGCGATCGGGTTGTCGTTGAAGAGCGGGTCGAGAACGATTTTGGACGGTTTGGCCATGTCGTTTCGCTACTTCCCTGCGCCGTTGCGCATGTTCTCGAGGTAGGGGCCGAAGGCTTCGTCACCGAGCCAGAACTGGACCAGGTGCGTCACACCGCGGCTGGTGATCGTCGCGCCCGAGAGGCCGTCCACGCGGTACGGATCGTCCGCGGCGGGGCCGGCTTGGCCCTTGATGACTTGGAGCTTGGGCGTCCAGTCGTCCTTGCCTGGGAAGACCTTTCGGCCGGGCCACAAGGCTTTCCACTTGGGGTTGTCGACCTCGCCACCGAGACCGGGCGTTTCGGCGTGGCTGTAGAAGGTGAGACCGGCAACCGTGGTCGTGTCGGGCTTCAGGGCGATGTAGCCCTTGAGCGTGGACCACAGACCCTTGCCTTCGACCGGAAGGATGAGGGCGTCGATCTTGCCGCCTTCGCCCTTGAGCTCGTAGACGAGCGCCTGCTTGGGCAGCCGCTGGACCTTGGCGTCGTTGGCTGGAGCCGCTTCGCTGGTCGCGGGGTCCTTCATCGCGGCGTCCATGTCGAAGTTCGCCGCATCGGCGTCTTCGACGTACTTGCCGGTCTCCAGGTCAACGACGCGCGGGACGAGGTTCTCCTCGAAGCGCTTGCCGACTTCAGCCGCCGCGATGGCTTCGCCTTCTTTGACGAGGCCGGCGACCTTGAGGACCTGGGTTTGTTTGTCGACGACCGCGTTGACGTCTTGGCGGTCCTTCAGCGCGACGGCCGAACCCGCCACGAAGATGGAGCAGAAGACGCAAATGCCGCCCGCGAAGCCGACGATGTAGTTCTTACTAAAGGCCATATCGTGCCTCCCGACGCTTGATGTTTGCCTGAACGAAGAAGTGGTCGATGAGCGGCGCGAACATGTTCATGAACAGGATCGCGAGCATCATGCCCTCGGGGTACGCGGGGTTGACCACGCGGACCAGGATGACCATGACCCCGATGCCGAACCCATAAATGAGCTTGCCCTTCTCGGTGAAGGCCGAGCTGACGGGGTCGGTTGCCATGAACACCGTGCCGAAGGCCCACGACCCGATGACGATGTGCCAGTACCAAGGGATGGCGAACATCGGGTTCGTGTCCGATGGGAACGCGTTGAGCAGCGATGCCATCAGGAACGTTCCGACGAGGACGCCGGCCATCGTTCTCCAGGACCCGATCTGGGTGAAGATCAGGATGACCGCACCGATGGCGCAGGCGATGAACGAGGTCTCGCCCATCGAGCCGGGAACGAGGCCGATGAAGGAGTTCATCCAGACCTCGTCGGTCAGCTGCGTCATGCCGCTCTCGGCAGCGCGCGCGAGGTAGGTCGCGCCCGAGTAGCCGTCGGCCGCAAGGTTGCTGGCGCCGATCCAGACCTGGTCACCCGAGATTTGGGCGGGGTAGGCGAAGAAGAGGAACGCGCGACCGGTGAGTGCCGGGTTGAGCACGTTCATGCCCACGCCGCCGAACACTTCCTTGCCGATAATCACGCCGAAGGCGATGCCCAAGGCGACCTGCCACAGCGGGATGGTCGGGGGCAGCGTCAGCGGGAACAGCAGCGAAGTGACGAGGAAGCCCTCGGTGACTTCGTGCCGGCGGACAATTGCGAAGGTGACCTCGATGAGGCCGCCGACCGCGAGACCCGTGATGTACACGGGGAGGAAGAAAATCGCGCCGTGGACGATGCAGCCGATGACGTCGTTCGAGTCCGCCTGCATCCGCAGGATGTCGTAGAAGACGATGTCCTGCCACGTGTCCAGTCGCGTCGCAGCACCCTCGACCGCCAGCGCTGCCTGGTAGCCGGTGTTGTACATGGCGAACAACACGCACGGGATGAGGGCCGCGACGACCGTCAGCATCAAGCGCTTGAGGTCGAGGCCGTCTCGCACGTGGCTCGTGCCTTTGGCACGGTCCAGCGGAGAGAAGTGAATGGTGTCGGCAGCCTCGTACAGCGGGTAGAGGCGCTCCCACTCGGCACCCTTTTTGAAGTTGGGCTCGAGTGCGTCGAAGATCTTGCGGAGGAAATCCATCAGCCTTCCTTCTCGATGAGCGTCAGCGTTTCACGCAGCGCGGTGGTGTAGTCGTTCTTGCAAGGACAGACGAAGCTGCATAGCGCCAGGTCTTCCTCGTCGAGCTCGAGCACGCCGAGCTTTTCGGCGTACACGGTGTCGTTGACCAACAGAGCGCGAAGCAGGTGCGTGGGCATGACGTCGATCGGCATCACGCGCTCGTACATGCCGATGGGCACCATGGCGCGGTGGCTGCCGTTGGCCGAGGCATCCATCGCGAACTTGCGGGGCGCAACCTGGTGCAGGATGGCGCCGACGAACGCTCGGACCGTCGAGTACACACCGAAGCCGGGCATCACCATGCGCATGAACTCGCGCTCGTGCGGCTCGGCGAGCACGCTGACCTGCTGGTGGTAGCGGCCGAGGTAACCGTGAATCTCGCCCTGGGCGTCGCGTCCATGCAGAATCGACCCGGAGACGACGCGGGTGTCGCCCTCGGGCTTGAGCAGCTCGCGGCCCGCGGTGAGGTCGTCGATCGACGCGCCGATGCGCGCGCGAAGCAGCCGAGGGCGGTAGACGAGCGGGCCACCGAGTGACACGATGCGCTCGACCGGAAGCACGCCCG
>CAYSPB010000563.1:0-4726 GCA_964432695.1 uncultured Nannocystaceae bacterium
AGCGCGCTCGCACCCCCGAGTCCTGCGAGCACCACAGCGCCCACCGGTACGCCGAGGCTGGGCAGCAACACGTACGTGGTGCCCAGCACGCCGAGCATCGCGCCCACCGTGTTCGCGGCGTACAGCCGGCCGACGCCGCGTCCGTCGGGCTCGCCCCGCATGGCGCGACGACGGGCTTCGACCAGCGCCGGCAGCGTGGCGCCCATGCAGAAGGTCGCCGGCAGCAAGGTGACCGCCGAGACCACGAGGGCGATCGCCAGTCCGGCCGCGCCGTCGTTGTTGCCCGCCGCCGCGCCGAGGCGCCCGGGAAGGATCTGCGCCAGCGTGTGCAGCAGAAACGGAGAGACCACCGCGTACGCGGCCGCCGTGAGTTCGAGCGTCGCGAACAAGCGGGCCGGGCTGGCGTGTGTCTTGACCCGCGGGTGCAGGACCGCGGCACCGGCTGCCATGCCGCCGAAGAAACCCGCCAGGACGCCGAGAACGCCGAGCGTCTCGTGCCCCAGCGCCACCGTGAGCAGCTGCGTCCACAGCAGCTCGTAGCCCAGCGCAGCCGCACCCGAGAGCCCGAACGCGACGATCAGCCCTCGGTCTGCACGAGCCGCCATGATGGCGCGGAGCATACACCGTGAAGGTTCTCACCGCTTCACATCACTGCCGAACGAAGGGGTGGTCCGTAGACTGCCGACGTCCATGAAGATCGGCGTCATCGGCGGTGGCCCTGGGGGTCTGTACTTCTCGCTTCTGGTCAAGAAGCACCTCCCCCAGCACGAGATTCACGTGCTCGAGCGCAACCGCGGCGGCGAGACGTTCGGGTGGGGCGTCGTGTTCTCGGACGAAACGCTCGGCCACTTCCTCGAAGCGGATCCCGAAACGCACCGCCGCATCCGCGAAGACTTCGTGCACTGGGACGCGATCGACACCACCTTCGGCGGGGAAACGATCCGCTCGGGCGGCCACGGCTTCTCGGGCATTGCCCGCCGGCGGCTGCTTCAGATCCTGCAGGCGCGCTGCGCAGAGGTAGGCGTGAAGCTTCAGTTCGAGGTCGAGGTCGACGGCATCGACGTCTTCGCCGACGCGGACCTCATCGTTGCGGCCGATGGCGTGAACTCGAAGACGCGCACCGCCATGGCGGAGCACTTCGGGCCCACCATCGACAACGGCACCGCCAAGTTCATCTGGCTTGGCACGCGCAAGGTCTACGACGCCTTCAAGTTCTTCATTCGCGAGACCCCGCACGGGCTCTTTCAGGTCCACGCGTACCCGTTCGACGCGGAGACGAGCACGTTCATCGTGGAGTGTGACGAAGAGGCGTTTCGTGGGGCCGGCCTGCACGAGATGTCGGTCGAGGATAGCATCAAGTTCTGCGAAGAGCTCTTCGCCGAAGACCTCGAAGGCCACGGACTGCTCGCGAACCGATCCTCGTGGATCAACTTCAAGCGGGTCAAGAACGCCACGTGGCACCACGACAACGTCGTGCTCATCGGCGACGCGGCCCACACCGCACACTTCTCGATCGGCTCGGGCACCAAGCTGGCGATGGAAGACGCCATCGCGCTGGCCCAGGCGGTGCGCGATCACGGGGACGACGTGAAGGCGGCCCTGTCGGCGTACCAGGAGGCGCGCTGGGTGGACGTGGCCAAGCTTCAGAAGTCGGCCACGACCAGCCGGCACTGGTTCGAGCAGATTCGGCGCTACCGCAGCGACCACCCGCTGCAGCTGAAGATGAGCTTGATGACCCGAAGCAAGCGGGTCACGCACGACAACCTCAAGCTGCGCGACCCCGGCTTCATCGAGCAGGTCGACCGCTGGTTCGCGCGCCAGGCCGGCGTCACGGCCGAGCCGCCACCGCCGCCCATGTTCACGCCGTTCTCGCTGCGGGACATGACCGTGATCAACCGCGTCGTCGTCTCCCCGATGTGCCAGTACTCGGCCACCGACGGCACGCCCGACGACTGGCATCGCATGCACCTGGGCGCGCGGGCGGTCGGCGGCGCGGGCCTCATCATGACCGAGATGACGAACGTCTCGGCCGACGCGCGCATCACCCCCGGGTGCACCGGCCTCTACACCGACGCGCACGTGCAGGCGTGGAAGCAAATCACCGACTTTGCCCACGAGAACTCCGGCGGCAAGGTCGGCATCCAGCTCGGGCACGCGGGCCGCAAGGGCTCGACCAAGAAGCTCTGGGAGGGCATGGACCAGCCGCTTCCGGACGGGAACTGGCCGCTGCTGGCTCCGTCACCGCTGCCGTACAAGGCGGGCAGCCAGACGCCCAAGGCCATGGACGAGGCCGACATGGCGCGCGTGAAGGCGGACTTCGTGGCCGCGACGAAGCGGGCCGACGCTGCCGGCTTCGACCTCGTCGAGCTGCACATGGCGCACGGCTACCTCTTGGCCTCGTTCATCTCGCCGCTCACCAACCAGCGCACGGACGGCTACGGCGGCAGTATCGAGGGCCGCATGCGCTACCCGCTGGAGGTGTTCGACGCGATGCGGGCGGTGTGGCCCGAGCACAAACCGCTCACCGTTCGGATCTCGGCCTGCGACTGGGCGCCCGGCGGCCTGTCCGAAGAGGACCTGTTGGCACTCGCGCAGATGCTCGAGGCGCACGGCTGTGACCTCATCGACGTGTCCTCGGGGCAAACCGTCGCGGACGAGCAGCCCAACTACGGCCGCATGTTCCAGACCCCGTTCTCGGACCTGATCCGACACCGCACGAACATCGCCACGATGGCGGTCGGTGCGATCCAGGGCTGGGACCACGTGAACACGATCGTCGGCTCCGGTCGCGCCGACCTGTGCGCCATGGCGCGCCCGCACCTGGCCGACCCGCACCTCACGCTCAACGCCGCGATCGCCCAGGGCTATGACGGCCCCGCCGTGGTGTGGCCGCCACAGTACCGCGCCGTACGGCCGCGCCCGCAGCGATGAGCGGCACCGCGTTCTTCGCCGCGCTACCGTAGAGCCGTGACGGACGAGTCCGGCTCGCTCGAAGATCTGGTCGCGCTGCTGCGCGGCCGCGCGGTCACGGTGCTGACCGGCGCGGGCATCAGCACCGAGTCCGGCATTCCGGACTACCGGGGTCCGCAGACGCGCCACAAGCCGCGCAACCCGATCCAGCACCGACAGTTCGTCTCCGACGCTGCCGTTCGTCGGCGGTACTGGGCGCGGGCCACCATCGGTTGGCCCCGGTTCGCGGCGGCGCAACCCAACGCGGGGCATCACGCCGTGGCCGCGTTGCAGCGCGCTGGTCGCATGACCGGGCTGATCACCCAAAACGTCGATCGTCTGCACCAAGCGGCGGGGGCCGAAGCGCTCGAGCTGCACGGTACCCTGCACGAGGTCATTTGCCTCTCGTGTGGCGCGACCGAGTCGCGCGCGTCGGTGCACGCTCGGATGGTGGAGCGCAACGAAGGGTTCGTTGCCCACGTCGAGACGGTTGCACCCGATGGGGATGTCGACATCGATGCCGACGCGGCGGCGCGCTTCGACGTTGCGCCCTGTCTGGCGTGCGGCGGACCGCTCAAGCCGCATGTGGTGTTCTTCGGCGGCTCAGTCCCCAAGCCCACGGTCGACGCCGCGTACGCGATGGTCGAGGGGGGTGGGGCGCTGCTCGTCGTGGGCTCGTCGCTCACGGTGTTCTCCGGGTATCGCTTCGTCCGGCGAGCCTCCGAGCGCGGAATCGCGGTTGGGATCCTCAATCTCGGCCCCACGCGGGGCGATCCGCATGCCGACGTTCGCGTCGATGCTCCGGCGGGCGAGCTGCTCCCGGTAGTCGTTCGCGCGCTGACAGACTGATCCAGCCGCGTCCGGGCCAGGGGAAGACGCGCGCTCGCGCGCATGGTCGTGCTGGGCGGTTGCGCAGCGTCGACGAGCGTGGATTCCACGCAATGTTGGGGCCGAGCTGCGCGGTGCGCGAAGATCCTCGCCTCGACGGGGTCATTCCTCCTCGTTCGTGATGAGAGTCACCAGTTTTTCGTGGATCCGGGTCGATTCGCATGCATCCGGCGCGACTCCACCCGCGACTATCCCCCCGCCACCGAGCGCTGTCCTGCGCTCCGCCCCCACCTGTTCACCTGTTCCGATTCCTCGCCTCCACGAGGTTCTGCGCCCGGTCCGTCGACTCCACGTGATCGAGCGACCCCCGACCGACACCACCTTTTCGAAGCTCCGCCGCGCGACCGAAGCCGGACGTTTCCGTCCCCGGTCCGAACCCACCGGCGCAACGAGCATGAAACGCAGCGGCCGCGGGCAACGAACCCCGCACCGCACGCCCCGTCGGTCCCACCCCGAAAGCTCCGCCCCATGAAGATTGTCGACGTCGCCGAGTCCTACTCCAAGCATGGAGGGGGCGTTCGTACGTACATCCACCACAAGTTCTCCGCTGCACGGGCGGCAGGTGTGGAGTGCGTCGTCGTTGCACCGGGTACCGAGGACACCGAGGATCAGGTCGAAGGCGGTCGCATCGTCTGGGTCAAGACGCCGCGCTCCCCCTTCGACAGCCGCTACGGACTCTTCGACGACGAGCGCAAGGTTCACGAGATCCTCGAGCGCGAAGACGCGGATGTGATTGAGGGGTCTTCGCCCTGGAACGGTGGAAAGTACGTGGCCAGCTACCACGGTCGCGCGAAGAAGGCGTTCGTGTTCCACACCGACCCGGTTGCGGTGTGGGCCCAGACTTTCCTCGGACGTCACCTCGGCTTCGATCGCGTCGACCGGCTGTGCA
>CAYSPB010000564.1:0-4714 GCA_964432695.1 uncultured Nannocystaceae bacterium
CCCGCGGTTTTTTCGCTGAGGTTCCACAGCGCACCGACCGGGGTTTCCGGGCGCGCGGGCGTCGTTCGGGCGGGCATGGCTCTAGTGTACGAGGCCCGCTCGACTCGGCGAGCACCTGTCCGCGCCACCGCCACCGCTTCCACCACTGCTGGCACTTGGTACAACCGGGGCATGCCACGGTACTCCCTCGCCCTCGTTCTGTGCGCCATCGGCCTGACAGGCTGCGACCAGGTGACAGAGATGCTCGAAAAAGGCGCCGAGATGGCGGGCGACGCCAGCAGCGCGGCGGCCGGCATGACCGAGGACGACAAGCTCGGCATGAAGCTCGATGGCTACATCGGGTGCATCAACGGCGCGTCGGGCTCGGTGCTCGACTCGGCGGACCGGTACGCGAGCTGGGTCGACATCGAAGCGGGTGTCACGGGCAAAGAGAAAAATGTCTACGGGCTCTACGACCACGAGCTGGACCAAAGCTGCGTCGACGGCATCAACAACGCGAACGCCGCCGACCCCGATGACCCGGCGCTCGAGGGCGCCGCGAATGCCTGGCTGGCTGCGTACCAAGCCATCCAGCCCAAGATCCACGACGCGTACGAGTACTACGACCACGAGGACTACAAGGACGACGCGTTCGCCAAGGCAAAGGAAATGCACGAGGGCCTCGCCTCGGGCTTTGCGGCGTTCCAGACCGCCGACCAAGCGTTCCGCAAGGTCGTCAGCGACAAGAACGACGGCCTGCAGGAGCGGCGCCTCGCCCAGCTCGAAAAAGAAATGGGGCGGAAGCTTCAGTTCCAGAACGCCAACGTCATGGCCAAGGCCAAGCACCTGATGGAGGTCGGCGACGTGCACGGACTGGAGAACCTCGACCTCGCCGAGTTCGAGAAGGTCCTCGAGGCGTACGACAAGGCCGTCAGCGAAGCGGAAGACTATGTGAAAGCCAACGAGTCCGAGGCGGACTCGGTCATGATGTTCGACAGCTTCGTCGACAGCGCCGAGGACTATCTGAAGGCCGCCAAGGAGCTGAAGCGCCGCAAGCGGGACAACAAGCCCTACACGGACTTCGAGAAGCGCCAGCTGGGCGGTTCCGCGGCATGGATGGTCGAAGGGTCGATGGGCAAGATGAGCCGCGCCTACAACGACCTCGTGGGCCGCAGCAACGGTCTGGGCTGGCACAACTACAAGCCGAACGGGTAGCACCCACACCGGCCCCCAGGGCTTCGCGCAGACCGCCGCGTCCACGAGCAGCAAAGTCGCTCCAGCGGGGATATATTCGGGCCGCGTGCCGAACTCGACCCGCGACTTTCGTGACTCCGCCCTGCCGTGGCCGTGCGGAGTCCTCGGCGCACTGCTGTTCGGCTGCGCCCTGCTTCCACTCGACGACGACAGCGGGTTCAGTATCATCGACGTCGTCTTGCTCGTGATGCGCGACGACGTGATCGCGGGCCTGCTCCTCTCGCTCACGCTCGGCCTCCCCTTCCTGTTCGGATTGGTGGTCGCGGTCCACGTCGCAACCCGACGCACGTTCGGCACCACGGCCCTTCGTGGTGCGGCGATGCTTCTACTCATCGAAGTCACGCTGCTGGCGATGACCCTTGCGAACCAGGGCGAGGGCATTGCGCCATGGGCTCTGCTCGGGGTCAGCGGGTCTGCGCTGCTGGGCATGCTCGGCGAGGCGATGCGCGCCCGCGTCGATGGCATCCCGACCGCGCCCGCATTTCACGTGCGCTGGGGCGCCGTGTTGATCGCCGCGACGTTCGGCTGGCTACGCCTGCAGTTCATCGACCACGAGCCCCCCGGCCTCGCCGTCGTCGCCACGTGCCTATGCGCCGCCCTGCTCGCCGGCGCGGCTGCACGCCCCCGCGTCCGCATCGACCCCGACGCGCTCGACCCCCGCACAGCATGAGTGACCTCGACCTCGACCTCGCGGCTCTGTCGCGGCAGTTCGACCCCGACGCCTGGGCTCGTGGCCTTCAGCTCGCGCGTGAAGGTGCGGTTCAGTCGTGTGCCGAAGCCGACGGCATGCGCGGCTGGTACACGGCCAAGGTCGGCACCGGCCGCGTGGAGACGGTCGAGTTCCAGCTCGGCCGGACCGTCGTCCACGGACAGTGCACCTGCGACGTTCGCTACGACTGCCACCACCTTGCGGCGGCCCTCCATACGCTTGCCGACCCCAACCTCACCGTCGAGGTCGAGGCCCGCAAAGCCATGCACGAGCTGCTCGGACAGCTCGAACGGCCGCCCGAGCCGCCCTCCCCTCGCATCCTGCCGCGCCTGCCCGCGCCCGTGCTTCCCGAGGACGGAGACCGGGAAGTCCGCTACCTGATCAGCCTCGCGGAGAACCCCGAAGGGGCGCTTCGCCTACGCATTCAGCCGCGGGTGGGTCCCAAGGCCGGCCGCGGCAAGCCCCGCGTCGCCAGGCTGGTCGTCGGCTCGGCCCAGTCGGTGGTGCCCGCCGGCGTGCTGCTCGAAGACCTCGACCTGTGGCACGCGCTGCGCGTCGCCAGCCCGCGCGACGACGAGTCGCTTCCCACCACCGCAGGTTCGGCGGCACTGCTGCGCCGGTTCTTGGCGACCGAGCGAGCTCGGTGGCAACAGTGGGACGGGCCACGCCTGCGGTGGAGAGACGACGTCACCGACCCCTGCGTCGTCCGGTGGCGTCCCAAGCCCGACGCGAGCCAGCGATTGATCCTCGAGGTCGAGGCGCCAAACCGTATTGTGGTGCCGTGCGAGCCGCCCGTCTTTCTCGACACCGAGGACGGAACCGTGGGCGATGCGCCCAGCAGCCTACCCGCCCCGCTCCGCCGCACGTTGTTTGATGCACCGAGCCTGTCGGTCGAAGTCGCGTACGAAGCCTCCTTCCTGGCGCGACTGTCCGCCCTCGAGCTTCCGCTGCCCCTGAACGGCAGCGTCGTTCGTCCTGAGGTCGAGGTGACGCCAACCCTTCATCTGCACACCGACGACGCCGGGCCGCACGCGACGGTGGGGCTGCGCTATGGGCCCGTGGGCGTGCCCCTGCACGGAGGCGGCTCCGAGCTGTCGCACTGGGACGGCAACACGCTGCAGATCATGCAGCGCGACCGGGAATCCGAGCGCGACGCGCTGGCGATGCTTCGCGAGCTCGGCTTGCCCGATCCCGATGCGCAGGGTCGGCTGCAGCTCGACGCCGATGGATGGCTGGCGCTGCTGGACCTCGTCCCGGTCCTGGAGTCGCGCGGCTGGTCGCGCTCCGGCACGCCTCCGGAAGCAGTCGCGCCCGTCGAACCGTCCGCGTGGTACCTCGACGTCGACGACGAAGAAGGTGAACCCGGCGGCGGATGGTTCTCGTTCGAGCTCGGTGTCGACATCGACGGCCCCGAGGGCATCAAGCGGGTCAACCTGCTACCAGTGCTGCTGCGCGCCATCGACGACGGCCGACTGCAACACGACCGCATCGTCGTCGGCGCCTCGATCACCCTCCGCCTCGACGACGGCTCCTTGCTGCGGGTCGACGCGGAAAAGGTGCAGCGCATTCTCGACGGCCTCGTCGCGATGAGCACGTCGAGCCGTGGGCCGAACATGCGGCTGCGCGCCTCGACGTACGACGCGGCGTGGCTGACCCAGCTCGAAGTGGACCGATGGCGCGGCAACGCCTCCTTGCGCGAGCTGGGCGAAACGCTGCGGGCCGGTGTAGGCCCTGACGACGCCGACGTCCCCGACGGATTCGAAGGAGAACTGCGCGACTACCAGAAGGTCGGCGTGGCATGGATGCAGCTGCTGCAGCGGACCGGGTGCGGCGGCGTTCTGGCCGATGACATGGGCCTGGGCAAAACCGTTCAGGTCCTGGTCCACATCTTGGCCGAGCGCGACGCGGGCCGCCTCGATCGGCCGTGTCTGGTCGTCGCGCCCGTCAGCGTGCTCGGAACGTGGGCACAGCAGTCGGCCACGTTCACCCCACAACTGCGGGTCGGGACCGCCCATGGCCCAGACCGCGCCGAAACCGTCGCAAAGCTCGAAAGCTTCGACGTGGTCCTCACCAGCTACGCAACGCTTCTGCGCGACGACGGCCTTCGCGATGCCGCGTACCACCTCGTGGCGCTGGACGAGGCCCAAGCGATCAAGAACCCACGCGCCAAGATCGCCCAGGCCACGCGGGCTCTTCGGGCGCGTCAGCGACTCGCGCTCACCGGTACACCGGTCGAGAACAACCTGCTGGAGCTGTGGTCGATCTTTCGCTTCGTCGCACCGGGCCTGCTGGGCTCGCAGGCCCAGTTCAACCGAGCGTATGCCCGCCCGGTCGAGCGTGGCGGGGACCTGGATGCGGGCGCAGGCCTTCGGCGCCGGACCGCGCCGTTTCTGCTGCGGCGGACCAAGGATGCGGTGCTCTCCGAGCTCCCGCCGAAAACGGAAGTCGTGCGCACCGTCGTCCTCACCGACGCGGAGCGCGAGCTGTACGAAACGGTACGCCGAGCGGTCAGCGACGACGTGCGGGAAGCCCTTCGTCGCAAGGGGCTCGCGCTCAGCCGTATCGTCGTGCTCGAAGCGCTGCTGCGGCTGCGGCAGATCTGCTGCGACGCCCGACTGGCGCCGGTCGAGCCCCCCGAGCCACGCACCACCTCGGCCAAGCTCGACGAGCTGCTCGCGCTGCTCGAGCCGCTGCTGGCCTCGGGTCACCGGGTCCTGGTGTTCTCGCAGTTCACCAGCATGCTCGACCTCATCGCCCAGCGACTCAACGCCA
>CAYSPB010000565.1:0-1910 GCA_964432695.1 uncultured Nannocystaceae bacterium
CGAGGCTCTCGACCGATCCGCAAGCTGATGTGCGCCAACCGGGGGGAGATCGCGATCCGCGTCTTCCGTGCAGCGACCGAACTCGGCATCCGGACCGTTGCGATCTTCAGCAATGAGGATCGCGTTCACCTGCACCGCTACAAGGCGGACGAGGCGTATCTGGTGGGCAAAGGCATGTCGCCCGTTGGTGCCTACCTCGCCATCGACGACATCATTCGGGTGGCCGTCGAGAACGACGTGGACGCCATCCACCCCGGCTATGGCTTTCTCTCCGAGCGGGCCGACTTCGCCAAGGCGTGTGAAGACGCTGGCATCGCGTTCGTGGGCCCTCCACCCGCCGTGCTCGAAGCCCTCGGCGACAAGACGGCCGGCCGCGCGCTCGCGATCGAGGCGGGCGTTCCAGTGATCCCCGGCACCACCGATCCGGTCACCGGTTTCGACGATGCCAAGGCCTTCGCGGACGACGCGGGCTACCCCCTGATGATCAAGGCCGCCAAGGGTGGTGGCGGTCGGGGCATGCGCGTCGTTCGCTCCGAAGACGAACTTGCCGACGCCCTGGAGCGGGCCACCTCCGAAGCCGCCAGCGCGTTCGGTGATGGCACCTGCTTCATCGAGAAGTACGTCGAGCGACCGCGGCACATCGAAGTTCAAATCCTCGCTGACGCGAACGGACAGGTTCTGCACCTGTTCGAGCGCGACTGTTCGGTACAGCGTCGCCACCAGAAGGTCGTCGAGATTGCCCCGAGCGTGGGCATCAGCCAGTCGCTGCGCGAGCGCATCACGGCCGACGCCGTAAAGCTCGCCGGCGAGGTCGGCTACCGCAACGCGGGTACCTTCGAGTTCCTCGTCGGGGCCGATGAGGCGCACTACTTCATCGAGGCCAACCCGCGCGTCCAGGTCGAGCACACCGTCACCGAGCAGGTCACGATGGTCGACATCGTGCAATCCCAGATCCGCATCGCAGGAGGTGCGACCCTCGAAGACCTCGGTCTTTCGCAGGACACGGTCAGCGTACGCGGCTACGCGATTCAGGCCCGCATCACCACCGAAGACCCGCTTGCCGGCTTCCAGCCCGACACGGGGCGCCTCGAGGTGTTCCGTCCGGGTAGCGGCTTCGGCATTCGTCTCGACGCAGGCAACGGATACGACGGCGCAACCATCTCACCGCACTACGACTCGTTGCTCGTCAAGGTCACCAGCACGGCGTCCACGTTCGAGGGCGCTGCGCAGAAACTTCACCGCTCGCTCGCCGAGTTCCGCGTTCGCGGGGTGAAGACCAACATTCCGTTCGTGCAGAACGTGCTGACGCACCCGCGGTTTCTCGGCGGCAACATCGACACCGAGTTCATCGCGTCCACGCCCAAGCTGTTCCGCTTCCCGCGGCGCAAGAACCGGGGGCAGCGGCTGCTGTCGTACCTGGGCAACGTGATCGTCAACGGCCCGTCGACGCCATGGATCTCGGGGGCCGCGCCCGCCAAGGTTGCGCCCGAGCCCCCACCGGCCCCGCTCGGCGCACCGCCGGACGGCTGGCGCAAGGTGTTCCTCGACGACGGGCCCGAGGCGTTTGCGCGGGCGATTCGCAAGCACCAGGGACTGCTGGTCATGGACACCACGTGGCGCGACGCGCACCAGTCGCTGCTCGCGACCCGCGTTCGAACGATGGACCTGGCCAAGGTCGCGCCGATCACCAGCCAGACTCTCTCGAAGGCCTACAGCCTCGAGATGTGGGGTGGAGCGACGTTTGACGTGGCGCTTCGGTTCTTGCGCGAGTGCCCCTGGGACCGCCTCGAGCGACTGCGCGAACTGGTGCCGAACATTCCGTTCCAGATGCTGCTCCGCGGAGCGAACGCGGTCGGCTACACTAACTACCCCGACAATGTCGTACGTCGGTTCGTGCGTACCGCACGACA
>CAYSPB010000565.1:1920-4704 GCA_964432695.1 uncultured Nannocystaceae bacterium
TCGGCGTCGATGTCTTCCGCATCTTCGACTGCCTCAACTCCATCGAAAACCTGCAGCTGGCCATTGACGCGGTCGGGGAAGCCGGGGGCATCGTCGAAGCGGCCGTCTGCTACACCGGCGACGTCAGCGACCCGTCGCGCACGAAGTACAGCCTGCAATACTACGTCGACGTTGCGGGCAAGCTCGTCGACATGGGGACGCACGTGCTCGCGATCAAGGACATGGCGGGCCTGCTCAAGCCCAAGGCCGCCACGATGCTGGTCGGTGCGCTGCGCAAGGCGTACCCCGACACGCCGATTCACGTGCATACGCGCGACACGGCATCGGCCGGCGTGGCCTCGATGCTGGCCTGTGCCGAGGCGGGGGCCGACGTCGTCGACGTCGCGCTCGAGGCGATGGCGGGTCTCACGTCTCAGCCGGCCGTAGGCGCGGTCGTTGCAGCGCTTCAGGGCACCGAGCTGGACACGGGGCTGTCTCTGCAAGGCCTCCAGGACCTCTCGGACTATTGGGAGCAGGCTCGCCGCCTGTACGCGCCGTTCGAGTCGGGCCTCAAGAGCGGCAGCGCCGACGTCTACTTTCACGAGATGCCGGGCGGTCAGTACACGAACCTGCAGTTCCAGGCGAACCAGCTGGGCCTCGCCGAGCGGTGGCCTGCGATCAAGCGCGCCTACGCGTCGGCCAATCGCTTGCTCGGCGACATCATCAAAGTGACGCCGTCCTCCAAGGTCGTCGGCGACCTCGCGCAGTTCATGGTCCAAAACGACCTCACCGAGGAGGAGGTCGTCGAGCAGGCTGAGACCCTGAGCTTCCCGTCGTCGGTCGTGGATTTCCTTCGCGGTTCGCTCGGCCATCCGCACGGTGGGTTTCCCGAGCTGCTGCAGGCCAAGGTGGTGCGTGGCGGCGAGATGTTCGACGGGCGTCCGGGCGCATCGCTGCCCCCGGCCGACTTCGATGCAATGCGCCGTGAACTCCGGGAGACGCACGGCCCCCACATCCGCGAGGTCGACGTCATCAGCGCGGCGCTGTATCCGAAAGTCTTCGAGGAGTATCGGGCGTTCCGGGACAAGTACGCCGACGTCGTCGTCCTGCCCACGCGCAACTTCCTGGCGCCGATGGAGGTCGGAGAAGAAATCTCGGTAGAGATCGAGCGCGGCAAGACGCTCATCATCAAGCTCAAGGCCCTCGGCGAACTCGATGACGACGGCAACCGCATGGTCTACTTCGAGCTCAACGGTCGTCCGCGGTCCATCCGCGTGCCGGACGAGTCGGCACAGACCGAGGTCGTGGTGCGCGAGCGGGCCGATGCCAGCGACCCGGGCTCGGTCGGTGCACCCATGCCCGGGGCGGTGCTCGACGTGCGGACCGAGATTGGCGCGAAGGTCGAGGTCGGCGACGCGCTGGTCGTGCTCAGCGCGATGAAGATGGAGACCGTCGTGGCGTCTCCGGTGGCCGGTACGGTAAAGCGACTCGAGGTCGACGAAGGAGACCACCTCGCAGCTGGCGACCTGCTCGTGCTCATCGAGAGCTGAGCCGCTCCGGTGTGGAGCCCTGGCCGGTCAACCCATCTTGCAGCGACCGGTCAGGCTGCCGCCTTCTTCGACCAAGATACTCTTCACGGCGACGTCTCCGAGCACGGCGCCCGAGGCGAGGATGAGCAGGCGTCCGGTCGTGGTCACGGGGCCCTGAATCTTGCCGGCGACGATGACTTCGTCGCCCCGGACGGCACCGCGAATGATGCCGTCTTCGGCGACTTCGATCTGCCGCGGCGTGGTGACGTCGCCGACGACTTCACCTTCGACCACGAGCGGCGAGCCCGTCGTCACGGCGCCCTCGATGCGCATGTCCTCGCCGATGCTCGTCCACTTGTCCTCGCCGGTCACACCGTGATTGTCGGCGATGCACTCGCCGCTCGCAAACGAGGGCCACGTCAGCCGGGCTCGGCCCCGAGAAGCACGCCACGCTCGGCGAGGTCGGCGAGCAGCGTTGCCGTGGTGGCGAGTCGGTCGTCGTCGAGCGGCTCACCCAGTGAGGCACAGGCCGCCTGCAGGCCGACTGCCACCGCGAGGCCGTGTTCCATGAGCTGCTCGAGGACCGCGTGGGCCAGCGGCGTGAGCTCGAGATAGCGCACCGCAGACTTCGCATCGCGGTACACCAGGAGCCGGGTTGGGACCTCTTCGGGTGCCGACGTGTCATCGGTGCCTGGCGGCAGGCGATGCACCGCGTAGTCATAGCGCATCAGCCTCGCGGCGGAGTCGAAGCGCAGCGGCTTGTCGAGCGCGAGCTCGAGGCCCGTGGCTGATTCTCCACCGCGGTGGTCGTTGCGGATGTCGTATTCGAGCAGTTCGTGGTGCGCGAGGTCGACGAGGTAGTCGGGCAGGGCGTCGTCGGCCTTCCAGCGTGGCGTGACCCAAGCGACGAACTCGGCTGGAACGTCGCGAAGGTAGGGCGAGGCCGCGGCGCGCTCGTGCATGAACCCGGTGAAGTCGGCGACCAGCCGGGCGCGACCGAGTCGAGCGCTGGTGCGCTCAAGAAAGTCGCGAATCGCGTTCCGCATTCGGTTGTGTACGAGCTGACGGTAGACGAGGAAGCGCTCCGCACCAACCGACGCGACGGCGTCGAGGTCGTCGCCAATCAGTCCCCGTGCGGCTGCGAAGGCGCGCAGGTCGTCGCGGCTGGCGACATCCGCCCCCGCTTCGCGCAGCAGGGCGTTCATCACGTCGAGGCGTGCGTCGCTCATGAACTCGCTCCGGGGTGCTTTGCGACCGCCTCGTCGTAGAGCGCCTG
>CAYSPB010000566.1:0-2112 GCA_964432695.1 uncultured Nannocystaceae bacterium
AACAACTCACCCTGCCGTGCCTGCGCGCGGCCTGACGACACGACGACGAGAGCACGATGAACACAAGCGAGACCACCGTCACCACACCACCCGAGCGTCGAGCCGGGCCGCCCCGCTCCGAGGAGCCCCACTGCGTGCGCGCATTCCTCTTGGGCTTTCTGTCCACGGGGGAGCGGAACACCAGCCTGGCGAAGCGGCTGTCGGTCGCCCTCTTGACGCCGCTCCTTCTCCTCTCCGACGTGGAGATCGAGGCCTTCATCAAGCGTGGACGGGGGGCCTGACCGATGGCGCAAGCACCCGAGCAAGCCCTCGCATCCGACCTCCGCTCCGGCGCGAAGGTTGTCCTGGCCGTCCTGTGGAGCTTTGTGCCCGAATCCGGCGGGCGCTTCGTGTGGCCGTCGCGCCCCGCCCTCGGTGAGGCGTGCGGGCTCAAGGAGCGGGCACTTCGCGGCCACCTCAAGGAGCTGCGAGAAAAGCGGTGGCTCACCCCTGCGACCGAAGACGGACGCCGTGGCTGGCTGCTGCACGACACGCCCGTGCCGCGCTACAGGCCGGAGCCCACGCCGGAGCCCATGGCCGACGGCCCTGAGCACGGCGACCTCTCGCACAGCATCCTGACGGTGCTGCTGCTCATCCCGACGGGCACCAAGACTCACCAGCTCGGAGGCGGGAGGTAGCGATGGCGGAGTGCCCGAAGGAGGCTCTGCGGGACGCCACGATCCCGCCGATGGCCCGCATCCTGCTCACGGTCCTGTGGGCCTACGCGGGCCGTGGGAAGCGCTTCGTCTTCCCCTCGGTGCCGACGCTCTCGGCAGAGACGGGGATGTCGGAGCGTGCGTGTCGCCGCAACCTGTCGCGCCTCCGCGACCTCGGCTGGATCGCGCCTGCGACGGCCGAGGCGGGCCGTCCCGGGTGGCACCTCTGCGACCCCCCAGGGGTCCCCGCGCACACCGGCCACGAGGGCCCGACGGGCGCTCCGCACCCCGACGCAACGGTGATCGAGGACGAAAATCCGCGGACGCCAGCGTCCGAACCCGCGGACGCTGGCGTCATCAAAGCGGACGCTAGCGTCACAAAAGCGGACGCCAGCGTCCGGACGCCAGCGTCCGCGCGGACGCTAGCGTCATCAAAAGCGGACGCTAGCGTCCATCGCCTCTCTATAGGAACCAACCATGAACCACAACAACAACAGCGTGGTTCCACGGTACAGCCAGCCGGCGAGCCCGCCGCGTCGTCATCGTCGTCGTCGTCGTCGTCGTCGTCGCGAGGTCAGGTCGACCCCAACGCGTGGCGCCTCGAAGTCCTGCTGCCCCGGTGGGCGCCGCTGTACGCCGGGAGCACCCCCGAGTCCGGCGTGCACCTGCCCGACCCGACCAGCGGCGCACACCGCTGGTCAGGGCTCCAAGCTGCGCTCGACGCCCACGGCTCCGAGGTCGTGCTCGAGGTCGTGCTCCACGCCGGGCGGGAGATGGCGCGCCACCACGAGACCAAGGGGCGCCACGGCTTGGAGCCCCGGAAGCTCTCCGCCCTGTTCGTGTCGGGCAAGGAGGGCGCCTGGGCGGCCCTGCTGGACTCCTGGCAGCGAGAAGCGGGTCGCCGGCGCTCCTCGGGCCGGATCTCCGCCGCGCCGCCCACGGTGGACGGTAGGCCCCTCAGCGACGAAGAGCACCGGGCGTACATGCGAGCCGGCGGCGGCCGTGAGGGGACCTGGGCAGTCCAGGAGCTTCGGGCGAAGGAGCAGGCGGGCGAGTTCGACAGCGCGGTCGCCAGGTTCGTCGACAACCTCGAGGTACCCGCGTCACTGCGGAGTGCGGTCAAGGCCTATCAGGCCGTGCAGACCGAGGACGGTGAGTCATGAGCACGAGCGAAATCCAGAAACTCCGCACGAAACTCGATCGCGCCGAGCGGATGGCGGTGAAGCGACAGCGAGCGCACGCCCGCCTTCAAGCCCACGCTCGCTGTCTCCGACAGGAGCGTGACGCGCTCCGACGGCAGCTTGAGCGCACCCAGGAGCGCGGCGTCGCCCTGGGCATGGTGGACCCCTACGACGCAGTTCTGCCCTGGCAGGACCGCAGGGAAACCGAGGCTCGGCTCGAAGCGATGATGGGAGGT
>CAYSPB010000566.1:2212-4703 GCA_964432695.1 uncultured Nannocystaceae bacterium
CACCCGCACCTGGCACCACCGAAACGAGGAGAAGACGAATGAACGAAGAAAACGTAGAAAACGTAGTCGCATGGGTCGCAAGCGACGGCCCAGTCACCACGCTGGAGGTGGACGCCGTTCGGAGTTGGGTCAATGCCCTTATCCGAGTGCTGCCCGACAAAGGGCCGCAAGGATACGTCCGGGGCTTCCTGTACGGGGCGGCCGGGGAGGACAGCGAGCAAATCGCCAAGGTGGTCTGCGCTGGGCGGAAGATTCGGCGCGAAGCCGGGGACACACCGCTCGTCGCAGAAGTGGCCGTGGAGGCCGAGACCGGCGGTGCGTCATGACCCACATCATCGGCACCCCGCCCGCACCGAAGCGCGGGGCGACGTTCGCAGACGTGCCCATCGGGAGCGACTACGAGTGCCTCGGCGTCCGCGGGCATCGCTTATCACGGACCAGAGCCGTGCTTTTGTCCGGGCCTCGCGCTGGCCAGCAGGTCACGGTGGACGAGTTGAAGCTGGCTGACTCCGTCACGCTCCTCACCCAGCCTACCCCCGTGGAGCCGGAGCCCGACCCGTCGGTGACGACGTACAGCGGGCTCCAGGAGGGGGAGTGGTTTGAGTTTCCCGAGGAGCCTGATGCTGTCTGCCTGCGCTTCCGGACTGGCTACGTGGAGGCCGGCGGCACGGCGCATATCGGCAACAGCATCCCATGCAGTGAGCCCGTCCACCGCGTTCCCGCGTCTCTCGTAGTCCACGAGGAACCGACGCATGTGCGGCTCTCCGAGGGGGAGCTCGCTGTCCGAAACGGGCAAGGGCAGTGGACGCGCCTCGCAAGGGAAGCAGGGGTGCTGCTGCTTCAGGCCCTAGTACGCCAAGGTGCCGCCATCCTCCATGGACAAGGACTGGAGCCCGAGGTTGCCTCCGATGGCTGACGCTAAGCGGGGGCTGGGCAAATGCATCACGGCGGCGCAGGCTCAGGCAAAAATCGCCTTCAAGGACGCGTACCGGCTTTGCAAGCGGCTGCAGGAGCAGAGCGGAAGGAAGGTCCCATGGTGGGCCCTTGCCCGGATGCGCAACGCCTGGTTGGCGTACCACGCGGGAGAACCGTGGATGCTCGGAGTGGCGCCCGCTCTTCACGAGACCGCTGTCCGTCAGGGCATCGGGCTGAACGATGGCCCGAAGCCACTTGCTGACCACGTTGCGGACGCGGCGTTCGACCTGGCCGGTCTCCGCGTCGACCAGCGTACGCGTAGCGACTGCCTCCGCTGCTGCGTGGCGATGGTGCTGGGCGTGCCGTACGACGATGTGCCTGACTTCGTTGATGAGCACGGCTACGCCTGGGCCGGGGCCCTTGCGAACTGGGCGCTCGATCGCGGCTACCACACGCTGCGCTTCCTAGCCTGCGGCGATGGCGAGATGTTGCAGTCCCTGGAAGGGGGAATCGGCATGTGGATCGCCACTGGGCGGGGCCCCCGAGGGGGAGACCATGCGGTGGTGTTCGAAGGCTTCAGCATGTTCCACGACCCCCACGAGTCCAGGGCTGGCCTGAGCGAGTTGACCGGGGCGACCGTGTTTCTGCCCCTGCTGACCGCGACACGAGATGCCGCCGCCATTCGCCGCTGAGCCTGCCGCCAGCACGCGCCCCAGCCCGTACCCCGCAAGGGGACGGGCCCGAGGCCGTGTGACCGACACCAACAATCAGCATGGAGAGAGCACGATGTCCCCAGCCATCGAGACCGTGAAGCTACGAGCGCGGGTCAAAGCTCTGACCCATGCGTTGCAAAATCTGCTCTCCGAGACCATCGCCGACCTGTTCGCCGAGATCAGGCGCCTGCGCCTTGAATCCGAGCACGACCGCGAAACCCTTGAGCCCCTAGAAAACGCGTTCGAGGCCACCGGTGGCGACCTTATCGACGAGGTGCTTGGTCTCCGCGCAAAGGTCGAGCAACTGACGGGGCAACTGAACGAAGAGGGAGGCTCGTGATGCGCCGGGGCCACGCCGAGCTCGCCGCGTTCTGGGAGCGACGGGCCAAGGAAGAAGCCGCCGAGGCCGAACGCCAGCGCAAGCGCGCCGACGGCATGACGAGGTGGGTCGACAGCTGGACCATGCTGGTCACCAGCATCGGTGAACTCATCCTCCGCGTGCAGGAGAGGCCCCAAGGGCGCCGGTTCGCCACCGTCATCGACCTCCGAAACGTGCTTGCGGCCCATGAGCGCGAGTGCAGAGAGAAGTTTGGCGATGCGTAGCGAGGCCGCATCCATCGTCGCCGACGCTTACCGCCGGGCGTCCAAGCTCGTCGAGCTGTACGAAGAAGACGACGACCTCACGTTCACCGTGGACGAAGCGCTCCTCTTCGCAGCCGCAGCCATCGACGCGGCATGCCGGGAGTCCACGGCCTCCGACGAAGCGAAGGCCCGCGCCCGCGCGCTCTGGGCCACGCAGCACGAGACGGTGAGCCAACCGCGCACCAGCATGGTCAGAGGGCCATGCTCTTCACCGCCCTGAC
>CAYSPB010000567.1:0-4699 GCA_964432695.1 uncultured Nannocystaceae bacterium
GCCGACCTTCTCGGGCGGCGACGGGGCGGCCCCGCGCGAGCGCGCGAAGATCGGCGCCGAGGGCCGCGGCGCTGCCGTATCGCTGCGCGGGAGCTGGCGCGAGCGCGCGCTGCAGGACGAAGCGAAGGTCTCCTCGTCCATGCTGTGGGGTGTGCGGGGCTTCGGGCGGTCGCGGTCCGAGGGCGATCCGCTCGAGCAGCAGCCCGAGCGCGTACACGTCGGCGGCCGGCCCAACGAACCCCCCGTCTCGCTGCTCGGGAGCAGCCCAGCGCGGCGTGAAGACCCGTTCGACCGTGCGGGTGACGTCGCTGTCGTCGCGCAGCAGCTTGGCGATCCCGAAGTCGAGCGGGACCGGCGCTCCGTGGGCGCGGACGAGGATGTTCGACGGCTTGAGGTCGCGGTGCACGACGAGCCTTCCGTGCGCGTGGTCGACTGCGTCACACAGCGCGGCGAGCAGCAGCAGCCGAGCCGCGCGTGAGGCTTGCTCCGCGTGCTCGAGCAGCGAGGCCCCCTCGACGAACTCCATGACGACGTACGGCACGTCCTCGTGGGTGCCGGCGTCGATCAGCCGTGTTCGATTGCGGCGAGCGCTCGTCGTTCGGCCGCAAATCGCTCGCGCAGGCGCGGCGTGAGTCCGTCGGTGCGAATCCGCTTGATCGCGACGGTCCCCTCGAACGCACCGTCGACCCGCCGTGCCCGGTAGACCCGGCCCATGCCGCCTTCGCCGACGGCGGCGTCGATGCGGTAGGGCCCCACGCGACTGCCGAGCCAGGGGTCGTCGGGCGCGGGCGGCAGGGGAGCAGCGTCGTCGAGGGGTCCCTCGGCTTCGCTTGCGGCGAGCAGCGCGAGCAGGTCCTCGAGCAATGCGGGTTCATCGACGGACTGCGCGTGCGCGAGCGCCTCACGGGCTTCAGCCGGATGTTCGAGCAGCGCGGCGAGGCGGTCGTCGAGGCGCGCGAACCGTTCGGCGTCCATCGTGACCTGCGCGCCGCCGCGCTCAGCTGGCCGCTTCGACGGGCTCGGGCTCGAGCAAGGCGATCTCGAGCACCTGTTCGACCCGGTCGACGTAGTGCAGGGTGAGGTCCGTACGGACGGCGTCGGGGATGTCGACCTCGTCCTTGCGGTTCTGCGCGGGCAAAATCACCGTGGTTGCGCCAGCGCGGTGGGCCGCGAGCACCTTCTCGCGGACGCCGCCGATCGCGAGAACCTTGCCGTGTAGCGTGACCTCGCCGGTCATGGCGACGTCGTTGCGGACGCGTCGCCCGGTGAGGATCGAGACGACCGCTGTGGTGACCGTGATGCCGGCGCTGGGTCCGTCCTTGGGGACCGCGCCCGCTGGCACGTGCACGTGCAGGTCGTGCTTGCGCAATACGCCGGGGTCGACACCGAAGGAGGCACCGCGGCTGCGGATCAGGCTCAGCGCGGTTTGGCCGGACTCCTTCATGACCGAACCGAGGCGCCCGGTGAGCCGTAGCTTGCCTTCGCCCGGGGTGGTCGCGGCTTCGACCACCAGCAGGCGACCGCCGGTCGGCGTCCAGCCCAGCCCGGTGACGACGCCCAGCGGTGGCGTGTCGTCGACCGAGTCTTCGTGGTAGCGCGGTGGGCCCATGACGCGCTCCACATCCGCGGGGGTGAGCGTGATGGTGGAACCGTCGCTGGTGCCGCGTTCGACGAGGTTCATCGCAACATCGCGCAGCATGGCTTCGATGCTGCGCTGCAGGTTTCGAACGCCCGATTCCCGGGTGTAGCGACTGGCGAGCAAGTCGAACGCAGCATCTTCGAAGTCGACGGCGCCCGCGCCCAAACCGTGCTCCTTGAGGGCTCGGGGCACGAGGTAGTCGCGGGCGATCGCGATCTTCTCGCCGAGCGTGTAGCCGGTGAGGTTGATGAACTCGAGGCGGTCCCGCAGCACCAGCGGGATACGCGACACGTCGTTGGCCGTGCAGATGAAGATGACCTTCGACAGGTCGTACGGCGTTGCGAGGTAGTGGTCCTCGAAGGTGTCGTTCTGCTCGGGGTCGAGGGCCTCGAGAAAGGCCGAGGCCGGATCGCCTCGGCTCTCGGACGCGCTGAGCTTGTCGATCTCATCGAGCAGGAAGACCGGGTTCGTGCTGCCGGCCTTGCGCATGAGCTGAACGAGTCGACCGGGCAGGGCGCCGACGTACGTACGCCGGTGGCCGCGGACCTCTGCGTCGTCGCGCACGCCCCCCAACGACATGCGGACGAACGTGCGCCCGAGGGAGTCGGCGATCGACCGCGCGAGTGAGGTCTTGCCCACGCCCGGGGGCCCGGCGAGGCACAGGATCGGACCGCGCTTGTTCGGCGCCAGCTTGCGCACGCTGAGGTACTCGATGACGCGCTTCTTCACCTTGTCGAGGCCATAGTGCTCCTGCTGCAGCAGGGCGCGGGCCTTGGCGAGGTCGAGCTTGTCCTCGGTCGCGTCGGCGTCGCCCCACGGCAGGTCGGCCATCAGCTCGAGGTACGTGCGGGCGATGTTCGCCTCCTGGCTCTGCGGGTTCATCCGCTTGAGCCGCTCGACCTCACGCTTGACCTCGGACTTGGCGTGATCGGTCAGCGCTTTGGCGTCGAGGCGGCCGGCGAGCGTTTCGAGCCAGCGGTCTTCGTCCCGCTCGTCGCCCAGCTGCGACTGAATGGCGCGCAGCTTGTGCCGAAGCAGGGCCTCCTGTTCGTGCTTGCTGAGGTGGTCGCGCACGTGCTTGTCGAGGTCGCGCTTGACCTGCAGCATGTTGATCCGATGGCTGATGCGCTCCATCAACTTGCGCAAGCGCTCGGTGATCTGAAGCTCCATCAGGACCTCAATCGCCTCGTCGGGCTCGAGCTCGACGTGGGTGGCTGCGAGGTCACAGATCGTGCCGGGGCTGCGCTCTGCGCCCAGAACCGCGAGCGACTGGGCACGGTTGCGATTCTTCGAGGCGGCAGGGAGCGACTCGTCGTGCTGCTTGACCAGGTCCTGCAGCGCACCGGCAAGTGCGTACGCGAGCGTGGGGTCGCCCATGCTTTCGTGCGCCGTTTGGAAAGAGATCGTGGTGACGTCGGCGCCGCGGTGCAGCCCGAGCAGGCGGACCCGGTGGAGGCCGCGAACGATCGCGGTCATGCGACCGGGCACGCCGTGCAGTGCCTGCGTGACCTCGGCGAGGATGCCGACGGGGTAGAGGTCGTCGAGTTCAGGGCGTTCGATCAGCGGGTCGCGCTGCGTCGCGACGACGACGAGCTTGGCCATCGGGTCGCCCTCAGGGCGGCTTCGGGCCCGTTCGACGGCGCTGACCGAGGCGCTGCGCCCGAGCTCAATCGGCTGCGGCAGGCTCGGCAGCAGCGACATCGAGCGCAGCGGGAGCAGCGGCAACTCTCCAGACGCGGGGCGGGTCGACGGGCTCGCGGCCATGGCGGTGACAGTAACAGACCTGGGGCCTCCCGCAGGCGGGCGCCGTGGGGACCTGCTACAACCGGCGCGCGTGTTTTCGTTGGAGCCAGTCTCGCGGACCTCCAAAGCCGCTGCCGTCGCCGTCACGGGCACCGGCGCCTTGCTGGCCGGTGCCGTCCTGCCGCTCGATCGCGGCTGGGGCCTTCCGATCGTGCTGCTCGTGCTGGCGTGTCTGATCTCGCTCGCCCGCGACTGGACGAGAGGCAGCATCGACTTCACCGCGCTGGGCCCCGCGCGCTGGAGTGCGGCCGCGCTGGTCATCGTTGCGAGCGCGGTGTTCGTGGCCGCCGCCGGCACCGCGATGGGCAGCCTCATCGTCGCGTTCCCCGGTGCTGCCTGGGCCTTGCCGGTGCTGCTCTTGGGCGCGTTGATCTCCAGCCGCGTGGGTGCACGCGCGCGTCTGCCCACGGCGATTGCCATGGCCCTGCTCGTGCCTGCGGCCGGCGTGCTGGGAGCCCGGCACGAAGCTGCGGGGTCGAATGCCCGCGGCTGGGCCTACAGCGGTCCGATCCACGGCATCCATCCGTTTCAGATCACGGCGATCACCATCGACGGCTACGGGCCGTTCGACATCCCGTTCAACGACTACATCGAACCCGACGGCAACCGCGGCTACACGCCGAAGACGTACGCGGACGCGATGCAGCGCGCGCTTCATCGCATCGCGGAGCTCCAGTTCGCCGACGGCCCCGCGCGCGCGTATCGAGCCTTTGCCCAGGCTGAGGTCGAAGCCGTGGTCACGCCAGCGGTCGAGGAAACGGTGGGCGTGTCGCCGGGCACGGACGAGCATCCCCGCATCCGGGTACGCTCGGGCAGCTGGGGACAACACTCTCGAGTTGCGTTCGTTTGTCCGGGCAAGCGCGACGATCCCCGGGGCGTTCAGCCGGACAAGCTTCTTTCCCGGATGTGCCCCAACAAGTACGCTTCGGAGGCGAGTGCGGGCTTGGGCGTCACCGGTCGCTGGCCGGGGTACGTCGAGTCTCGGGGCATGCCGCGGGTTGGCCTCGCGCCGTGGAACGCGTGGACCCGATCCGATCCGGCCCAGGCCGCCACCATCGCGCTGCGGGAGCGGCGGATCCCCGCGTGGGGCTGGGCTGCGTTGGCGGTGTTCTTGTTGGGCGCCGCCGTTAGTCGGCGCGTGGTCACCTCCGGCGCGCCGCGGGTGACCGCGGCCGTGGCTGTCGCGGCCGTCGTCGCGGCAGCGGTGATGGTTTTCGAAACCAAGCCGGGCGTCGGCGCCGTGGGCATCGTGGAAAC
>CAYSPB010000568.1:0-4698 GCA_964432695.1 uncultured Nannocystaceae bacterium
CGTACGGTCTCCGCGATCGAGGACGATGCCACGCTCCTGCGCGTCGTTCTGGGCCTCGATCTCCGCGGTCCGCTCGTGGCACCGTAGTGGAGTGAGCGAGGATGCCCGCAGCCAACCGCGTGCTCGGCCGTGGCCGGTGCTCGCCCTCGTGTTGCTGTCGCTCGCGCTGTCGTTCCTCGGCGTAGCGTCGGGCCTGGAGAACACGGCACCCGAGCGTGCGCGTCACGTCGTGGCCACGCTCGCTCACCTCGGTGGTCTACAGGGGAGCGATGGTGAGGTGGGTCGACCGCTTCGGATCTCGGTGAACCAAGAAGGCGGTCCGCTTTGGGTGACCCCAGCCGTCGAGGCGGCTGCACAGGCTCATCCCGCCTTCGAGGTAGTCGGCGACGGAGTGGGCACGATTCGGGTCGAAGTCATCGCCGATGATGCTCATCTCGCGTTGCGTGGGGGGTTGTACCGGCAGGGCTGGAACCTTCGGACCGAGTACCCGGCGCGGATTCGGGTGCTGCCGTGGATCGGCATGCTGTCGCTGGGGTTGGGGCTTGCGATCGCGTTCGGGACCCGTCGCTTGGGCTGGGGTCTGCTGAGTGCCGGGTTACTCGCGCAGGGTCTCGCCTCCGCGCTTGCGTGGCCGGCGGAGGTGCCGGAGGTGCCGTGGGCCGAGGCGGTCCGGGACGGTCCGCTCGGGCGTGCCGTCATCGACCTTGCGCTCTCGCTTCCAGACAGCGCGGTGGCGATTGGAGCGGGCATCGTGACGCTGTGCTTGGTGCTCGTGGGCTTCGACCATCGGCGCTCGAGCGGGCAGGGCGGGGCGCTGCTCGTGGCGGGAACGTTGGGCGCGGTGGGGCTCGTGGCCTGGGTGGAGGCGGCCGCGCGCGTGGGCGTAATCGCCTGGATGGGCACTACGCCAGGCGTAGGGTCGATCCTTGCGATGGCGCTGGCGTGGGGCGTGGGGCGGCGTACTCTGCGTCGCGCATGAGGACTCTCGTCGCAGCCGCCGCGTTGTTCGCCGCTTGGGCGTCGGTGGTTGCGTGCACACCCGAACCCGAGCCGACCCCGGCCGCGACCCCCTCTGCACCGGTGGCCGTGGCCGCGCCCGTCGCTCGGGTCGAGGGAACCGACGCGTGGCTGGACCTGCTCGCGCAGCGTCCCAGCGCGACCGTGCTGCGACACGGCGCGCTGACGGTCGATCTGGGCTCGAAGACCGCGACGAAGCACCTCTCGCTCGGCACGCGGACCGCGTGGCGGCTGGGCGAGAGCGTGAAGGGGCGCAGTGCCGGTGTCGTCGTGGGGCGCAGCGCGTCGGTGGACATTCCCCTCGACGGGCCGCTGAGCCCGGCGGCGCACCCCACGGTCAAGGAGGTCCCCGGGCTTGCGATGGCAATCGAGGTGCACCCGCTGGCCCCCAAGCAGCAGATGACGGTGCTGCTCAACGAACGACCGCTCGCCAACCTCGTACTGGCCGAGGGGTGGAGTCGCCGCACGTTTTCGCTGCCGTCGGAGAGCATTCATTCGGGCGAGAACCGGGTGCGGTTTTTCTTCCGCAACCTCGACGCCGACGCCGGGGACGTCTCTGCCGCGGTCGCCTCGGTCACCGTCGCTCCGTACGCGCGCATCAAGTCCCCCCCGCCGGCCGCCCAAACGCCAGACGCGATCAAGGTGACCGCACCGCGAGGCACCGACGACGATACGCTGCGCGTTCGGAAGGCGACCGACGCGGGCGGCCTGGTTCTCGCTTCGGGAACCGCGCTGGCCTACTACTTCGTGCCGCCTCCGCGGGGCCGGCTCGCGCTCGACGTTCGGGGGCAGGGGGCATTGGCGGTCTCGGTCAGCACCGATGCCGATCACGAGGCAGGCCGCGAACCGACGCGCCTGATCGAAGAGCCTCTGCGCGCCTCCGGAGCCCAGGTGCGGGCCGACCTGTCCGGCTGGGGCAACACGCCGGTTCGGCTGCAGATCGAGGTGCGAGGCGGGGGCGCGGCGGCGACGATCACGGCGGCCAACATCGAGGCTCCCCGCACGATCCCCGTCGACGCGCGTGCTCGGACCCCACGCGACCTCTTCGTGCTGACCGTCGAGGGCATGCGCCGCGACGCGCTGAAGGTTGGACTGCGGCCGTCGCTGCCCAACTTCGACACGTTTCTCGCGGAGTCTCTGGTGTTCGACCGGGCCTATTCGCCCTCTCCGGCGGCCGTGCCCAGCCACGCCGCGTGGCTCACTTCGGTTGCACCATCGCGGCACCTGACGGTGCGTGGCACGTTCGTCGCCGACAACCACGTCCTGCTGCCCGAGGCCCTCGAGCGCGGGGGATACGTCCGCGTGCAGTCGACCGCCAACGCGGACGTCAACGACGTGCGGGGCCTTCGACAGGGCATCGATGCGTTCGGCGTGCTGACCGACGTGGTCGAGGCCGCCAGTGCGCCCGCCGTGCTCCAAGACGCCATGGACCGCCTGCAGGACAAGGCGGGTCGCTGGTACATGCACGTCAACGTCAACGACCCGCAGGCGCCCTATGAGCCGCCGCGCGAACTCGTGCGCGAGACCGTGCCGCCCGAAGGGGCGCCGCTGCCTCACCTGACGCACATCTGGGTCGGGCGCGTCCGCTTGGGCAAGACCGAGCCCACCGCCAAGGAACTCGCGTACATGCGCCGGCTGTACCGCGGTGAGCTTCAGGTCGTCGACGAAGCGCTCGGCACCTTGGTGCACTGGCTCGAGCGCGAGCGTAGGCTGGAGGACGCCATCATCGTCGTCATGGGCGTGCACGGCGAGGAGTTCTACGAGCACGGCGGGGCCGGCCACGCCCGCACGCTCAAGGACGAGAGCCTGCGCGTGCCGCTGGCGATCCGAGCGCCCCAGCTGCTTGCGGCAGGTCGTGTCGACGTGCCGGTGGACCTGCTCGACGTCGCGCCGACGCTTCTCGACCTGCAGGGACTCACGCCGCCCGACGGGTGGATGGGCCGCTCGCTGCTGCCGGTCATCGACGACCCTCAGCCGCCGCCGCAGGCGATCAGTGCCCACCTCGGCGACGGCTCTCGAGCCATGGTCGTGGGACAACACAAGCTGGTGCTCGGCCCCGGCCGCAAGGAGGAGTACACCGACCTCACGGCAGATCCCGCCGAGGACCCCGAAACGCCCTCCAGTCCCGGAATTGGCCTGCGAATCGTCCGCACGGCGCTCGCATGGGAGCTGGCCCCCGACGGCGCATGGCGCCGCGCCCGGTGGGGTACCGGGGCGAACCTCACGGCCACGTTTGCGCGCGATTTGGGGATGTAGTACACGGGCGAGCCATGGCGGACCCAAAGGCCCTGCTCGACCAGATTCCCACGCTCCTCAAGGCGAAAGACGCCGCTGCGCTGGTGGAGCACCAGGACCACGCGGACAAGAAGGTCCGCAAGGCGATCCGCAAGGCGCTGCACACCCTGCGCAGCAAGGGCGTCGAGATCCCCGATGCGTCCCGGTCGTGGAGCACCGGCGACTCGCTTCAGAAGATGCGCGGCGACCTCAAGCCGACCGCACACATCGATACCCGCAGCACGCCTGGTGCGATGCGCTTCCTGCTGAGCCTTCCGCATGACAGCGAGGGCGCCCGTCTCTTTGCGGGTGCGATAAGCCCCGACGACCGCATCCTCGAGTTCAACGCCTACCAGCAGACCGACGGTCAACGGACCCGCCTGCTTCGCGACTGGGCTCGTCAGACCGAGTCCCGCGACGTGTCCGTCGAGTGGGTGATGGGCCGCATTCGCTGGGCTCGCGAGCAGACCATCGCTGGCGGCTACACCGTGCCCCGCGCGCTCGACCAGGCGCTCTCGGTGTTGGGCGACGCGCCCAGCGAGCGACCGGCTGCCGGCTTCTTGGGTGAGGCGCTCAAAGGCGACGCCGCGCTCGAAGGCGAGGGCGTCGACGCCACGATGATCGCCCTGGGCATTCCGAACTGGCCCCCGATGGTCAACCTCGACGGCATGCTCGAGAAGGCCGCCGAGATTCACGGCGACAAGCCTCAGCCCGAGAAGGAAGAAGACCGTCTCGCGCTGCTCTCGCAGGCCGTGCAGGGCGACGAAGAGGCGCGCAAGGGTCTCACCGGCACCCTGGCCAACGCGCTCGACGACGCAGCGACGCACGCCTGGCTCGAGGGCGAGATGGATCAGGCCGAGGCCGCCTACACGATGGCGACCAAGCTTCGTGGCTCCGATGCACCCGAGGGCCTCGAGTTCGCGCCGCGGCTGTTGGGATACCAGGTCGCGAGCCTGCTGCGCGCCATGGGTGGTCCTGAGGCGGTTGCTCGGGCTCAGGCTCAGGCCGCGGCACAGCAACAAGGCTGAGCCCACTTCACTGCGCAGAAAACCCCGCCGGCATCGCGCCGCGCGGGGTTTTTCGCGTCTTCTGAACCCGCTGTAGCCGCGGGTGCGTTGTGGATGCCGACGATGGGTCAGCCCCGCAGTACCCGGGCCCGGGTCTGCAGGTAGTCGTCGCTGAGCATCCACGCCATGAGGTCGCGGGCGAGCTTCGATCGACCGACACGCTGCTTGAGGGCGCCGCCGACCACACCGTCGAGCAAGCAGGCCGCCGACAGGATCGGGCCGGCTGCGCCCGTGAGGACCATGGCCACGCGTAGGTCGGTGGCCGTCGTGGCGCGGGCCGTCACCCCGGCGTCGAACGGATGGCTTGCGAGCGCCTGGCAGGCGGTCTCCACCGCCTTGC
>CAYSPB010000569.1:0-4674 GCA_964432695.1 uncultured Nannocystaceae bacterium
CGAACTCATCCGGAAACGCGCTGGGACATCCTTCGTCCGGGGCCTCGAGCGCTAGTGGACCAATCCACCCCGCCGGGGGAAGCGGGACGCAGGCGCCCGCACACCCCTCGTCCCCAGTCGGGCCAGTGTCGGTGGCATCCGCACCGGAGGTCGGTTCCATCGACGTGGACATGACGCTACTCGAGGCGCCAGCAGTCTCACTGGCGTCCCCACCAGCGGGCGAGGTGGTCCCTGTGGAGCCGCTTTCGCCGGCACCGGTGGCGTCTTCGGGTTCCGTCGGGCTTGAAACAGCCTGGGCCTGCGAAGATAAATCCTAGAATGATCGAGACGCGGCGCATCTGGGTCACGATGCACGCGCCCTAGCACGGCCGGCAATCGTAAGGAAAAAGAACGTACAGGGGACGGGCCGTATGCGAGGACTTCTTCGTTCGCAGCTCAGCCCCGCGCAGCCGCTTCGTCGGGCGGAAGGTCCGGGTCGGCCGGCGAGGGCGTCCCGCCGATCGCCCGGACCGCGTAATAAATGATGCTGAGCATGCCCATCGACAGACCGAGCACGACGCCAGCATCAATGATGCCGCGCCAGGGCTGGTCGAGCTGCTTGACGATCACGATCAAGCAGAAGATGCCGCTGAGCAGGATCCGGCTGGTCCACATGCCCTTCTTCGATGCGCCGAACAGTCGGGTGCAAAAGAACGGCGCGAAGATGACCCGCCACGGGGTGAGCTTGCCGTGCAGAAGGTAGGCAGCGCGCGAGACGACGCGCGGAGAAAGCCGAGTGTGAAATCCGCGGTACCCCTCCGCATGCGCCATGAAGGCAACCCAGACCACCAAGACAACCCACTGTACGGTGGTGAGCCCACTCTGCAGCGCCTCGATCGCGAGCGGCGTCAGACGAATGACGGCCGAGGATAGAATCGAGAGGACGCCCAGCACGCCATACGCGGCGATGAGTTTGCGAGCCATGGCCGGCGGACCGTAGCAGCCCGTCGGGGCGCGGGGTAGACGGGCGCAGCGTGGAGCGTTAGACCGAGGGCAGGCAGCGGGTGAGCGAGACGGAGCAGGCAGATGCGCCCGAGCGCGGAGATGGCGGCGAGTCCGACGAGGACCTCATCGCCCCGCGGCGTATCTTCGGCCTGACCGCGGTGTTCATCCTCAGCCTCGTCGTCGTCGCTGCCGCCCTGGGCACGTTCTTCCGGGCTCCGCTGCAAGAGGTCAGCGCGTGGTTCGTCGAAGTCCTCGGTGGGCCGGGCATCGCAGTCGGCTACCTGATCCCCGACGCGTTCACCGTCCCCATCCCCAACGATGCGTTCGGCTGGTTCGGGCTCGAGGGCGGCGTACCGTTCTGGGAAGTCGTGATGTGGGGCACGCTTGGCAGCGTCGCGGGCGGATGCGTGGGCTATCTCATCGGCCGCCGGCTCCGGGAGACCCGTTGGGTGGCGCGCTTCATGGATGGCCGCGGTGCGGCGTTCGAACGCCTGATCCGGCGCAACGGCGTGTGGGTGGTGGCCGTCGCGGCCGTCACCCCCCTGCCCTACTCGCTGTCGGCCTGGGCTGCCGGCGCCGTGCACATGCGCTTTGCCACGTTCTTCGCCGTGTCACTGGCTCGGATCGTGCGCGTGGCGGGCTCGCTGTACCTGATTCAAGTCGGTCTGCTCACGGTCGGCGGCTGACGTCTGCCATTGCGCAAAACGTTCTCCTACGGGGGTCCTGCGCCGCGTTCGACCGTGATAGAACCGCGCCGCAACCTGGAGAACATTCCATGCCGCGAAGGAACAAGATCACCATCGTCGGAGCAGGCAACGTGGGCGCCACCGCTGCTCACTGGGCCGTTCAAAAAGAGCTGGGCGACGTCGTCCTGGTCGACATCAAAGAGGGCTTCCCTCAGGGCAAAGCCCTCGACCTCGCTGAGAGCTCGCCCGTCATGGGCTTCGACTCGAACCTCGTCGGCACGAACGACTACGACGCGACCGCAGGCTCCGACGTCGTCGTGATCACCGCGGGCGTTCCCCGGAAGAAAGACCCCGTCACCGGCAAGTTCACCAGCCGCGACGAGCTCGTCGAGACCAACCGAAAAATCGTCGGTTCGGTCACCAAGCAGATCGTCGAGAAGTCGCCCGACGCCGTGCTCATCTGCGTGTCGAACCCGCTCGACGCCATGTGCCACGTCATGCTCCACGAGTCCGGCTTCCCGGCCAACCGCGTGCTCGGCATGGCCGGCGTCCTGGACACCGCCCGCTACAAGTACTTCATCTCCGAGGCACTCGGCGTGTCCGTGGAAGACATCCACGGCATGGTGCTCGGCGGCCACGGCGACACGATGGTGCCGCTGCCGTCGCACACCTCCATCGGTGGCATCCCGCTGACAGAGCTTCTCCCCGAAGAGAAGATCGAAGCCATCATCCAGCGCACCCGCAAGGGCGGCGGTGAGATCGTCGGCCTGCTCGGCTACTCGGGCTACTACGCGCCATCGGCTTCGGTCGTGGCGATGGTCGAGTCAATCGTCCGCGACAAGAAGCGCGTCCTGCCCACCGCCTCGTTCCTCAAGGGCGAGTACGGCTACACCGACCTCTACATCGGCGTGCCCGCGGTCATCGGCAAAGGCGGCGCCGAGAAGATCATCGAGATGAAGCTCGGCGAAAAAGAGAAAGCGATGCTCGAGGTCTCGGCCAACGCGGTCAAAGACGTCGTCAAGCTGCTCCCCTACTAAGGGCCCGATTCAGGGGCAGAAGAAGAGGAACGGATGAAGATCCACGAGTATCAAGCCAAAGAGCTGCTGCGGGCCGAAGGCGTGCCTGTGCCGTCGTCCAAGGTCGCATTCACGGCCGAAGAGGCCGGCACTGCGGCAGCCGAACTCATCAAAGAGACCGGCAACGAAGTCGTCGTCGTCAAATCCCAGATCCACGCAGGTGGTCGCGGCAAGGGGCGCTTCAAGGAGCACCCCGACCTCGGCGGCGTGAAGGTGGTCAAGGGCGCCGACACGGCCAAGGACATCGCCGGCCAAATGATCGGCAGCACGCTGGTCACCATCCAGACGGGTGAAGAAGGCAAGAAGGTCGGTCGCGTGCTCATCGAGCAGGGCATGGACATCAAGTCCGAGCTCTACGTCGCGGTCACGCTGGACCGCGCCACCGGCCGCAACATCATCATGGCGTCCACCGAGGGCGGCATGGAGATCGAAGAGGTCGCCGAGCACAGCCCGGAGAAGATTCTCCGCGAAACGATCGATCCCGCCGTCGGCCTCACGGGCTTCCAGACCCGCAAGATCGCGTTCGGTCTGGGCCTCGACGGCAAGCTCGCGCGCCAGATGGGCAAGTTCCTCAGCAAGCTGGCGAACGCGTACGAGCGTCTCGACTCGGCCATGCTCGAGGTCAACCCCCTCGTCATCACCGGCGACGGCCAGGTCCTTGCGCTCGACGCGAAGTGCAGCTTCGACGACAACGCGCTGTACCGCCACCCGGCGATCGAAGAGCTGCGCGACCCCGAAGAGGAGGACGCGGCGGAGCTCGAGGCGAAGAAGTACGACCTCAGCTACGTCAACCTCGACGGCACCATCGGCTGCATGGTCAACGGAGCGGGTCTCGCAATGTCTACGATGGACATCGTGAAGTACTTCGGCGCAGAGCCGGCGAACTTCCTGGACGTCGGCGGTGGCGCCACGGCCGAGAAGGTCACCGCTGCGTTCAAGATCATCACCGCGGACCCCAACCTCAAGGGCATCCTGGTCAACATCTTCGGCGGCATCATGAAGTGCGACGTCATCGCAGAAGGCGTCATCACGGCCGTCAAAGAGGTGGGCCTGCAGGTCCCGCTCGTCGTGCGCCTCGAGGGCACGAACGTCGAGCAAGGCAAGAAGCTGATCGAAGAAAGCGGCCTCAACGTGGTCACCGGCGACTCGCTCCGCGACGCCGCACAGAAGATCGTGGAGCTGGCAAAATGAGCGTCCTCGTCGACAAGAACACCAAACTCCTGGTTCAAGGCGTCACCGGCAAGACCGGGATGTTCCACGCCGAGCAGTCGCTCGCCTACGGCACGCAGGTCGTCGGCGGCGTCACGCCCGGCAAGGGTGGCACCAGCGTGCTCGACGGACGCGTTCCGGTCTTCGACACGGTGTCCAACGCTGTCGAGAAGACCGGCGCCAACGCGACCGTCATCTTCGTTCCGCCTCCGTTCGCCGCCGACGCGATCATGGAAGCGGCCGACGCCGAGATTCCGCTGATCGTGTGCATCACCGAGGGCATCCCGGTGAACGACATGGTCCAGGCCAAGCGCTACATGCAGGGCCGCAGCTCGCGTCTGATCGGGCCCAACTGCCCGGGCATCATCACGCCCAACCAGTGCCGCATCGGCATCATGCCAGGCTACATCCACAAGCCCGGCAAGATCGGCGTCGTGTCGCGCTCGGGCACGCTCACCTACGAGGCCGTGCACCAGCTGACCACCATCGGCCTGGGCCAGACCACCGCCATCGGCATCGGCGGCGACCCGGTCAACGGCACCAACTTCGTCGACTGCCTCCAGCTGTTCAACGATGACCCCGAAACCGAGGGCATCATCATGATCGGCGAGATCGGTGGCACAGCCGAAGAAGAAGGCGCGGCGTTCATCAAAGAGAACGTCAAGAAGCCCGTCGCGGGCTTCATCGCCGGCACCACCGCCCCTCCGGGCAAGCGCATG
>CAYSPB010000570.1:0-4673 GCA_964432695.1 uncultured Nannocystaceae bacterium
GCTGGGTCGACGGGGCGCAGCCGCGAACCCGGCGGGCGGGGGTGGAGCGGCCCGCGGGCCCGCTGCGGGTCAAGGTCCTCGATGGCGCTGGCGTGCCCGTGGCGACCGCGCGCGTGCGAACCGGAGCCCCCGAGGCGGCCCCGACGCCCTGGGAGGCCCTGCAGGGCCCGGCGATGACCAACCCGTACGAGGATGGTTCGTTGTTTCACGGCCCGGCGTTTCAGCTGTGGACGGGCGGGGTTCGAACCGGGCAGGGGGCATCGACCACGCTCGACGCCGGCCGCGGATCCGTACCGCGCGGGCGCCTGCACCCGGCGCTGCTCGACGCCGCGCTGCACGGCATCCCTCACGACGCGCTGCATCTGTGGAGCGATGCGATCGGTGATGACGTCGTGGCATACCCCGCCCGCGTGCCGTCGCTGCGCGTGTTCGGGCCGACGCCCACCGAAGGCATCGTGCGATGCGAGGTTCGTTTTGCGGGCCTGCTCGCGGCCGGGCTGCCGCGCTTCGAGCTGCAGCTCATCGTCGATGGACCCAAGGGCCCCCGCGTGTGGGCCGACGCGACCGTGGTGGAGGCCTGCTTTCCCAAGGGCCCGCTGGGTGCTGCCGCGCCCGCCGACCGACGCCGCTTTCTCCGAGACCGCGCGTTCGTTCCCGGCGTCCGCCTGTCGCGGACGGACGGCACGAGCACCCGTCTGCGCGCGGACGAAGTGAAGGCTTGCGACTGGATGCCGGGCACCGTGCAGGGCATTTACGGCCGCACCGAAGCGGCAGACATCGCGGCGCTCGAGCACGTCGGGCACGCACACGGCATCCACCCCGGCCGCCTGCCGGCAGCGTTGCCCCTGAACCCCCCAGCACTGTCGGTCACCCGGGAGGGCGATGACGTGGTCGTCTGCGACGCCGGCCCGGCCGTGCTGGATCCCGCGCCGGTGCGTCCGTTCTGGGCCCGACAGGTCGGCCACGACGACGCCTGGATCGGTCGCGACCTGTGGGAGGGCCTGCTGCAGCAGTTCGTGGGCCGCGTGGTCGTGGAGGACCCCGAGGACTTTGCAACCCTGCGGCAGCGTCCGGCGATCTACCTCGCCAACCACCAGGTGCAGATCGAGTCGCTGCTCATCACGCACCTGCTCGCGGGCTTCACCGACCGCGCCGTCACGACGATGGCCAACGCAAAGCACCAGCAGCGCTGGATCGGCTGGATCCTGCGCCTGCTGTTCGGCGGAGACGAAGGTGTGGACCCGGCGTGGATCCTCTACTTCGACCAGTCCAAGCCGCAGTCGATGGCGGAGCATCTGGCCGCGCTCGAGCCCAAGCTTCGCGCTGGGCAGACCTCGTTCTTCTTGCACCCGCAGGGCACCCGGTCCCAGCACGCTGCCGAGTCGCTGCGCACGGTCAGCTCCACCATCCTCGACTACGCGGTGCGGCTGCAGCTTCCGATCGTGCCCGTGCGCTTCACCGGCGGTCTGCCGCTGCAGCCGATCGAGGGCAAGGCGGAGTTTCCGGTCGGCTACGGCGCCCAGGACTACTGGATCGGGGCGTCGATCGAGGCCGCGGAGATCGCCGCGCTGCCGTACGCCGAGCGAGCGCCGCGCGTGGTCGCAGCCATCGAGGCGCTCGGGCCGGCGCCGGCCGAGGAGCAGCTGGCGCCTGCAGACGCAACGTTTGCAGCAGACGTCGCCGCCTGGCGCGCAGAGCGTGGCGTTGGGGAGGTCGAGGCCGTCTTTGCGCAGGTGCTCGCTCGTTTGCCATCTCCATCGCCGCAGACGCGCGCGGTCGTCGACGCGCTCTGGAAGGGCCACCGTCTGCCCGAGAGGCTCGCGCGCGACCCATGGCGTGGCCTGGTCGACCGGCTGGGCTGACCAGTCATGTCCTCATGGGGCATGCACGCGCCCACGTCGGCCTACGTCAGCCCCTGGTCGAGCGGGTCTCGAACGCTACGGTTCAAGCATGCGTCGGCTGGTACCAGCAGGGCGCCGTCGCGGAACCGCGCGGGGGCGCCCAGGCACGAACGTCCACGCCGACGCGCGAGTGTCGGACCGATGCGACGACGAGTACGACGACACGCAGGACCACGAGCGATGCCCGGACTGCAAAGGGACGGGCTGGTACGTCGGCTTCACCGAACGTCGCCGGTGCCCGACCTGCGACGGTTGCGGGTTCCTGTAGGCCTTCGCCGCAGCGGTCAAGGAATGTTGCCGCCGAGCACGGTCAGCTCGCTGAACCCACCACAGCTCGGGTCCTCGTGGCCCGACAGCTCGAGGAGGACCTGCGTGGCCGGCACGCCGCCGGTGTCGACGATGAACTGACCGTCTGGGTCGCCGGGGAGCGGCACCAGCTCCTGGTACATCACGTCCGTGCCGTGCAGGACGCGGACGGTGGCGAGGTTGAAGCCGAACCCCTGCTGGAATCCCGCGTTGGCGTGCGAGGCGTTGTCCGCCACGACGATGCTGTTGATGCAGCGGGCTTGGCCGAGGGTCCACGTGTACACGCTGGGCGTGGTGCCGTCGCCCTCGGGGCCCGTGGAGAACCAGGACGTCGAGAGGTCGCCGTCGACCGAGAGGTTCGCCGGAAATCCGGCAAAGACCGTGGACGCGGAGACGCTGCCCTGACCGGTGATGTTGTTGAGCAATCCCTCGCAGTCGACACGCTCGAGGCCCGTGCTTTCCGATCCCTCGTCGCTGGTGTCTTCGACGTCGCCCGTGCTCTCCCCGGGAGGTTCTGAACCGGTCGAGGTCGAGGTCGTCGACGGGTCCACGCCATCACTCGTCTCGGAGGAGCCATCGACGCCTGCGGTATCCGATTCGGCGTCGGAGTTGCCGTCGGCGTCCGAGGTGGGCGAGGACGTTGAGGTCGTCGACGCGCCGGCTGTGGTCACGCCAGGCGCGCTCGACGTCGCGGAGTCGCTCATTGCGATTGGACTGCCTGTGCTCCCGCTCGTGCCTCCCTCCGCGTCCGGGTCGAGCTCTCCGGAGGGATTGAAGCAGCCGGCATGCAGGGCGGCCGTGAGGGCAACCGGGACGAGGCGAGCGTCGCAGGTCCACATGAGGAGCAGTTTCGCACGGCCCCCTCGCCGGAACCGGGCGGAGCGCCACCCCAACCTCCCAATTCCCGCCGGTCGTTTCCTCGCGTTTGTCGTTGGCCCAGGTTCGGCGTGTATTCCATTCAACGGAGAGCGGAGCCGATGCTTCCGGCCCTGCGAAATCACGATCAGTTCGAGGCGGGCTGGGAGACGAGCTCGGTGTCGAGAATCGAGCCGGGGTCGAGGCGGTGCAGTGCCGGGCGAGGCTCGCCGGTCTTACTCAGCAGGTCCCGCAGCGGCCCCGGAGGCACGTCCGCGTCGACGATGTGATGCGGCAGGCCGACGCGATGCGGGTCCTTGCCGCGCATCACGGCGTGGTGGGCCCCGCGGTGCCCGTATGCCTCGAGGTGCGGCCGGACGAGCGGATACGGAATGAGGTAGGGGGTCTTGTCGTCCTGGCGAAGCGCGATCACGAAGTCGACCACGGGGACCGCCATCGGAATGCACTCGCCCCAAACCACCGCGGTCTGGACCTGCGTGGGGACTGCGTTGCGAACGAACACCATGATCGTGGGAACGAAGCAGGTGAGGTTGTCGACGGTGCCGAGCTCGCGCTGGTAGTCCGCGCGCGCACGGTTCCACGACCACACGGCGGTGTTCGTGGTCGCTGGGAGCGTCGCGTGGACGGCGGGGTCACCGGCGCGCACTGCTTCGCGGGCCGCGAGGCGGTTTCCGGCGGACCAGCTTTGCACCAACGCGTCCGCTCGAAACGCGCTCGGGCGTTCACCGGCGCTGGGATCGGCGACCGTGAGTCCGAAGCGGTCCACCACGGCGCGCAGCTCCTCAGCCGCCTCATGCACGGCAAAGCTCGGTCGAAGGTAGGGGAGGTCGACCTGCGCGAGATGGGGCCCGCCCGATCGCAACGAGAGGGTGAACGAAACGCCGGAGGTCGCGTTGTCGTACACGGCGTGCGCGTCGTCGACCCGCCAGTGCGCGCGGTCTTCGAGGAACCCCGACAGGTCGGCGCCGGCGGTGCCGTGAAGAAAAAGGTCGTGGCTCACCGTTGCATCGTGCCTCGAAACGGGGCGCGTCTGCATCGGGTGCACGCTCACGTCCGCTGGCCGAGTGCGGCGGTGGTCAGCCGTTCGACGGCGTAGGGGGAGAGGTCCGCGAGGACCGGAAGGATCTTTGCCTCGGCTTTGGCGCGTTTCTTGGCGACCTCGAGTCTCCACATCTCAAGGGCGTCGGCCAGCATCGACTGGCCGTCGTCTCGTAGGGCGCAGACCTGCGCGTGCAGGACGTCCTCGAACAGCGAGAGGTCTCGGGCGTCCCCTACGACGCGCTGCGTCCGCTTGAGCAGGCGCTTGGGCCCTGGACCGTCGAGCAGCGCCGGCTTGATCCACTCGTGCGCATAGCGGAGGCGCTTGGCGATGATGCGGACGTCGTGTACCGCCTCGAGGTCGTCGAGCGTGGTGGGCACCGGGGTTTCGTCGAAGGTTGCTCGGATCTGCGGCAGCATGAGATCGAGCAGGGCCGGGCGGACGTCGCCGCCGCCGCCGGTCAGGCGCTCGACGATCGTGCTCCGCGCCCGCCGAAGGTCACCCCGCAGCCGCTCGAACTGCACGCTGCGCATCGCCTTGCGGGCACGCTT
>CAYSPB010000571.1:0-4655 GCA_964432695.1 uncultured Nannocystaceae bacterium
TGCGTCGAGACAACGCTTCCTGAAGACTCGATCCCCAGTCGAAGCTGACTCGAGCTTCGATCGGTTCGTCCTGCGGGCGAAGCAACGTGCCATCATTGATGTCGATGCCAAGGAGTAATCTCAGTCGGCGCTCGGCAACCATGACGAAGCCGCCACCTTGGCCGAGCAGGCCTGGGTGCTCGCCGACCGCACCCTGCCGGCCGGAAACGACCGCGCCCTGCGAGCCCTTTTCGTTCAGAGTTTGGCAGAAGAGCGGGCGACCCGGCATGAAGATGCCCGACGAACGGCCAAACACCTGCTCGCCGACGCACCGACCCATCACGTGCACTGATCGCCCAGGCCGACGCCCTGGACCGCACCGCGCCCGTCGACGCGACGCCTCGCTACGCGTTCGGCCTGGCCTTGCTCGCGGTCCATGGCGGCCTGTCGACGGACGAGGCCGCCGTCGCGCTGATCGGACTGGGGTTCGCCCAATGGGAGGACAAGGCCCTCGGTGCGTGGCTCGTCGAGCGTGGCATCGAGATCTTGGTCGGGCTACACGGCGAGCAGCACCTTCGAGTCGCCGATGCGCTGCAAAAGCTGGCGCACCTTCGCGTCGACACCGAGCTGCGCGTGAAGACGATCGAGCGCGCCCTCGCCATCGAGCGCGCCGTGGCCGGGGATCGTCATCCATGGGTCGCGAACACCCTCAATGACCTCGCGCTGATGGTGGAGGACCACGACATCGAGCGCTCCTTGGACCTGCTGCGAACCGCGAAGTCGATCATCGACGAGCACAACCCGCCAGGGTCACCGCTGCGGGCCCTCGTGGCCGCGAACCTGGGCGCGGTCCACCTGACCCATGGAGACCCCAGGGCAGCGAAACGGGTGCTCGAGGCCACGTACGCCGAGTTGGCGCCCGGCGCCCGCAGTCGAACCGCCGTTGGTTACCACCTGGGCCGGGCACGATTGGCCCTGGGGGACCGCGACAGTGCCCGGGCGGCCTTCGACGATGCGCTGAAGGCCGCCCGCGCCTACGACCAACCCCGCGATCGAATCGAACGCCTCGAAGCCGCGCTCACCGACCTCGACGCGGGCGCAGCTGCTACTTTGGAGCAGTGAAGGACGGCGACGACATCACGGCGCTGCTCCACGCAGTCACGCGCGGCGAACCGGGCGCCCTCGAAACCTTGATGCCGCGCATCTACGACGACCTGCGCGCGATTGCGATCGAGCGACGCCGGCGCTGGTCCGGCGACGACACGCTCGGACCGACCGCGCTCGTGCACGAGGCGTACGTGCGCCTGCTCGAACGGACCGGTGCCCACTGGTACGACCGGAAGCACTTCTACGCCGTGGCATCGAAGGCGATGCGACAGCTCCTCCTCAACTACGCGGAGCGCAAGCACGCTCGAAAGCGCGGCGGCGGCATTACCCATGACGCCGCCGCGGACCCAGCCGACACGTTGACCGCCGAGCGGGCCGACGCGATTCTCACCGTCGACCGCCTGCTCCACGAGCTGCATTCGCTGGACCCCCAAAAGGCGAGCATCGTCGAGGCGCGCTTCTTCGGCGGCCTCGACAACGACGAGATAGCAACGACGTTGGGCATCTCGTCCCGCACCGTGCAGCGCCAGTGGCAGCGGGCGCGAGCGTGGATGCATGCCGCAATGGGCGGTCTTCAGCTCGAGACCTGAACTCAGCCCGCAGGATCGAGCGTCAGCGCGAACACGTACGGCGTCGTCCACGAATCGGCCAGCCCGCCATCGTCGAGGTCGCCGACCTCGAGCGTCGGTCGCAAGAAGGGCTCCACCTCCACGAAGTACGACCCAGCAGCCTCGAGCTCGACGCTACCGACGTACGGCATCGCGTCGTTGGGCTCCGCGATGCTGCCAACCTGAGCACCGGCCGAATCGTAGACGCGCGTGCGCAGAAGTCCGTCTGCGGGGACCTGCATCATGTCGACGTTGAGCGTGCCCGGCTCCGGCACCTCCACGCGGTACCAGTCCAACCAGGCCTCCGGAGGCAGAGCCTCGTTGCCCACGGTCGCGCCTGCGTTCGCGTATCCGGAGATCGGATGCCCCAGCGCGATGTCAGCCGCCTCGGCCATGGTGTCGTTGGGCTCCCAGCAGTCTGGGATCGGCGTCACCGACCACTGCAGCGACCAGCCGAACGGGTATTCGTCCGGATTGGCGTTGAGCGCCTGCTGCCCCTCGACGCGAAAGGACGCCCCCTCCCCGACCAGCCCCGACAGCGACACCAGCGATTCGGGCACTTGCTCGGCGGTGCTGAAGAGCACGTCGTCGTCGGTCCCGAACACCTCTATGCGGCCTCGCGCGAGGCTGGGGTCGAACGTCACCTGCAGGTAGCCGCCGCCGGGGTTCGACAGCGCCATCGTCTGAGTCTGCCCCAGCTCGTTGGCCTCGGAGAACGACCCCGACGCGTCGCCAGAGAGCGCGTCGAGGGGACCGAACTCGCAGTGCTCGAACCCCGCGCTACCGCTTCCGCTGGAGCCGTCCGCGGTCCCGGGCGCATCCGTGGTGGAGGAGGAGCCCACACCGGTGGCTTCGACCCCCGTGGATCCATCGTCGTCCGACGCATCGGTCTCGATGATGCAGCCGGGCACGGGGGTGAGGACCAGAAACAACGAAGCGATCTGCGAACGAGTCATGTCCCCCCTACCGAATCGCCGCGGTTCGACGGACAGGGCCCGCCATTTTTTTTCAGTCGTCGAACCGGACGGCCGCGATCAGGGTCTTGTGCCCCAAAGCGCCCCGCACTGCCCAGAAGGCCGCCGGGGTCTCCAGGGTAACGCGGATGCGCCAGAAACCCGGAGCCCGCGCGGGCCCATGTCGCAAATCGACTCAGCCGACTGGCGGCACGAAGTCGTCGCAGGTGGTGTTGATCAAGTCCACCGCCTGCTGGAAGAACGCGTTGTAGCTGGGCTCGCAGACGCTGCCCCGAATGTGGTTGGGGAAGCGCTCGATGAAGTCGCGCAGCATGGCAGGGTCTTGCGACTCGGCTGGGCACACCGGTGCGGGCTGATCGATGTCGTTGATGAGGCCGAGCATCACGATGGCCGTGGGGTCGAGAGCCTTCGACGCAACGATGTTCTGGTACCAGCCCTCGGGCGAACCGTTGGAGTTGCTGTCCTCCTCGTCGGTGATGATCGTGACCACCAAGATCGCGTCCTCACGGACGAAGCCCTCGTTGCAGCCGCCCGGTTGCCCGAGGTCCTCGGAGAGCGCCCCGACCATCGCGCCCATGGGGCGTTCGGAGCTGTCGCCGTCGCTGCCGACCTTGGCCGAGCACTGGAACGCCGAGGTCAGGTCGGGCTCGGAGCTGTCCATGTAGCGGGCGCCGGTGCTGAAGTTGCAGGGCACGTTGGGCGCGTCGCTGGCCATCGTGAAGGTGACGCCCGCGCCCAGTTGCGTGTCGCACTGGCTCGGTGGACCGCCACCGCAGGGGTACTGCGGGATGATCGGGCACGTGCCCAGGGCGCAGAACAGCTCGCACGCGCTGCCCCACGCCGCGTCGGTGTCCACCACCATGATGTGGTAGTCCTGCGCGTCGTCGAGCGTGCTGCGAATCGACTCGATGAAGCCGGGAAAGCTAGCGATCAGGGAGTCCTGGTTATCGCCCATCGACCCCGAGCCGTCGATGACGAACAAAAAGTCGACCTTCTCGCAGCCTTGCCCAGGACCGTCGGGATTGCCCGAGTCCGGACCGTCGCTGTCGAACGCGACGTCCAGCTTCGCGCCCGTCCCTGCGCCACCCTCGTCGTCGAGGCCATCGTCGCCGGAGGCCTCGGTTGCCGAGCCGCCCGCCGAGACACCGCTGGCGGACACCGGGGCGGTCGCCGTCGCGAGGCCGCCCTCATCGTCGCGTTCGTCCGTGCAGCCTGCTGCGAGCAGCAAGCCGCACGCCATCGTCGTGCATGCCAAGCGCATGGGGTCGACTCCGTGCGCGCGTCAGCCCGCGGGCGGTACGAACTCGTCGCAGGTGTTGTCGATGATGCCGACCGCTTCGGTGAAGAAGTCGTTGTAGCTGTCCGCGCAGACGCTGCCCGAGAAGCCCCGTGGGCCCCACGAATCCACGAACGAGCGCAGTCGCTCGCTGGGCTCGGCGCCGTCGTTGGAGAACTCCTCGTCCAGCGGCGGACAAACCGAACCGGCCTGGTCGTTGTCGCCGAACAGACCGAGCACGACGACGGCGGTCTCGTCCCCGCCCTTGGCCGCAATCAGAGCCTGACGCCATCCTTCGACGTTGCCCGCCGAGTCCTGGTTGCCATCGTCCTCGTCGGTGATGAAGGTGACCACCAAGATGGCGTCGTCGCGAACAAAGCCCTCGTTGCAGGAGTCCGCGGCGGTGCCTGGCGTGACTGCCTGCACCATCGCCTCCATCGGCTTCTCCGTCCCCGCGGTGGACCCGATCCCCACGTCGGCCGCACACGCGAACGTGCCGGCGAGGTTGGGCTCGCTACTGTCCATGTAGCGCGCGCCCGTGGTGAAGTTGCAGTCCTGGTTGCTGGCCTGCTGCCCGCGTGGGTACGTGACGCCGGCCCCGAGTACGTCTTCGCACTCGAACGGCTGCGTGACGCCGCACTGGTAGTCGCCAATGCACGCCAGCGCGTGGCTGCACGGCAAGAAGCAGACCGGATTGAGCAGGTCACACAC
>CAYSPB010000572.1:0-4641 GCA_964432695.1 uncultured Nannocystaceae bacterium
TGATCGGGCCCACCGAGGTCGAGAAGAAGTTCGGCGTCACCCCGGCCAAGCTCGGCGACCTGCTCGCGCTGACCGGGGACTCGTCGGACAACGTGCCCGGCGTGCCGGGCATCGGGCCCAAAACTGCCGCCACGCTGCTGGCCGAGTACGGCACGCTCGAGGGCGTGCTCGAAGCGGCCCCGGGCATCAAGCAAAAGAAGCGCCGTGAACGGCTCATCGAGCACGCTGACGACGCGCGGCTCAGCCGTGAACTCGTCGAGCTTCGGCGCGACGTTCCGCTTCCGATGCCGCTGCCCGAGGTGAACGACCCAGGCTTCGACGAGCCGAAGATGCTCGCGTTTTTCGAGCCGCTTGGGTTCAAACAGCTGCTTCGCGAGATGGGGCAGATGCCCAAGCGGGGCGAGGACGACGGGGCGGAGGATGCCTCCGACCTGGAGCTGGTGCCGGTGAAGACCGACGCCCCCGACGCCGCTGCGTTCCGCACGTGGACGGGGGCCGACGCCAACAAGCTCGACGAGCTGGCGGCCCGCCTGGCAGCAGCCGAGCGCATTTCGGTGCACCTCGTCCGGGCGACGCCCGCAGGCGCGGGGCAGACCGAGGCTGCGCTTCGCGCCGAGCTTTGTGGCGTGGCCGTCGCCGCACCCGACGTGCCGCCCACGTACCTCGCGTTCGGCCACCACCAGGCCGACCTGGTCGAAGGCCCGCAGCTGCCCGAAGCCGCGGTCTTGGAGCTGCTGCGCCCGGTGCTCGAGGATGCGTCGCGCCCGATCGCGGTGCACGACCACAAGGCGGCCGGGCACGCGCTCGCCAACGCCGAGATCGTGCTCGAGGGCGTGGCGTTCGACCCGATGCTGGCCTCGTACACGCTCGACCCCGCGCGCGCCTCCCACGAGCTCGAGGCACTCACCAAGGACGTCCTGGGCCACGCGCTGATCAAGCCGGAGTCGGTCACGGGAAAGGGGCGCAAGGCCAAGCCCTTCGCTGCGCTCAGTCCGGCCGATGTCGGCCCGTTCGCGTGCGAGCGGGTGTGGGCCGTGCACGCGCTGCACGGCGCGCTCGCCGAGCAGATCGCGGCAGCGCAGGAAGAAACCCGCGGCCTGCTCGACGACGTCGAGATGCCGCTGTGCGGCGTACTGCGAGACATCGAAGCCCGCGGGGTGATGATCGACGTGGGCGTGCTGCAGGCACAGAGCGAGGAGCTGGCCGCGTCGCTACACGAGATTCAGTCCGCGCTTGCGGAGGACGCCAGCGAAGCGGTCAACCTCGACTCGCCGCTTCAGCTGCAGCGCCTGTTGTTCGAGGACTGGGGTCTACCGCCGACCCGCAAGATCAAGACCGGCTACTCCACCGACGCCAACGCCCTCGAGCAGCTCTCGATGCTCGATCCGCGGGTGAAGTACATCCAGCAGTATCGCTCCCTGAGCAAGCTCAAGAACACCTATGTCGATGCGCTGCCGCGGCTCGTTCGCGAGGAGACCGGCCGACTGCACACCACCTTCCAGCAAGCGGTCGCGGCGACCGGGCGACTGTCGAGCGTGGACCCGAACCTGCAGAACATCCCGATTCGCACCGAGGAGGGACGGCGGATTCGAGAGGCCTTCGTCGCGCCCGAGGGGTTCAGCTTGGTCGCCATCGACTACTCGCAGATCGAGCTACGCGTGCTGGCGCACCTCTCGAAGGACCCCAGCCTCATGTCCGCGTTCACCGACCAGGTCGACGTGCACCGCCGCACCGCGGCCGAGGTGTTCGGCGTCGACGAATCCGAGGTCGACGACGAGCAGCGCCGCATCGCCAAGGCGGTGAACTTCGGCGTGGTCTACGGACAGACTGCGCACGGCCTCGCCCAGCAGCTGGGCATTCCGAGGGGCAAGGCCGGCATCTACATTCGGGGGTACATGGAGAAGATCCCGGGGGTCGATCGCTACATGCGCGAGCTGATCGGCATCGCCAAGCGTCGGGGGTACGCGTCCACGATCCTCGGGCGGCGCCGTCGAATTCCCGAGCTGGCACGCAAGGGCGCTGCGCGGGCCCACGGCGAGCGGATGGCCCGCAACACGCCGATCCAAGGCAGCGCGGCCGACATCATGAAGGTGGCCATGATCGCGGTCGAAGACGCGCTTCGCGACGTCTCGTGGGCTCGGACGCTGCTCACGGTGCACGATGAGCTGATCTTCGAATGCGAGACCGCGCGGGTCGATGAACTCATCGCGCTTTGTCGCCCGAAGATGGAGAGCGCGGTCGCGCTCGACGTTCCGCTGCAGGTCGATGCCGGCTCGGGTTCCACCTGGGGCGACTGCAAGGGCTGACCGACGGGGGGGGGAGCCCCCGACTGTGGTGCGGCCAGGCGGCCCCTAGGCTTGCTGTACCCTTCGTACATGGCTTCGGAGGCGTTGGGACGCTGGGTGACACTGTTCGCCACGCTGTCGCTGGGCGGATGCACCGATTTCGTGTCGGCCGACAGCACGGTCGGCATGGGGGGCTCCTCCGGCGACGTGTCGGGCACGTTGGGCGGCAGCACGGGCGCAGACGCGTCGATGACCGGCGACTCCGCCAGTGGAACGGACAGTACGACCAGCACCACGGCGCCCACCGGTCCGGGCACGGACACCGACCCTACGGACGACAGCAGCGACACCAGCAATGACGAGCCGGTGTGCGGCGACGGGCTACAAGAGGGCACCGAGGAGTGCGACCTCGGGGCGGACAACGGCAATGGGGGTTTCTGCAGAGACGACTGCACCACCAACGAATGTGGTGACGGCTACGTCGGGCCCGGTGAGGCCTGCGATCGGGGGGACAACAACGGTGGTCCAGCCTGCAACGAGAAGTGTGGCCTGCCGACCTGTGGCGACGGCAACCTCGACGCGGGCGAGGAGTGCGACCTCGGAGAGGGCAATGCAGAGGATGGCGCGTGCCTGCCCTCGTGCCTCGACGCATCGTGCGGTGACCAATTCGTTCAGGATGGGGTCGAGACCTGTGACTCGGACGAACTGGGCGGTCAAGACTGCGCCTCACAGGGTTTTGGCGGCGGCGTGCTGCAGTGCAACGCGACCTGCGATGGCTTCGACACGTCGATGTGCGTGAGCTGTGGGGACGGGGCCATCGGCGTCGGCGAAGAATGCGACGGTGACAACCTTGGGGGCGCCACGTGCATGGGGCAGGGCTTCGACGGCGGCGTCTTGGCGTGCGCGAACGATTGCTCCTTCGACACGAGCGGCTGCGCCTCGTGTGGCAACAACGCGGCCGAGGACGGCGAAGACTGCGATGGCATGGACCTCGGCGGGGCCAGCTGTCAGAGCGAAGGCTTCGACGGGGGCATGCTGGGCTGCACGCCGAGCTGTGCGTTCAACACGAACAATTGCTTCGAGTGCGGCGACGGCAACGTCGATCCGGGCGAGGATTGTGAAGACGGCGACCTCGGCAGCGCAACGTGTGAGAGCGAGCTCGGGGCGGAGTTCACGGTCGGCAACCTCGCGTGCTCGGACACCTGCGCGTACGACACGACGGAGTGCTGCATCCCCTTTGGCAACGACTGCACCGCCACCGAAGACTGCTGCTTCGGGGTGTGCGGCGGCGACGGGCGCTGCGAGTGCGTCGCGCTCGGCGACCGCTGCGTCGAGGACGAAGACTGCTGCTCGGACGACTGCGACGAGGGCGCCTGCAGCCCGATGGGCTGAGCGTCCGCCCGCGCAGCGCCGCGGCTGGACGTTGACGCTCCGACCGGTCTGCCGTACAGACCCCCGATGACGCCTACGACGCACGTAGAGGCCGTTGAGCGCCTTCGGGCCGCCGACGTGCCCGCCGAGATCGTCGACGTTGCGCGGACCCTGCACGCAGCGGGCCACGCTGCGGTCCTGGTCGGCGGCGCGATTCGAGACGTCTTGCTCGGGCGGGCGGCGGCGGACTGGGACCTGGCCAGCTCGGCCCGGCCCGAGGAAGTGCAGGACGCGTTTGCCCGGACGGTGCCCACCGGCATCGAGCACGGGACGGTCAGCGTGCTCGTGCGGGACTTTGCCAAGGACGTATGGACTCCGGTCGAGGTCACGACCTTCCGCGGCGAGGGCACCTACGTCGATGGTCGCCGGCCCACCGAGGTCACCTTCCTGCGGGATCTCGAGGACGACCTGGCGCGTCGTGACTTCACCGTGAACGCTTTGGCCTGGGATCCCATTGAGGGGGTGTTCAGCGACCCGTTCGGTGGCCTCGAGGACCTGCAAACGGGCGTACTACGGGCCGTCGGGGACGCGACGCTGCGGTTCCGTGAGGATGGCCTGCGCACCATGCGGGCGGTTCGCTTCTGCGCAACGCGGTCACTGCGGTTGGAGCCTCAAACGCAAGCCGCGATTGCCGACGCCCTCGACGTGTTCGACAAGGTCAGCGCGGAGCGGGTGCTCGTCGAGCTGAGGAAGATGCTCGAAGCTCCCGCGCCCTCGCGCGGACTGGAGCCGATGCGGTCGACGGGGCTTTGGTCGCACGTGCTGCCGCCGCCGCCCGCCGAGGCCTGGGACGACGCGATCGCGGCCGTCGACGCGATGCCCGCCATGTTTGCCACCCGCCTCGCGCGCTTGCTTCGGCCGGTGGCGGTGGACGATGCAGGGCGTGCCGCGGTCGCCGATGCGGTCGACGGCCTCAAGCCCAGCC
>CAYSPB010000573.1:0-4623 GCA_964432695.1 uncultured Nannocystaceae bacterium
GGTGTACCCGGTCTCCCCAATCATCATCTCCGACGACCCCGAGACACTGCTGTCGACGCTGCGCGACGACGAACCCTCGCGGGTGTTCGTCCTCTGGTCCCACATCGACTCTCGGGCTCGGGAGAAGGGGCTCAACGCGGTGCTCGGGACCTTCGGTCGCGCCCGCTACCGCCCGGCCGACAATCACGCCTTCGGCAAACGCTCGATCATCGTCAAGCAGTTCGACCGATGACCGACCTCGACCACGAGCGCCGCGAGGCCCACATCCGGCGCATGGTCCGAATGCCCTGGCTCTACTTTCGTGCCAAGCCGGCCGTGGCCGCGTGGGCGCGTCCGTGGCAGGCAGAGATTCACGCGCGCCTGCAGAGAACCGAAGACGTCGACATCGACCCGGATGCGTTCATCGCTCCCGATGCCGACGTCATCGCGGAACCGGGCCGACGCATCGTCATCGGCCCACGATGCGCCATTGCAATCGGTGCGTTCGTGCACGGCCCCGTCACGCTCGCGGCGGAAGTCACCGTGAACGCGGGCACGACGATCGAGGGTGGACGCGCGGGCGTCACCATCGCGGAAGGGACCCGTATCGCAACGGGAGCCCGCATTTTTGCCTTCGATCATGGAATGGCCGGTTCTCGCCCAATCCGTCATCAGCCGACGAAATCTCTCGGAATTCGCATTGGATGCGACGTTTGGATCGGTGCAAACGCCGGCGTGACCGATGGCGTCACCATCGAGGACCACGCCGTCGTGGCGATGGGCGCCGTCGTGACGCGAGACGTCGTTGCGTGGTCCATCGTCGGGGGTGTGCCCGCACGCGTGCTGGGAGACCGACGCGAGCGAGACGGCACGTGAGTGGTTCGGGTTGCCCCGCGGTCTCGCTCGCCTATCATCAACCTCGTGGTTCGTCGCGTTTCGATTCTCGCCGCGGTGCTGCTGGCTGGCTGCTCGGTCCGCACCTCCGTCGGTGACCTGCCCGAGGGGAGCGCCGTCGTCGACTCCGAGGGCGTCGACGACGAATCTGGCAGCACGAGCTCGAACGACGACGCGACGACCGGGCCCGCCGTGCCGGCCACCTCCACCACCACGGACGCACCCGGCAGCAGCTCGTCCTCCGGGGACGAAGGCGACGAACTCCAGCCTTCGATGACCGCGTTTTCGATCCGTTGGGGCGACATTCCGCCCAGCGACGACACTGACATCACCACCGACACGTCTACGACGCGGGGCGGCACCGACCGCGACGACGACGACATCATGGTCGTCATCGGGTTCACGACGGAGTCGTGCGAAGACCCGAGCGCCACCGACGGCTGCGAGACCTGGTCGATGTCCTTCTTCCTCGACGCCGCGCGGCAGCAGCCCGGCACCTATCAGCTCGTGGAGGATGTTGCCGCGAGCATCCTCGAGCAAGGCCCAGCGGAGGACGACGGTACGTGCTTCGGTACCGGTGGATCCGTCGATGGCACCGTCGTGATCGAGACCTACAACGAATCCGAAGTGACCGGACGCTTGGAGTCCGTCGACTTCGGCCCTAGCGCCTTCGACCTGGACGGCTTCGAGTTCACCGCGCCCCGCTGCTGACTGGGGCAGTCTGCCCCAGGGTGCGCCGCGGCAATGACCGGGGGCTTCCCCCCGTTCACAAAGAGCTCACGAATCCTGGCCCGGCCCGCACGTCGATCCTGACGTGGCGAGATTCGGTGCAGTCCTTGGCTCGATGGCGGTGTTCGGCGCGGCAATGGTCGCGACGGCGGCGCTTGCGGAAGCCCACGACTTCGAGTTCTCGGACCTGCGCCGCAGGCTTCGCGGCGGCCCCACGCCAGTCACCGTCTACCTGCACCGCGGGGGCGGAAAAATGTTCGCGGGCGATGACGATCCGGGCCAATCCCGCTCGGGCGTCGTTCGACGGAGCGGCGTCTCCGTGGTCGACGTGCCCGCCTTCCGCGGGACAGATGCACAATGGAACCAGTTCGTGGGCTGTATGCAGAACCACTTCCGCGACTTCGACGTGACCGTCGTGGACGAACGCCCGCGCGGCGAGTACGTCAACGTGATGGTCGGCGGTTCACCGACGATGATGGGTCTCGAGCCCACCGTCGGCGGCGTCGCGCCCTACAACGGCAGCGTGCTGCCGCACTCAGTCGTGTTCGCGTTCCAGACGCCACACCGCAGCATCCGAGCGCTGTGCGACACCGCTGCGCACGAGGTTGGCCACGTCATGGGCTTGGACCACACGCGGCTGTGCAACGACCTGATGAGCTACGAGACCTGCGGCTCCAAGGCGTTCCGCAACGAACATGCCCACTGCGGTGAATGGGGCCAGCGCCCCTGCGCGGATGGACGCGGCGCCCAGAACTCGTACGAACTGCTCGCGACGCTTGTCGGAAGACGCAGAGCGGGTCACGACCACGACCACACGCACGGACGCGCTACGCCGAGTCCTCCGCCTCAGCATACGACACGCCGGCCGACGACCGCCGCAACGAAGCCGACGCTGAGCGTACGGGTCGGCCCGGCCAAGGCCAACTCGACGTTCGTCGTGAAGGTGACCGCAACCGACCCCGACGGGATCGCATCGGTGGATCTCGTCTGGTACGACCGCCGCGCCCGCAAGCTGACCTGCGGCGACACAAACGCCCAGCGTCCGTTCACCTGCACCCGTCGCGGCAGCGAGTACACCTTCTACGTGCCGGTGCGACGCGGAACCAACAAGTTCGTCGCGCGCTACACCGACGGAACGGGCGCCATGAAGCGTACAGTTGCCTACCAAGCCACGTTCCGATAGCAGGCTCAAGCTCGAGGACCTCCGGGACGATGTCGACCACGTGCACGGTGCAACGGCGGATGCTCCTGCGGTCCTCGAGCCGCAAACTCGAGGCTTCAGGCCACATCGGGCCACCAGCGGGTGGTCGATCCGGCCCGAACTCGCGCGGCATTGGGCCGAGTGGAACGTCTCGCCACCTGTGGCTCCAGTGACTACGCGGCCCTTCGATCTCCGACGCCTGCTCGCGGTGGCCTGCTTGGTGCTCGGCGCCGGCCTTCTGGGTGGTTTCGGGGCCTACGCATTGGTCCCGTAGCGCTCCATCGCTCCGCCGTCCGACGTACAATCACCGGCGGTGGGTCTGCTCAAGACACGCCCGGATGTTTCGTTGTACGCTCCGCGCCTCGTCGAGGCTGGCCGCGAACACATCGCGCGCGTAGTCCTCCGCTGTCCGGAGCCACTCCCTGTGAACTCGGTCGTGGTCGAGTTCGTCGGAGAAGAGTTCTGGTACACACAAAGCCAGTACGGTCGCCACGGCGAATCGTCGGTCTTCTACCGCGCGACGTCCTGCCCGCACAGCAAGGGTCAGCTTCCCGAGGGCGAGCACGCGTTCGAAATCCGGTTTCGGTTTCCCGACAGCGTGCCCAACAGCTATCGGGGTCGCCACGTCGAGATCAGCTACACCGCGCGCGTGCACGTGGACATTCCATGGTGGCCCGACGCCAAGGCTCGCTTCGTGCTCAACGTGCGCGGCGCGGGGTCCAAGCCGCCTCCAACCCGTCGCCAGGTCTTCGTGTCGGCCCTCGAAGGCCCCCATACCGGCATGCCGTACTTCGAGCTGTCGCTGAGTTCCCACGAACTCGAGCCCGGCGGGCGCGTCCGCGGCTCGGTGGCGCTCGCAGGCGTCGACGCCCACAACTACGAGCAGCTTCAAACGACGCTGTGGGCCGTCGAGCGGGTCACGGGCTTCCTCGGCGCCGTCGAGCACTTCGTCCGCGTGGCGCAGTGGAACCTCGACATTCCACCATCCGGCGACGAGGGTGCCGACGTCGTCGCGCTGAACCTGCGGCTGCCGGCGAATCTCGCCGTCGGATTCGAGCACCGCCGAGTCGCCCTGTCGTGGCGCCTGCAGGTCGAGGCCGTGATCCCCTGGACCACCGACCCCAGCATGATGGTGCCGGTCTACGTCCGGCATCGCCGTCCGGGCGAGGAGGAGATCGAATCGCTACCGCCTGCGGTTGGCTCTCGCCGCCAGCAGCTCGTGTGGCGTGATGCGGGGCGTCGCAGTGGCTTCGACTTCTCCGAAGGTGCCTTGCGACGGACTGTTGGCAAAGCGGAAGTTCGCCTGCAGCCCGAGTCTCGGCGGACCGGGTCGTGGGTGATCGGCGAGATTCACTACGTCGACCTCGGCCTCGACCTCACCGGCCGCGGAGGCATTCTTCGTGCCCGCGAGCGACGGCAGCTCGACGCCCTGAGCGCGGCCCTCGGGCCCGAGTTCGACGACCTGCGCCTTCTCGAAGCCGACGACACCCGGATGCGCTTCGAGCGTCGGGGCGACCGGAACGTGGGCCCCCTGGTGAAGTTCGCGGACGACCTCTACGAGGCCGCGCTCGCAATCGAAGATGCACGTGACCAGCTCCCCCCACCGGAGGCACTCGAGCACCAGCTCGACGACTGGCGCGAGGCCTCGCGACAGCTCGGCGCAGACCTTCATGTGGGATCTCTCGCGCTGGAAACCGAGTGGGATGGCTACCGAATCGAGGTGCGAACGCACTTCAAGCCAACGGGGCAACTCGACCACACCACGGTGTCCATCCATGCCCCACAGGTCATTCCGCGACACGCTCGGGGGTCCTGGCGCG
>CAYSPB010000574.1:0-4614 GCA_964432695.1 uncultured Nannocystaceae bacterium
CCTTCTCTTTGGAAGTGGAGGACATCCAAAAGGAGTACCAGCGACTGCAAGAAGCGGGCATTGAATTTGTCAGCCCGCCACAGGAGATGGAAGACTTCTGGGAAGTGATGTGCCAGGATCTGGATGGCAATGTTTTCTCTTTGCGGCAGGTCAAAGATCCGGACTCTGTTTTGTCTCTTCGGAATATGTAGAGGTGAGTTGCTGGTCGTTACCCCCAATCAGATCTCTTTAAATATTCCGAAGGAGGACACCCCATGATCTGCTTAAAAGATTTGTAAAAGGTAGATTTGGACTGAAATCCCGCCTCTTGAGCTATTGCCAGCAGTGTCTTCTGTTCAATTAACGGCGACTTGGCCAACCGAATGAATTCATGAATGCGATGGTAATTGACGTATTCAAAAAAACTCATTCCGATGCGTTCGTTCAGCAGGCGCTGCAGCGACGCGGCTACCTGCGCATCCTCGGCAAGCGTGCCCGTCAGCGGTCCGCCCGGGACCAGCAGGAGGTCCGTGGACGCGACGTCCGCAAGCGCGGCGTCGGGCTGCATCGCCCACCCCCCCGTGTCCGATCGGACCGCCGCGGCGGGCTGAAGCGACGCGACGGTGACCGAAGCCTCCGGAAGACGGGTGAGCACCTCGGCGGGGCCCACGGCGTCGAGCATGGTGACGCCCGGATACACGACGATCGTGATGTGCATGGTCAGGTCCGCTCCAGCACCATCGCCGTGCCCTGCCCGCCGCCGACGCACACCGTCGCCAGGGCGTAGCGCCCTCCGGTTCGACGCAGCTGGTACAGAGCGGACTGCACGAGGCGCACGCCGGTGGCCCCCATCGGGTGGCCGAGCGCCAGCGCCCCGCCGTTGGGGTTGACCGTCGCGGGGTCGAGCTCGAGCGCTCGCTGCACGGCGATCGACTGCACCGCAAACGAGTCGTTGAGCTCGACCACGTCGAGGTCCTTCACGGTCAAGCCAGCGTCCGCCAGCGCCTTGCGGCTGGCCTCGATGGGACCCAGACCCATGAGCTTGGGGTTCACGCCCACGCTGGCCCAGCTCACCACGCGCCCCAGCGGCGCGAGGCCGGCGTCGCTCGCTGCGGAGGCGCTCGCCATCACGACCGCGGCCGCGGCATCGTTGAGCCCGCAGGAGTTGCCCGCCGTGTTCACGCCACCTTCGAACAGGCCCGGCAGCGCGGCCAGCCCCTCGGCGGTGGTGTTGGGCCGCAGCGCTTCGTCCACCTCGACCATGACCGGGCGTCGCCGGGAGCCGGCCGCGACGGGGATGATCTCTTCGGCATACAACCCCTCGGCCTGGGCCTTCGCCGCGCGGGCTTGTCCTTCGACCGCGGCGGCGTCGGCCTGCTCGCGCGTGATGCCCTGGTCGGCGGCGAGGTGCTCGACCGTCTCCCCGATGGAGCAGCCCGCCATGGGGTCGAACAGCGCGCTGAACAGCACGTCGTCGACGTCGGACTTCACCATCTTCCAGCCCTGCCGCACGCCTCGCATCGCGTAGGGCGTCATGCTCATCGCTTCGGCACCGCCGGCGAGGACGAACGAGGCGCCGTCGAGCGCAAGCGCCTTGGCGCCCTGCACGATGGCCTCGAGCCCCGACGCGCACGCGCGGTTGACCACCAGCGCAGCGCGATCCTCGGGCACGCCCGCCTGCAGGCCGACGTGTCGCGCAAGGTAGACGGTGTCCTTGGCGGACTGCAGCACGTTGCCGAAGAACGTCGCGTCGATGCGCTCGGGGTCGACCTTGGCGCGCGCGAGGGCACCGCGGGCGGCGTGAACGCCCAGCGCGGTGGGGGAGACGCGGCTGAGCGAGCCCAGGAACGAGCCGATCGGCGTGCGGGCGGCTTCGAGGATCAGGATGTCGGGGGCGACGGGCATGGAACTTCCCTCTTCGATTGCACGATGCGGAATCGCCGGGTGACGAACGCCAGGTCGGTGAGACAGGCGTTGCCGGCGGGGTTGAGGCCGGTGACGTGGTAGTCGCTGAACGCGGCCGTGAAGTTGATCGGTCGCTGACCCAGCAGGTTGATGCCGACCGACGCGCCGTTGTGGGCAAAGGCGTCCTCGATGGCATCGATGAACGTCGGGTCGACGGAGTAGGCGTAGTTTGCGATCGAGCCGAACCGCCCCGCATCTTCGCTCGCGAACCGCAGCGCCGCGTCGCGGTCTGCCGCCGTGATCACGAAGCCGACCGGGCCGAAGTGTTCCTGCTGGTACGCGGTGTCGGGCGCCGTCGCGGCCAGCACCAGCGGCGTGGCCGTGCGCGCCTTCGGATACTGCGGGTGAGCGTACGGCGTGCTCGGACGCACCACGCCGGGGTGCTCGGCGAGCGCGGCCAAGGTGCCGACGATGGTCTCGTTCTGCAGCGCGCCGCAGATGCCCGCCGCGTGCTTTGGGTTCGCGAGCATGCGGTCGATCGCCGCCGCGAGCTTCGTCGCAAACGCCTCTGGGGAGACCCGCGCATCGCCCACGAGCACCCCGGCCGCGGGCACGAAGATGTTCTGGGCCGCCGTACACATCTGCGCCGAGAACAGGCACAGGCTCTGCGCGATGGCGTCGAGCACCGGCTCGATCGCGTCGGCCGACTCCACCACCACCGCGTTGCATCCCGCGGTCTCCGTGTATACGTCCGCGTGCCGGCAGTTCGACTCGATCCAGGCGCCAAAGCCTTGGCTGCCAGTGAAGTCGATGATCGCGGTCTTGGGGTGCAGCAGCAGGTCCTTGGTGATTGGCTCGGCCCGGGTGTCGGCGGCCAGCGTGACCAGGTTGGGGTCGAAGCCCGCCTGCGCCAGCGTGTCGCGCACGATCTCGACGGCGCGTGCCATCGGCAAAATGCACTCGGGGTGCGGCTTGATCACCACGGGGTTCGCCGTGGCGAGGTTGGCGAACAGCGCCGGATAGGCATTCCATGCCGGATACGAGCCACACGAGATGACGACCGCGATTCCGCGCGGCATCAGCCGGTAGCGCTTCTCCAGCCGCACCGGGGCACCACCAAAGCTGCGCTCGAAGGTCGTCGCCGTGGGGATGTCGCGCATCGCCTTGTACGCGAACGCCAGCCCCTCGAGGCCGCGATCCAGCGAGTTCGCGCCGCTGCCCGCAAAGCTCATCATGAAGCCCTGCCCTGCGGTGTGCATGGTGGCGAACGCGTTCGCGAACACGTCCTTGGCCAGCCGCGCGAGCATCTCCATGCACACGCCGACCCGCGCCTGCACCGACGCGTCGCGCCAGCTCGGCAGTGCCGCATGCATGGCGGCGTAGAGCGGTTCAACCTCGACCTTGGGATAGTCGATGCCCAGCGGTTCGGCGGTGAAGGGCGAGACCTCCGCGCCGGTTCGCCCAAACTCGCCGGGCATGGTCAGCGGATAGGACGCGCCCAGCGCGGCCTCGAACCAGGACTGGCCTTCCGCCTTGGCGCCCTGAGGATGCAGCCCGCGCGAGGGAGACTCGATGAACGGCGTCCATGCGTGGCGCGCCGCGCAGGCCTCGACGGCACGCTCGAGGCGCGCCTGATGGGTGGAGAACCAGGTCTCGGCGAGGTTCGTCATGCCCGTCTCCAGCGCAAGATGTTGTGCCGGGTTCCCCGGCGGCTCGTCACCGCGTAGCGAAGCGTGAGGGCATCCCCCTCCAAAAGCGCGTCCCGTCGCTGTTCCAAACCGACGATGTTGGGCACCGACGCAAACTCCACGTGGTGGACGACCGTCTGCCCCTCAATGGTGAAGCGCCCGGCATAAAAGAGGTGGGAGTCGAACGCCCCCACCTTCTCAGCGTCGGGCGCCTTGCCGTACGCCTCCAGGCGCGGGGTCGACAGCGGCGCGCGCGAGGCCTCGCTCAGCATCGCCGCCATGCGGCCGTCCGCGCCATACATCAAGCGGCCGCGTGCATCCTTGCCCATGGGATGCAGCGTGGTGCCGTCGGGCAGCGCGACGGTGAACGCGACGAGGTCCCAGGTTCCGACCAGCGCCTCAGCCTGCAGCACCGAGCGTCGCTCCGTCGACCCAGGTCGCGTGAAAGCCTGCGGGCACCCGCTGCGGCAGCTTGACCGAGGCCACCGGTCCGGCCGCCACGTCTTGCGCGTCGAACACCAAGCACCGACTCGACCAGTCGTTCGTATCGGTGACGAACGAGACGAGCCATCCGTCGTCCTCCTCGGTGGCTCCGGCTCGCGCGGCGAACGGCGCCTCGCTCCCGTACACGCCCGGGCCGTAGGAGAACTCGGTGTACGCACCGCTTTGCAGGTCGTACTTCACCAGGCCGTGGAACGTGGCCGGGACCTCGAACGGGATGTGCTGCAGGTACGCGTACCGGTTCGACGTGCCCGTGGCCGCCGGATTGATCATCGGGAACTCGGCGTTGTAGTCGTCCAGCGACCCCTCTTCGACCGCGCCGGTCTTGAGGTTGAAGCGCCAGCGGTACAGGTTGGCCTGCAGCTTCAGGCCGCTGAGCATCGCCGCGATCTTGCCGTCGGCCGGGTCGGGTTTGAGCGAGGGGTCCGCGGTCCGGCAGCCGACCATCACCACCCAATCGCCCTCTTCCCAGCAGTTGACGACGTGCAGCATGTAGCAGGGTTCGCACTCGAACCATTTGACGTCGCTGTTGCTGCCATAG
>CAYSPB010000575.1:0-4552 GCA_964432695.1 uncultured Nannocystaceae bacterium
TCGGGATCCTGTTTCTCCCGATGATGTTCTCCGGCATGCGGGTGCGCGGCACGACCAGTGCGCTCAAGGCCGGGGCGGTCGGCGGCGCGCTCAGCGTGACGGTGGGCAAGGTGCTCGTATCGGTGCTGACGCTGATCTTCCTCCCGATCGCTCTGCTGGGCCCCGTCGGCGTCTTCATCATTCAGGCTCTGGTCAATGCGGCGATTCTCGCCTTGACCGCGCGGCTCAGTGACGGCGTGGAGTTCGACGGACTCAAGACCACGCTGTGGGCCGCGGTCGCGCTCACGGTACTGCAGACCGTGGTCCGCTTCCTCGGCTGACCGCGCGACCGCAAAACGTGCTACCCAACCGATCTGCCGCCAGACGCGGCGGACGGCGGCGCGATCATGTGCGGTGTTTTCGGCATCTTCAATCACCCCGAGGCGGCCAATCTCACCTACCTGGGGCTCCATGCTCTTCAGCATCGAGGGCAGGAGTCGGCAGGTGTGGTGTCCAACCAGGAGGGCACCCTGCATGGGGTGCGCGCGATGGGTCAGGTTCGCAAGATCTTCACGCGCGACGCGCTCGCGCAGCTGCCAGGTCAGCACGCGATCGGCCACGTGCGCTACACGACCTCGGGCGGCTCCCTCGTCAAGAACATCCAGCCTCTGTGGGCGCAGTACCGTGGTCGTTCGATCGCGATCGCGCACAACGGCAACCTCGTCAATGAAGAGGTTCTGCGGGCGGAACTCGAAGCGGAGGGCGCCATCTTCTCGTCCCTCAGCGACACCGAAGTGATCCTTCAGCTGATGGCGCGAAGCCGGCAGTCCGGGTTTGCGGACCAGCTCGCCGAAGCCCTCGCTCGGGTGCAGGGCGCGTACTCGATCGTCTTCACCACCGACGATGAACTCATCGCGGTCCGCGACCCGCACGGGTTCCGGCCGCTCGTGCTCGGTCGTCTCAAGAGCGCGCCCGAGACCTACGTGGTCGCTTCGGAAACCTCCGCGTTCGACCTCATCGAAGCGGAGCGCGTTCGCGACGTCGAGCCTGGCGAGATTCTGACGATCTCGAGCAAGGGCCTGTCGAGTTCGCACATGGCCAAGGCGCCGCGGCGCTTCTGCGTGTTCGAGCACGTCTACTTCTCTCGCCCCGACTCCGTGCTCGACGGCACCTCGGTGTACGAGGCCCGGATTGCGATGGGCGAGCAGCTCTCAAAGGAGCATCCCGTCGAGGCCGACGTGGTCATTCCGGTGCCGGACTCGGGGGTGGTCGCGGCACTGGGCTACAGCCACGCCAGCGGCATCCCGTTTCAAATGGGGTTGATCCGCAACCACTACGTTGGGCGTACGTTCATCGAGCCCAGCGACTCGATCCGAAACTTCGGGGTTCGGCTGAAGCTCAACGCCGTGCCACAGGTGCTCTCGGGCAAGCGCGTCGTCGTGGTCGATGACTCCATCGTGCGCGGCACCACTTCGCGCAAGATCGTTCGCTTGCTTCGGCAGGCCGGCGCGACCGAAGTGCACGTGCGCATCTCATCGCCACCCGTGGATGGTCCCTGCCACTACGGCATCGACACGCCGACGCGCGCCGAACTCGTCGCGTCGACGCAGACGGTCGAGCAGATCGCCAAGACCATTGCCGCGGATTCGCTGGGCTACCTCAGCCCCGAGGGCTTGCGCGCTGCCGTTCGCTCCGACGACGAGCAGAAGAACTTCTGCGACGCTTGCTTCACCGGCGACTATCCGCTGCCCCTTTCCGAGGGTCCGGCCCGCAAGCAGCTGCGCCTCATCGAGGTCTAGGGCCTACGCTTTCCGTCCAGTCGAGATACGCACGATGAACGACACCGCCACGGTCACCGTCGAACACAACAAGGTCATGGATCTCATGGCGCGCCTCACCGAGCGCCTGGACGAGCTCCGGAGGCATCTTTGACTACGCTCGCAGCGTCGAGCGACTCGAAGAAATCGAAGCCCAGACGGCTGAAGCCGACTTCTGGGAAGATGCGGATGCGGCCCAGGTGGTCGTGCGCGAGCAGGCCGGACTGAAGCAGATCGTCGAAAGCATCGACGAGGCTGCCGGTGCGCTCGACGAAGCGCGCACGCTTTACGAACTGGGTCGCGAAGAAGGCGACGAGGAGAGCATCACCGAGGCTTGGGAGCAGCTGCAGGGCTGTGACGGCCTGGTGGGGAAGCTCGAGTTCCGCCGGATGCTCTCGGGCGAGCACGATGCCCGCGGTGCGCTGCTGAGCGTCAACGCTGGCGCCGGAGGGGTCGACAGCCAGGATTGGGCCGAGATGCTGCTGCGCATGTACATGCGCTGGGGCGAACGCCACGGCATGAAGGTCAACGTCCTCAGCTACGGCGAGGGGGAACAGGCCGGCATTCGGGGTGCCGAGATCGAGCTGCAGGGCGAGTACGCCTACGGCTATCTTCGCTCGGAGATCGGGGTCCACCGCCTCGTCCGCATCTCGCCCTTCGACGCGCAGGCGCGGCGTCAAACCGGCTTCGCGTCGGTGATGGTCATGCCCGACCTCGGCGAGGACGACATCCAGATCGAACTCGACCGAACCGAGATCCGCGAAGACACATATCGAAGCTCGGGCAAGGGTGGTCAGCACGTCAACAAGACGGACTCCGCCGTTCGTCTGACGCACCTCCCGACCGGCATCGTCGTGGCGTGTCAGGCCGAGCGCTCGCAGCACAAGAACCGGGCCAAGGCGGAGAAGATGCTCAAGGCTCGTCTGTGGGCGGTCGAGCAGGAAAAGCGCGACGCCGAGCGGGCCGCGCTCGCCGGCGACAAGAAGGCGATCGAGTGGGGCTCGCAGATCCGCTCGTACGTGCTGCACCCGTACCGCCAGGTCACCGACCACCGTACGTCGCTGAAGGTCAGCAACGTCGATGGCGTGCTCGACGGGGACTTCGACAACTTCATCGAGTCCTTCTTGCTGCAAACCGGGGAGTCGGCGGAGGGCGCCGACGCATGAACCGGGTCGGCACGGTCTTCGGGGGCTTCAGCGCACTCGACTGGCTCATCGCGTGGCGGCATCTCCGTTCGGGAGACGACCGCCCCGCGTGGGTCGGGCCGCTGCTGCTCACGGCCGTGTTCTTGATCCTGGTCGGCGGCGGCATGGCGTTCTACGCCGGCACGTTGTCCACCCCGCCGCCGCCGGTCATCGACGGCCCGTTCGGGCCGATCGAGCCGACGATGGCCCCGACGCCGCTGGAGCAGTGGTTCGGCGTGTTCGGCGGGTTCACGCTCATCGTCGGCGTGATGGTGCTGACTTTTGCGCTGCTCGCTCGGTTCTTCAGCCTGCTGCCGACGGTCATCACCATGTCGGTGCTGCTGGGGTGCATGGCGCTCGTCATCGTGTTGAGTCTGATGAGCGGCCTCGAAGGCGACCTGCGCGATAAGATCCTCAACCAGAAGGCACACATTCGGGTCTCCAGAGAGGATGGCAAGCCGTTCGCCGACTACGGCACGCTGGCCGATGCGCTCGCGGCAGGGCAGGGCATCGCGGGCGCCAGCCCGTATCTCGAGGGGGAGATCATGGTGCGCAGCGGCCTCAACCGTCAGGGCGCCATCTTGTCGGGCATCGTGCCATCGCGGCAGACCGACGTTTCGAACCTGCCCGAGATCATCGAGCAGGGCGACTACACCTATCTCGAGCATCCGGAGTCGATCCCTGAGACCGACCCGTTCGCGCTCGAAGGCCCAGGCACCCCATACCGCCTGCGTCACCTCGAAGACGAGCGGAAGAAGAACGCCAAGGTCGACCGCGTTTCGGACGACGAGCGGAACACCAGCGAGGTCAGCCTTGGCGCGGCCGGTGCGGCCACCAAGCCGAAGAACAAGCTTCCCAAGCTGCCGCCGCTTCCGAGCCTCGAAGACCTCGACGGCCCCGCCGGCGACGACGAGGGCGGCTGGGAAGATCCAAAGGAGGAACTCGACGCGATCAAGGCACCGCCCGTGAAGGCGACGTCGGCCTCGGATGAGGCGCGTTCCGCCCTGCTCGCCGACATTCCATCCGTGCAGGAGCGCCTGGCCGCACCGCCCGAGCCGGTGGTCGACGACGGATGGGAGGACCCCACGGCCGAACTTGGCCTCGAACCGGACGCGGACGAGGATGGTTGGGAAGACCCCAGCCCCGGCCGCGGCACGGAGCTGCCGGCGCCTGCCAAGCCGCTCGTCGACGAGGGTCCTTCGTTCGACGTCGCCGGGCCCGGCAACCCGATTCTGATCGGCCGCGAGTTGTCGATGGAGCTCGGCGTGCGCCTGGGCGCGAGCGTGCAGCTCATCACCCCGATCGGGCGCATCACGCCCGCGGGCCAAGTGCCCGGTCAGCTCGCCGCCAAAATCGGTGGGGTCTTCTACTCGGGCATGTACGAGTACGATCGCAAGAACGTCTACGCTCCGCTGAAGACGGTGCAGCGCTTCTTGTTGACCGGGGACCGCGTCACCGGCGTCGAGGTCAAGCTGGTCGACGTCGAAGCCATCGACGAGGGCAAGGCCGAGGTGGAGCGCATCGTGGCCGAGCAGGGGCGGGACGACCTCATCGTCGAGGACTGGCGCGACC
>CAYSPB010000576.1:0-4511 GCA_964432695.1 uncultured Nannocystaceae bacterium
GTCGACGGACGGATCGTCTACGACGCGCGTCCCGAGGCGGGATCGAGCTCTTCGTCGTCCAGCGCTCCGAGGTACACCGTGATCCGGTCGCCGGTTGCAACCCGCGTGGATGGCACGCGAACCCGGAGGTGCCCGATGTAGACGGCTCCGGCTTTCACGAGCGCGACGCCTTCCTTCTTGCCCATGTTGGGGAGGCGTTGCCCGACGAGCGAGCCGATCGCGGTGCCCTCCTCTTGGGGCACGACACGGAAGCGAATCGGACGCGATGCCATCAGCTCTGCTCGCTGCGCATGCGCGTGGCCAGCTCGCGAAGGTCGGTCGGCGTGAGCACGTAGTCGTCGCCGCAGTAGCTGCACGTCACCGCGGTGGCGTCCTGCTCGTTGGCGAGCTGCTCGATGTCGTCCGCGCCGAGGGTGGAGACGACGGCCAGCGCTCGCTCGCGCCCACAGGGGCAGTGGAACTCGAGCGCGCGGGTCTCCATGGCTTCGTAGGTTTCGCCCAGAAGCGCAAAGCCGACGACCTCTTCGACGGTGCGCTCCTGTCGAAGTAGATCCGAGAGCCCCCCGTCGCGAACGAACGAGCGCAGTGGGTCGAGCACGGCCGGCGCGGCACCGGGGAACGTCTGGCAGAGAATGCCGGCGGAGCGCAGCACCTTGCCGTGCCCATCGAGCTCGACTTCGCAGGCGAGCACCGAAGGCAGCTGCTCCGACTCGCAGAGGTAGGTTTCAATGTCGACATCGATCTCTCCGGACTCGATGGCGACCACGCCCTGGTACTCCTGCTCCAGGCCGAGGTCGCGGGTCACGATCATGCGGCCGCCGCCGACGAGATGGCCTACGCGCGTTCGCCAGCTCTCGCTGTCGGGCTCGGTGACGACGACCGGCTTGCGCGTCATCGTGCCGCGGATCTTGCCGTCGCTGCGGGCGTCGACGAGCACCTGCTTGACGGCTCCGTCGCCCCGCAGTTCGAAGCGCACCCGCTCCTCGTCGTTTTTGGTCATCGTTGCGAGCAGACAGCCCGCGGTGAGGGCGCGGCCGAGGATGACCGCGTCGAGGCCTTCGAGGTTGTGGCGGCTGCATGCCTCGGCAACGAGCTCGGTCGTAACCGCGCCCACCACCCGGGTGTTCTTGCCGTTGTTGATGCCTCGCAGGAGGGTGTCCACCGACGGAGCCTAGCAGCTCCGCCCGATGGGCTTGCGGTGGGCTTTCGCGCGCCGGCCGGTAGGTTCCGCACGCCCTACTGGATGCGCGCGAGCTCGACCTCGACCGTTTCGACCTTCTTCGAGGGGTACCGCTCGAGCATCACTTCGACGGTGTCACCTTCACCGTGCGTCTCCAAGGCGCCGTAGAGGTCGTCGAAGTTCTTGATGCGCGTCTCGCCGATGCCGACGATGGCGTCGAACTCGAATCCAGCGCGAGTCTCGACCAGCGAGCGCACGCCGGCTTTGGCTGCAGGTGATCCTTCGGGGACTGCGCGGATGACGACACCGTTTGCACCCAGGCGGCGCGCCTGAGAGTCCAGCAGCACGCTCACGCCCAGGCCCACGCGCTCGGCGCGGCCCGAGCGGATGAGCTGAGGCACGAGTCGCTTGATGGTGGTGACCGGGACTGCGAATCCGATGCCGGCCGAGCTCCCGCTCGCCGAGAAGATCATCGTGTTCATGCCGATGAGCTCTCCCGCGGAGTTGAGCAGTGGACCGCCCGAGTTTCCGGGGTTGATCGCCGCATCGGTCTGAACCATGTCCCGAATGGTCAGGCCTCCGACTCCCTTGACTTCGCGGCCGAGCGCCGAGATTACGCCGACGGTCAGCGTGTGGTCGAGGCCGAACGGGTTGCCGATGGCGAGCGTTTTTTGGCCAACTTCGAGCTCGTACGCAGCGTCGGGGCGGCGGATGGGCGTGAGCCCCTTGGGCGCGTCGATCTTGAGGACGGCGATGTCCTTGGCCGCGTCGAAGCCGACGAGCTCAGCCGGGTACTCCTTTTGATCGTAGAGCGTGACCTTCAGCTTGGGCTTGCTCCGGAGTTCGCAGTCGGGGAGCGCGACGTGACAGTTGGTCACCACATGGCCTTCGTCGTCCCAGACGAAGCCGGTTCCCGTACCTGCGGGGACCTCGGCGGCGCGCATTGAGAAGCGGTCGTAGACGACCTGCTTCTGCGTGACGAAGACGGTGGCCGGGGCGGCGGCCTTGAAGACCGACGTCGTGTTGCGCTCGTCTTCGGTACGCGCACCGGGGGTGAGTGGAGCGACGCGGGGCGTGGCGGCCGGTTGTAGCTCGGGGACGACCTCGGCGCTGGCCAGCCGAGCACCCACCACGGGTTCGTTGGGCTCAGCGGTAGGCTTCGGTGCAGACGCGACGGGCTTGGGCTTGGGCTCTGGCTCTGGCGCGGCGGGAGGCAGCTCCGAGGGGTTCGGCTTTGCGCCATCACAGGCGCCCAGGAGAGCGGCGAGGAGGACTGCGCCGACGGCGAGCGGTCGCGAAACGGGTCGTGCGGAGGTGGTCATGGCATGCGACGGGGGTGGGACTCGGGCCCAGGGCCCGAACCGGTCGACGAGCGCGATTGTTCCCGGCTCAGCAAGCATGCGCCCCCCGAGCGGGTCGAGCCAGTCCTCAGAGGCCGCGCACGCCCGTATTCACCGTCCGTGAACCGTCGTGCGACAGACCGCAAAGCCCGACCCGTGCGTCCGCAGGGGGGAGGACGTTCGTGCTATATCTCGCACCTATGACGGGGCTTCCTCCGTGTCCGCATTGCGGCCAAGAACACGCCGAAGACGTGCTCTTGTGCCCCAACACCGAGAAGCTCATGCCGCTGTCCGGGCGGGTGCTCGACGGGAAGTTCCGGTTCGTCAAGCAGCTCGGCGAGGGCGGCATGGGGGCGGTCTGGAAGTGCGAGAACATCCTCGTTCGCAAGACCGTTGCCATCAAGCTGATGCACGTCCAGTTCTCCAAGGACGAGGGCGTGCTGTCTCGCTTCCGCAATGAGGCGACCGCGGCCGGACGGATCGGCAGCAAGCACATCTGCGACATCCTCGACCTCGGTCGTTCACAGCTGGGCCCCTACATCGTCATGGAGATGCTGCAAGGGGCGGACTTCGCTCAGTTCATGCAGCAGCGCTCGCCGGTCGACCCCGGCACGGTGGTGATGGTGACGCGCCAAGCGCTCGAGGGCCTGCATGCCGCGCACGCGGCGGGTATCGTCCACCGCGACCTCAAGCCCGAGAACATCTTCTTGCACGAGCCCGAGCCAGGTCAGCTTCTCGTCAAGCTGATGGACTTCGGAATCTCGAAGTTCACCGAGGGCGACGCGTCGGGCAAGACGGGCATGGGCGTGCTGATGGGCACCCCCGAGTACATGTCGCCCGAGCAGACCGAGGGAGCGGCGCAGGCCGATCACCGCACCGACATCTGGGCGATGGGAGTCATCTTGTACTGGGCGCTTGCGGGCCGGAACCCGTTCATGGGCGCGACCATGGCGTCCACGTTGCTCAACGTGACCACGCGCGAGCCTACGCCGCTGAGCCAAGCCGCGCCGAACCTGCCTCCGGGGCTCGTCGCCATCGTCGACCGGTGTCTGCGCAAGAACCCGGCCGAGCGCTTCGAGACGGCCGCCCAGATGAGTGCCGCGCTCGAGCCGTTCGAGGATCTTGCTGGCGCGTTCTTCGTTCCGTTCCTCAGCAAGTCGGGCACGACCGGTGGCGGACAGACGCGTACGCCGCCGCCGGGCGCCACGATCGCGTCGTCGGGGCCTCCGCCGATGCGCCCGCCCGGAGCTGCACCGGTCGCCGCGGCTGCGGTTGCAGCGGCGCCGGTCGCGGCTGCCGCGAGTGCAGCGAGCGACGGTCCCGTACTCGGCAACGTGCCGGGCGGAGGTGGACCGACGTTCTCGTCCGAACTTTCCGGTGTGGGCGGCACGTCGCAGCCCACGATCGCCGGCGGAGACGAGTGGAACGTCGGCGGCGACCTCGATGCGATTCGCCCAGACAGCAACATGGGCTCGGGCAAGGGCGGGGTGCTGGTCATCGCGCTCGTCGCCTTGGGCCTCATTGGCGGCGGCGGTTACCTCGCCTACGCGTCGATGCAGGATCCGGATCCCACGGCAGTTGCGGCGAACGCAGCCGCTGCTGCGGCTGAGCAAGAAGCCGAAGCGCAGGCCGCGGCCGAAGCGGAGGCCAAGGCGGCCGAAGAGGAAGCCGCGCAGATCCCCGACGTCGGTGCAGGCGAAGAGGCCGGCGCGGAGGCGGGTGAAGAGGCAGGCGCGGCCGAAGCCGGCGCAGCCGAAGGTGGCGACGCTGCGGTTGCGGGCGATGCGAAACCCACCGAAGGTGGGGACGCGAAGCCGAGCGGCGGTGGTTCGAAACCGTCGGGTAGCAGCGGGTCGAAGCCGTCTGGCGGCGGCGGTTCGAAGCCGTCTGGCGGCGGCGGTTCGAAGCCGTCGGGGGGCGGCGGTTCGAAGCCGTCGGGGGGCGGTTCGAAGCCGTCGGGTGGCGGTTCGAAGCCGTCGGGCGGCGGTGGC
>CAYSPB010000577.1:0-2226 GCA_964432695.1 uncultured Nannocystaceae bacterium
CTCCGCTCGGCGAGATGCCACGATCGGAAGCGCGGGGTGTAGGGACAGGGTGCAGATCACGCTGGTCGGCGGACCAGAGCACAACGTGCTCGAGGTCGTGCGCATCGCAAGCCCCGAGTGCAGCCGCGAACTCGGCATCATCGCGGGGACCGAACTCGAGCATGCCGGTCCGCACCAGCAACGCGCCCGGGGAGGGCTCCAACGCACACCATGCCCGATCAGCCTCTCGGACGAGCGGCACGTAGCCCGAGCCCTCGTGGTAGGCGTGCCGCGTCACGCGGGTGTACCCCGCGTGGCTGCCGTGTTCGTGGGGGGCGACGTGAAGGTCGAGCACGGTAACCTTCGCCCCGCGCTCGGCGAGTTGCCACGCGGTTGCCAAGCCCACCGTACCGCCTCCCACGACCACGACATTGACCATTGCCGGATCATGCTCGGCCGGCGCGTGGCATCACGCAACTCGTATCTCACCGCTTGAGGTCGGTGCGTTCCACCGGAGCGGACCAGGGCTGCGTTGGGACCGACTCGAACGGATCGCGACGCGTGGTTTCGGTGCGCTCGGGAGAGTCATGATGCGCTCCGGAAGCGTCCGCCGCCGATGCTTCGGCCAGCCTTTGGCGCCGCCGCGCAAACTCGACGTCCGGATCGATGCACTGGTTGAGGAACTTGCCCAGCTGGATGTTCGAGAGCCCGATGCGATTCCACGTCGCGAGGTCCTCCAGCACCAAACGCAGCTCCAACACGCTGGAGAACCGGGCCCGCGGATCGGGGTCCATCGCGCGCTGAAGCACCAGCCGCAGCGTCTCCGGTGCGCCACGGGGCAGCGTGGGGACCGGGTCGAACGACATCCCGCCCGCGGCCTGCGGCTCCTTGCCGTTGGCGATGAGGTAGAGCAGCGCGCCGATCGAGTACACGTCGCTGCGCGCGTCTCGTTGCCCCCGCCTGCACTCGGGCGCGACCAAGGCCGCGTAGGCATCGTCCATCTCCACCGGGCCGACCGCTTCATGAAACGTCGACAGGACCACCCCGCCCTCGAACGTCAGCTCGACGGTCTCCGGCGTGATCGCGGGATACAGACCATCGGCGCTGGCTCGACCAGCCCGAAGTCGCTCGTGAAGGTGATGAACCCCTGAACACAGATCGCGGCCGATGGTCAGAGCGAGCGGGAGCGGCAGCGGCAACATCGGCGGCGGCGCCTCCCAAAGCCGCGCAAGCGGGACGCGCTCCGCATACAGCGTGGTCGTAAAGAGAAGGCCCTCGACGCTCTCGTGGATGCGGTCGGGTGCACTCAGGTTTGGATGCTGGACGTAGGCTCCAATCCTCGCTTCGGACATGAGGACCGCCGCGGCGCGCTCGGACTTCTCGGCACCACGCGCGGGACAGCGGAGCCTCACCGTCTTGCCGAACCCGTGGCGCCCGCGAAACTGCGCGACATAGGTGTCCACGAACGCGCCGGCGCGAAGCAAGTCGACGAGCAAGTATGGACCGAGGCTCTTGCCCACTCGGGTACGCCGCTCGTTCGCCGACATCACGTCTGCGTTCTGACGCTGCACGCTCGACGACATGCCAACCCTCCCAGTATTGAGGCCGGGCCCACCGTTTCAACCCTCGGGCGGCATCGAATCCGCTGCGGGTTGATTCACAGCACGCATAACGAGAGCGGATTCGTAAACGCGCACAGGCGATGAAGGACCCCACCCGTACGAACCTCCCCGAACGGGCGGTCCGGGACGGGCCGTCGGCGACCTGCCATTGCGCGCGAACGGTACTTCTGCTCGAAAGCCGCGCGGAACCGAGCCACCACCCGCCTTGAAGCCCCCGACGAAACCTGCCCATGGGAACAGCGAGCGTGTCTGGTGATGCCCGCTTCTCGACCATTCCGTCACCCTCGAGCATCCGGTGCGTGCATGAGCACATTCCCTGCACGAATCAGGGCCGCAGAAGGCGCCTCGCAATTCCGGACATTGCCCTGATGAAGGACGAATCCCATGCCCTTGACTTCATCGACCCCCAACGTTTCGTGTCTACCGCTTGCGTTCGCCACCCTGGCCTTGCTCTCCATCCCGGGCTGCGATGACTCGGCGTCGCCTGACTCTCCCATGGACACCGCCGCCGACGAAGACACCGATGACGGGTCCAGCGACCCTGGCAACGATGCTCCCGGCAACGACGACCCCGGCAACGACGACCCCGGCAACGACGACCCCGGCAACGACGACCCCGGCAACG
>CAYSPB010000577.1:2326-4502 GCA_964432695.1 uncultured Nannocystaceae bacterium
CGACCCCGGCAACGACGACCCCGGCAACGACGACCCCGGCAACGACGACCCCGGCCGCTGCGTCGAGGTTTCCCTCTCCCAACTCGACACAGGAAACGAGTTCAGTTCCGTCGCCTTCGCGGCGGGTTTTTTCGCCGTCTACACCCACAACCTCGACTTTGGTTTGGGTGACGGTACCGAAGACACCCTGCTGTTCGAGTTCTACGGTGCGTCCAGCGGCCCGTACGATTTGAGTGAGTCGTACGCCGACTGCGGCACCTGCCTCACGATGTACCAAGACGGAGGGGTCGCTGAAGACGTGCCCCCCACGGCTGACGCCATCTTCTTTCAGTCCGAGGGCACTGCAGAGATCACCCTGGCCGACGACGGGAGCATTCAAACGGCCGAGCTCTCCGGCGTGACGCTCGTTGAAATGACGGGTGAACCGAGTAGTTCCGAGTCCGTTCCCGTCGAAGGCGGAACGTGTGTCCGGCTGGCCGACGGCGTCTACACGATGGAGCCACCTGCGCCGTAGCGCGCTTTGGGCGGGCGGCCGCTATACTCCGGCGGCATGCGCTGCTCCGGAGCACTCGCGGTCGTCGGCCTTGGCATGGGCCTTACGGCCTGTACTTGGTCCACCACACCCAAGACCAGTCCGAAGTCCACGCCGTCGACGGCGCAGCCCAAGGGCCAACCTCAACCCAAGGCCCAGCCAAAGCAACCGCCCCCGAACCCAATGCTGGAGGTGGCGTCGCGGTTTCAGCACTCGTGTGCGCGCCGGAAGTCCGGGGACGTGCTGTGCTGGGGCAAGAACACCTATGGCCAGTTGGGCAACGGCGGTCGCGTCGACAGCCCACGACTGATGAAGGTCCGCGGGCTCGCGAACGTCACCCAGGTCGAAGTGGGGCGCGACTTCAGCTGCGCACTCGAGCGTGGTGGCACCGTGAAGTGCTGGGGAAACAACGAAGACGGTCAGCTCGGCGACGGTCGCGGCGGCAGTCCGGGCGCGCTCTCACTCGCGCCCGTCACGGTACGAGGGCTCAAGGGCGTGGCCGAGATTTCGCTGGGCGAGTACCACGGCTGCGCGCGTATGAAAGAGGGCACCGTGAAGTGCTGGGGCAACGCCGAGAACGGACAGATCAGCGACGATAGCCAGCGAGTCTTCGCCTCCCCAATGACGATCGATCGGCTCGGCAAGATCAAGCAAGTGGCCTCGGGCGCCAGCCACGTCTGCGCGCTCGAGACCAACGGCAAGGTCAAATGCTGGGGTCGAAACACCGAAGGGCAGCTGGGCGATGGCAAGAGTGGCAGCCGGATCAAAGCGGTCGAAGTCGCGGGCATCCGCGACGGTGTTGCCCTGGTCAGCGGCGACCACCACAGCTGCGTCCAGCGCAAGGGCGGCGCGGTAGCGTGCTGGGGCAACAACAGCGACGGCCAGCTCGGAATGAACGGCAAACAGAAGAAGCACGGCACGCCCGTGGCCATGGTCGGCCTCGAGAACGTCGCTCAGCTCGCCGCCGGCGACCGTCACAGCTGTGCGCGCCTGACGTCGGGGCGCGTGGTGTGCTGGGGTTCGAACGATCAGGGTCAAACGGGGGGACCGCGGTCCGGCGGCCGCCTCAAGCCGGGACCTGTCCGCGGTGTCGGCGATGCCGTCGACATTTCGCTGGGTCTCGCGCACACCTGCGCAGTTCGAAAGACCGGCCAGGTTGCCTGCTGGGGCTCGAATGAGCATGCCGCCCTCGGACCTCACCGCCTCGCGCGGCGTTGAGCGGCCTGTCCCGAAGGCACAGCGCACCCATGGCACCCATGTCACGGTCGGCGCGGTCCGAAGTTCCCAAAGCGCGCGTCCTCACCGCGGGTGACGGTTGCACTTTGGTTGACCCGGATGCGCCGGTCTGAAACGCTAAGGACATGCTTGGCTTTCGGTTTGGACGATGGGTACATGCGGCGATCGCGGGAGGTTCGCTCGCGGCGACGGGCTGCGTCGATCGAGCCCTGATCGATCCCGCCTTGATCGCGCAGCTCGACTCCACGGGGGGCGAAACGGAAGACGCGCCGACCGATGGCACCGATCCGAGTGACCCATCGACCCCTACCGACCCGACGGACCCTACCGACCCGACGAACCCCACCGACCCGACGGACCCCACCGACCCGACGGACCCTACCGACGGCTCCGTCGCTGGACCGCCGC
>CAYSPB010000578.1:0-4499 GCA_964432695.1 uncultured Nannocystaceae bacterium
CCTGCTGATCGGTGAGATCGGCGGTTCGGCTGAAGAAGCCGCGGCAGCCTATATCAAGGCGAACGTCTCCAAGCCTGTCGTTGCCTACACCGCGGGCGTTACCGCGCCTCCGGGCAAGCGCATGGGCCACGCTGGCGCCATCATTTCCGGCGGCAAGGGCACGGCAGAAGCCAAGCTCGAAGCCATGCGCGACGCGGGTGTCCACATCGCCGACACCCCGTCCGACCTCGGCAGCACCATGGCCAAGGCCATCGGCTGACCCTTCGGGATTTGCCGACACGAAGGGCTCCCCCTTGCGGGAGCCCTCGTCGTTGGTTGGCCCACTCGAAGCTTCGACGCCCGCGTCATTCACAAATCCGCATGCGGTCCCGCATCGGCCTTGACGGGATCGGCCGCGTCCATGTCGCCATGCGATATGCCCTGAGGAGACAGGATGGATCGAAAGTTCAACTTGCGACAGTCGCCCCCTGCGCTACCCCGATCGGGAAAGGTTGGGGACGCCACGACAAGTCGTGTTCTTGTGTGCCGAGGATGACGACCTTGCGCTCGTCGGCGTCGTCCATCTCGGCCGTGGAGCCGGTCTCGATATCGAGGTCGTGACGGCGCTGGAATGGGACGATGGCCCGTTCATCGACGCCATCGACGCGTGTGAACGAGGCTTGTTTGCGATCGTTCGCTCCAAGAACCTGCCGGCGGACCGGGCGCTCCAGCTCAAGTCGACGTTTGCACTCGCGCGGGTCGAAGGCCTCGAGATCATCACGCTGCTGCTCTCTCGCGACCCCTACGAGACCCTCAAGCCACTGTTCAAGAAGCTGGCGCGTCTCGATGGCTGGACGGCGCCTGCACGTGACGCCGCGCCATCGGCCGAAGCTGCGAGGCACCCGGCCGCGCCGTCGCCCGCGAAGGAGCGTCCGGATCCGTTGGCTCCGGTGCCCCAGCTCGAGTCGCCCGAACACCTGGTGACCCTGTCCGGCATGGGTGCCGAAGCCACGATCCCCACGCCTCGCTTCGACCCGAACGGCATCGACGACGTCGACGTACGAGCCCTACGGCCCCGCCCCTGGCGTTGGGTTGCCGCGGCAGCTGCCGCCTGCATGGCGGGTGGAGTCGGATACACACTTACCCTGACGGACCCCACGCCTGCTGCGCAAGTGCCTGCGAGGGAGGTCGAAGTGGTCGAAGCCGCCATCGTCCCCCCCGACGAGGATGAGTACGAGGAACCCGAGGGTGGCCACGGGGAGCACGAGCAATGCAGCCGAGAACGAGCCCTAATCAGAGCTGATCAGGCCCAATCAGGCCAATCAGACCGCGTCAGAAGCCGAGGGGATGCGCCCGAGGGCGCGTGTATGCTGGTGCTCGGTGTTCTGGCGAGCGACCCCTGTCCTGGTGCTGCTCTGCGCGTGCAGTGAACCTCCCCGTCAGGACAGCGATACGTCGATTCCGACCACGGCCAGCCCGACCTCGGCGAGTGCGACCGAGGGAGACGGCAACACGTCGCTGGCGGGCGCGTCGACGGCAGCCGAGGAGAAGCTGGACCTCGGCAAGCAAGACACCCCCCCACCCCTGCCGGCGGACGGCTGCGATGCGATCGACTTTCTCTTCGTGGTCGACAACTCGGAGTCGATGTCGACCTTTCAAGCAGGACTTGCCGCACAGTTCCCCGACTTCATCGACGCGATGTACGAGGCCCTGCCAGAGTCGATCTCGATCCACGTCGGGCTCACCACGACGGACTTCGATGCGGGCTGCGCAGCTGCGGAAGCGACGAGCAACTGTCAGACCGCCGCATCACTCGAGGAGGTTCAGACCCACTACCGCCGCCCCGACGAAGACGTCGACGGGGGGAACGGGACACAGGGTCGACTGTTCGAGTTCGGGCAACGAACCTACTTCGAGACCAGCTCCGACGACGACCCCGCCCCGCTGGCGAGCTGGTTTGGCGACGCGGCCGTCGCTGCGGGCGAAGCGGGCTGTAGCTACGAGATGCCGGTGGCCGCCGCTGGCTTCATGGCGCACCCCGCAAACGCCGAGGCCAACAATGGGTTTCTTCGAGATGACGGCGCACTGCTGGTCGTCTTCTTCTTGACCGATGAACCGGACAAGTCGGTCGAGTCGCGATTCGTCTACGAGGAGATGCTACTCGACGCCAAAGCGGGATGCGGGGGCGCGGACTGCATCTTCGTCAGCGGGCTCATCCCCAGCTGCACGCTCGAAGTGAATCAGAAGCTGTGGCAGTTCATGGGGCTGTTCGACGAAGATCCACGCTGGGGCGATATCGATCTGACGAACGACTACACCGAAGTATTCGGCGCAACGCTTGCGGATGCCATCGCCGAGCGATGCGCTGAGCTCACGCCGGCGGGTTGAGCGGTTCGACCACTTCCAGCACGACGCCCGGCTCGACGTCGGACACCAACACGCGCTGGTCTGAGGAGGGGAACCACACCTCGACGTCGACCGGTCCGGGTCGCGCGCCGAGCCCGACCACGGCCTCGGCCGGCCGCTGCCCCATCAGCGCGGAGTCTCCGAAGATCCACCGGCTCCGCCACGCATCGTCGGCGATCCTGCGCACGCGCACCTGCGCTCCAATGCCCTGAACGTTGGAGGACGTTCCAACGGCACGGACGGTCAGCCCCTGCCCCGTCGCCGCGTCATTGCGGAACAGCCGCGGCCCCTCGACGTTGCCCAGAACGAGCAGGTCCTCGTCGCCATCGCGGTCCATGTCGAAGGGGACCAGCCCACGTCCGTCGCCGACGACGTCGAGGCCCATGGCCATGGCATGCTCTCCCCACGGCCCCTCCCCGTCGTTGGACCAGGCCACCAGCGGGTCGAAGGCATAGCCGAGCGTGGGCCATCCGGCAGCCATCACTAGATCGAGATTCCCATCGAGCCGAGGGTCCCACCAGGCCGCGCCCCAACCCCACCCGGCATCGTGCAGGCCGTGGTCGACGGCGACGTCCACGAACAGCCGATTCCCATCGTTGCGATAGAGGCGGTGGCCCAGCGATGGGAACTCGTCGGCCCAGATCGCACTGACGAACCAGTCGAGATCGCCGTCGGCATCGAAGTCTCCAAAGGCGGAGCCCATGCCGTTGCGCTCGGTGCCCACACCGCTGTCCCAGGTCGTGTCCACGAACGTGCCACCTTCGTTCCACAGCAGGCGGCTCGTGCCGAAGTCGGCGGTCAGCGTGAGCTCGGGCCAGCGATCGCCGTCGAGGTCGACGAAGGCGGGCGCAAAGCCGTAGACACCGGCTTTCGCATCGACGACGGGCGCCAAAGCACGCAGGTCGAGCGGCAGCGTCGCGGTGACGTCCTCGAACGTGCCGTCGCCCAGTCCGTGCAGCAAGCGGTTGTGGTCGGCGGAACCGCCAATCTCCTTGTCGGGGCGCCACTCGGCCACGAACAGGTCGAGCACCCCGTCGAGGTCGTAGTCGCCCACCGCGATGCCCAGCCCGACCAGCGGGACGTTGGAGGCGACGTCGGCTCCACGCTCCCCAGCCTGCTCGGAGAACGAGCCGTCCTCCGCCTGAATCCACAGCTCGTGCGCATAGGCGCCGATGCGGGTGCGGTACAGGTCGAGGTCGCCGTCGCCGTCCGCATCGAACCACGCCACGGCGCCGCTGATGCCCGTCCCGCCCTGCATCGCGGCAGGCGTGACGTCTTCGAACGTTCCGTCTCCTGCGTTGCGGAGCAGACGGTCACCGCCGGCCCGGCGCGTGACGAAGAGGTCGAGCCAGCCGTCCCCGTCGACGTCGCCGACCGCCGCCGCCCCCGTGAACCGCTCGGGCCAGCAAAAGTCGCCCGGGGTGTCGTTCACCGGGTTGTCGAACATGCAGTCCGGCGCCACGCCTGCGGGCCCGTTGGCGCTGGCGAGGCCAGCCGCTTCGGTGACGTCGACGAAGTCCACGGGTTTGGGGGCACCGACGTCGAGATGAACGGCGTCGTTCGCAGTACTCGATGCTGCGCCCGAGCTTCCGGTCGACGGCTCCGGCTCGGCAGGACTCGTCGCCCGCTGACCGCTCGACCCGGATGTGCCCGGGGAGGAGGATGACGAAGCGCCATCGTCCGTGCCGACCAACGACGTCGAGCCGACGGCGGCCCCCTCGGGGAGCGGCTGCGGCAATCCGCCGCAACCGCTCAGCAAAAGCACCATGCAGAGGCCACGCCTCACGGGTACTCAATCTCATCTGCGCGCGCGCCGTTGCACCCTGGCGCGCCCGCAGGTGCAGGAAGAGCGAGCCCGTCTGCCCGGAGCCCTCCATCACCGCCGCCACCACCGGTCCCGCCCTCACCGCCGCTGAAGCTGACGTTCGAGGTCCCCGCGACCGCGCCGTCGACGAGGGCCAAGCCGACCGAGACGCCTCCGCATCCACCGGCACCGCCGCCGCCGCCGCCGCCGCCGCCGCCGAGGCCACCGCCACCGCCGCCGTCCCAGCCGCCGCCGCCGTCGGCGCCGCGCGCGCCACCACCGGGGGAGGCGGGCGGTCCACCGTTGCCGC
>CAYSPB010000579.1:0-4498 GCA_964432695.1 uncultured Nannocystaceae bacterium
TAGCCTTCGCACGGACGCTACCACGCGCGGGCCCGAGGGCCAGTCTCACCCGGCGCGACGATGCCGGACGGGTTGGGCTCGCGTCGCTCGTAGAATGAGCTGCGCGATCTCGGCGTGGGTGCTCAGAAGCGGGTCCAGCCCAGCCTCGATCAAGCGCTCGACCATGGCGGGCTGTGGGCACCGGTCCGGACGGAGCGCGACGAGCACGGCTCCGCGCTCCTTGGCTTCACGCACCGCCGCGGCGCCCTCGAACTCCATGCCCGAGGTCACGATGACCATCAGACGACCCGGCAGCTGCATCACCCGGCGAAGTACGTCATCGAGATCGGGCTGCAGCCCTTCGACCTCATGTTCAGCCAGCGCCACGGTCAGCGGAGGCAGCGGCATCCCGATGCACTTGAGCGGTTGCGCCGGCACGCCCGCGAGATCAGAGATCCAGTCCGCAAACGACTCCGAGAGCCGCGGATTGTGGTGGACCGCGATGACCAACGGCACGCCCGTCGCGCTCAGCGTCGGCAGCATGGTCGGGAGCATGTGAGGCGTTCCCGCCGACCCGAGCATCACAATCGCATCGACCGGCTCGGACAGCGCCGAACGGAGAACGGGGACCCGTTCGACGCCGCGGCGCCCTGGCAGTAGTGGCGGACAGACGCGTCCTCCTGCCGTGGTCTCCCACGTTACGATATGTACGTTCGAGAGTCCGCGTCGCGTCGCGTCGCGCTCGATTTCCTCCCGCTCGTCGAGCTCGACGACGAGAGACAACGGCACCGCACGCGACTTCATCAGCGCGCAGCCCAGGCGCAGTCCACCGCGCCCGTCGATCCGCCCCTCGATGATCACCCGCTCAGGCGCAACCGCGTGAAACCGGCCGACAGCGTCGATGCCGTTGTCGACGGTGACGACCTCGGCATCGGGGAAATCGGTGGCTGCTCGAGCAGCCAGGAGGTCCAGCCGTGGACCGTCGGCGCAAAGCAGCACGCGCGTCACGCCTCGGTCATCGGCGGGACGCGTCGTGCATTGAGGCCCAGGTCAGGCCGTGGGCAACGTGGAGAGCGCCTTCGCGATGCGGCGACAGCCCTCTTCGATGGTCGCATCGTCGGTGGCGTAGCTCATACGTAGGTGGCCGGGCGCTCCAAACGGCGTCCCAGGCACGGTTGCGACCAGCTGGTCCTGGAGCAGCCACGTTGCGAACTCGATGTCGGTCGCGTGCTTCGCCCCTTCGCCGATGTGTCGCGAAACGTCCGCGAATACATAGAACGCACCATCGGGACGCTCCACTTCGACACCGGGCGCCTGACCGAGCCCTTCGAGGATGACCGAGCGTCGTCGGGTGAAGGCGACCTTCATCGCCTCGACCTCGGCAGGCACGGACGGGTCGGTCAATGCAGCCAGGGCCGCCTTCTGCGAGAGCGTGGCCGCACCGGACGTGGTCTGCGACTGAATGCGCGACGCCGCCGAGATCAAAGCGGACGGCCCCGCCATGAAGCCGACGCGGAAACCGGTCATCGCGTACGTCTTCGAGACGCCGTCGACCGCAATGATCTGGTCGGTGATGCCTTCGAGCGCCACGAACGCGCTGGTCGCCTCGAACCCGTCGTAGACGAGCGAGCGGTAGATGTCGTCGGTGACGATCCACGCCTGCGGCGCCTTGGCGGCGATGACGCCTCCAAGCGCCCGAAGCTCCTCGCGAGTGTAGCCCGCACCGGTTGGGTTGCTGGGGCTGTTGAGGATGACGAACTTCGTCTTGGCGCCCAGAACTGGCTCCAGCGCTTCGGGGGTCAGCTTCCAACCATCGGCGCGGGTCGTGCTCACGGTGATGGGCACACCGCCCGCGAGGCCGACCATATCGGGGTAGCTGACCCAGTACGGGGCACCGATGACGACCGCGTCTCCGGGATCGAGCGCAGCCAGGAACAGGTTCGCCAGGCTGTGCTTGGCCCCGCACGACACCAGGATCTCACCGCGATCGAACGTACGGCCATGAAAGCGACCGAGCTCAGCCGCGGCAGCGTCGCGCAGCGCGGGCGTACCCGGTACCGGTGCGTAGCGGATCGGCTCGTTGAGCGAAGCTTCCGAGACGACGTCGCGGACCGCCTTGGGCGGCTTGAAGTCGGGCTCACCCGCCGCGAAGCTGAGCACTTCTTTCCCCTCGGCCCGCAGCGCCCCGGCTTTGGCAGAGACGGCGAGCGTGGCGGAAGGCTTGATGGCGGCAGCGCGAGCGGAGATCGAAAAATCAGTCGTCATGAGGGGGCTCCGTGGAAGTCGGGCGGGCGTAGCGGAGGTACTCGACCACCGCCTGACCGTAGTTTTTGGTGGCCTCGAGCTCGAGGACCTTCGGCCAGGCGACGTCGCGACTTTTACCGCGAACGAGCTCGCGCTCACAGACGACGATCGCGTCGTCGGCGAGCCAGCCGGTGACCAACGCCGCCGTAATCGCGTCGAAGATGTCCGGCTTGGCGAACGGCGGATCGACGATGACCAGATCGTACGGCTGCGGCCGCTGAGCCAAATACTTGAGCGCGTCCGCCTTGACCACCCGAACCTGCGCCGCCACGTCGAGCGCCTCGGCTTGCGCCTGAAGGTGCTTGGCGACCCGGCCGCTGAGTTCGACGACCGTGGCGCGGTCCGCTCCGCGCGAGATCGCCTCGATGCTCATCGCACCCGACCCCCCGAAGAGATCGAGAACCCGGGCCCCGCGGATCTCGGACGAGAGTCGGTTGAAGATCGCGTCACGGACGCGCGCCGCGGTCGGGCGCAGCCCGGGCACACCCCGCGGGAGGCGGAGCAGCCGGCGGCCGCGAAGACGACCGGACTCGACGCGCTGCATTCGCGCTGACTACCACGCCACGTCGTCGGCCGCGAGTCGCTCGCGGAGCGCGACTTCTTCGGCTTCGAGCCGGGCAATGCCGGCCCTGTAGTGCCGGCGCCGACGAAACCAGGCGACGATCACCAGCGGGAACACGAGTGTGAACGGCAGGGTGCCGCCCGCGAGCAGCGGGTACCACACGAACCGACCCGGGAGTCCCTGGCGCCACTTGATGCCGAGTTCGGTCAGACCCTGGCGATACACCCGGATGAACGATGCCTGGAACGTGTGGCCGAGCTTCATCTCCAGCAGCAGCTGCTGGAGGTTGTCGACGTCGTCCCCTTTTTGGTCGGGACGTCGGTACTCGCGAAGGAAGGTCACGAAGTCCCGCGACGCCGCATAGGCCGAGGCGACCTGCGGTCCTTCGCCGTAGAACAGGGTCTCGAGTTCCTCGAAGTCGGGCACGCCGGGGCCGAACACCATACCGGCCAGCGTTTGCGATCGCGTCAGGCTGATGCCGCCCTCGGCTGCTTCGGCGACGCCTTCATGAAACCATCGCGGCACCTTGGCGCCGCCGGTCGCCCGGTGCAGCGCGACGTGGGCCATCTCGTGCTTGAGCAGCTGCTCGAGATTGGTCGGCGAGCCGTCGGGGCCATGGCGCGCGATCATGATTTCGCCGGACTCGGAATGAGCCACGCCCGCCACCCACTTGGGCATGCCGGTTGCTTCTGCGACGCGACCGGCGTGGTCCAGAAAATAGATGTCGAGCGTGTCGTCGAGGTCGGTCGCAAGCGACATCTCGACCTCGCTCCACAGCTGCGGCAATACGTGCGCAAGGCCCCGCGCTTCGTCTTCGAGGTGCGGCTCGTAGTGCAGGACCGCGCGACCGACAACGAGCCGATGGTTGGCCAGGGAGGTGGTCCACCCGGCAGGCTCGCCCACGTCGGCCCTGGCCGCTTGGGGAGCCCCCACCGCCACGAAGGCGAGGGCCAGAGCCATGAACGTGGCGCGGATCCACCGCAGGAAGCCGTTTTGCCGCGCCATCGTGCTCATGGGCCCACCTTGAGCACGACCACCTCCTCGCGCAAGGCGTTGGCAACCAGAAGTCCGACCGCAACGCCGACCACGGCCAGCGCCACGCCCGCCGCGATGCCGGCACGTGCGCGTGGACCCAGGCGCCCACGGCGGCGTTGCTCCTGCACCCCATCGCGTACCATCGCGTCGTGCTCCGCCCACAAGGACGGGACCAGGTCTGGCTCGGCTGCAGCGGCCGCGCCTCGGACCGCGAAGGGCAGGTCGAGGCTGCAGTCGTAGCCCAACACCACCGGCTCGGGGCGCTCGCCCACGTAGCCGATCATCAGCACGAGGTCGTCCCGCCCCTCGCGGCAGACCTCCCGGGCCGAGGGAGCGCCGACCCGAAGGCGACGAGGCTCTGCGCGGGGGCCTGACGCGGCGCGCGACGAGTCCGCGAGCTGGTCCACGAGCGCTCGCTCGGCTTTGGACCCCGGCGCAGACGGATCTAAGCCAACCGCGACCCGGAGCACGCGACCGTCTTCGGGCCGCGCGGCGGAGGGCGGCGGAGGCGTCGACGCAGGCGGCTCGGGCTCGAGCTCGGCTCGTTCCTCGGGCTCGGCCTGCTCGGGCCACTGCACGGCTGCGGGTCCCTCCCCCGAACGCGACGGGACCGGCTCC
>CAYSPB010000580.1:0-4489 GCA_964432695.1 uncultured Nannocystaceae bacterium
GCTCCGCATTCAGGCGTCGGCCCAACCACAAGAACGCGATCGGCAGCACGTCATCGACGCTGCCCTCACCGATGAACGCCATCGTGTCGTCGCTGTTCATCGAACCCGCCGGCTGCGCCCCGAACTGAACGGTAAAGGGCCGCTTTGGGGCGTTCGCCCAGAAGTCGTCCGAGAGTCCGGGTGCGCGTAGGCTGGCGAGCGGAGCCCGCAGCGCGCCGAAGGCAAGACACCACGGACCACAATCCCGCATCGCCTCCGCGATCGCCCCCGCCGTGGTGTCCGGCAGGTCACGTCGGCCAGCGTGCTCGAGCATGCCAGCAAGGTCGAGCGACACGCGGACGCTTCCGGTGACCCCTTCGCGGAGCGGCAGCGGACGTACGGGGTTTGCAGCGGCTGCGTTCCAGATGCGACGTCCCTGCGGGGTGAGGCTCGTAACGACGGTGGCATGGACATCGTCGTCGACCGACGCCAGTCCGAGCGCCCAATCGTCGAACTCTTCATCGCCGCGTGGCATCAAGCGCTCGGCGATCGACGCGATACTGGTTCCGCGCAGGCGCATCCCGTCGAGCTGGGCGGGCGTGACGTTCTCGATGGCGCGCTCGGTCTGGTACAGACCAACCCACGTGGCGAACGCGCGTAGCCGCCACGGCCGCAACAAGGCGCTGACGGGGCGGGAGGGGTCGAGGGCCATGTCCAGCGCGGGCGTGCTCGGCAAGACCGCCGGCTCGACATCCAGCAGCGGTCTCAACGCGGCGCTCGGTGTGCCGAAGACCCCGTCGAAGATCACCACCCGAACATGGTCGACCTCGGGCAACACCGCCGCCCACTGGCCACTACGAAACGACGCGGCCCGAGCTCCCGTTCGGCCCTCGACCAAGCTCGGCGCATCTTCGGCTCCGTCCCCGCCCAGCAGCCACGCATGAACCGCCTCAACCGACACTTCGAGCTCCGTCGATGGAATCGCGAGTTGCGTACGGTCGGGCATCAACCTGCCCGAGGCACCCGCGAAGCGCAGCACGGTCGTGCCGGCGGGGCCCCGGGAGAGTGCCTCCCCGAGCGAGACGACAATCGGTCGCGCCGAGTCTCGCCCGGGAATCTCTGGCGCGGGGGGCAGCTTCAGCGCTTCGAGTCCCGGCAGTTCCTGCACGGCAGCGAGCACGGTGGGCGCACGAAGGAATGCATCGTTGGGCAACCCGTCCATCGGGCCCTCGAGGCCCTGCAGCAGCGAGGCGAGCGAACGCCACCCCTGCTCCCGCACCATGACGATGGCGGCACCGCCGTCGCCAAGTGCCGCGACCAACGCCGCGTCGTCGGGCGCAGCCGCGGGGACCACCGTCCGATCAATTTGCAATGGCGCCGGCGAAGCCGTATTTGCCTTTTCGGCCTTCGGGCAGCCTGCCAGAGCCATGAGCGTCCCCAAGCTCCACAATGCCCGTCCAAGCGGTCGCGTCATCGCGCCAAGGGTACCAGCGGGCTCAGCTGGACTCGCGAATCGCTCGCGCGTACACGGCCCAAACCCGACGCAGGTGAACGTCGAACGAGAACTCCGCCTCGTAGTGGGCGCGACCAGCCGCCCCCATCGAGCGACGCAGCGACGCATCGGACAGGACCCGCTGCAATGCGTCGGTCAACGCGGCCTGGTCCTTGCGCGGTACGACGAAGCCGGTGTCCCCTTCGAGGACGGTTTCCCGCGTCCCTCCCGCATCCGTCGCGACGACGGGCAGACCCGCTCGCATCGCCTCGAGCACGCTCACGGGCAGGCCTTCGCGGTTGCTCGCAAGCACGAACGCCTGTGCAGACGCGAGTCGCTCCGGCACATCATCGCGCGCGCCGAGCAGCACGACCCGATTCCGCAGTCCCTCGGCCGCCACCGCCTGCTCGACGTCCGCACGCAGCGGTCCGTCGCCCACCAGCTCGAACGTCCACGGGACCTCGCGCATCGCTGACAGCGCTCGAACGGCGAGTACGGGCAACTTTGGACGGTCGAGCCGCGCCACCATCACCAGACGGGGGGGCGTCCGTGTCACGTCCGCGCGCAGCGAGGCCGGAACGTCAGGCACGGCGTTGTGCACGACGGCGTGCTGATGCGGCAGGCCGATGCCGTGCTCCACCGCAACCGAGCGGTCGTAGTGCGACACGAAGATCATCGTGTGGCACAGCGTCGAGGCGACCTGATCGACCCGGCGGAGGATCTGGCGGGAGGGCGCGAGTCGGCCCGGTGAGAGCGGTTGCCCGTGCACGGTGAACACCGACGGAACACCGAGCAGGCGCCCCACCCCGCGGCCGAGCCAGCCTGCCTTGGCCGAGTGTGCGGTGATGAGGTCGGGGCGGAACTCCACCATCGCGTCGCGCAGCTCGAGCAGCCCGCGAACGTCGGTTGCGGGTGCGATCGGGCGGACCATGTGGCGCAGCGGCGTGCAGTCGACGTTCGCCTCGCGGAGAAGGTCCACGAACGGGCCCTCCCCGCCCACGAATACCCGGGCGACGTGGCCGGCGTCTCGAAGCGCAGCCGCCAGGCGCAGCACTTGAAATTGGGCGCCGCCGGGCGCGTCGCTGCGGGTGACGACGAACGCGAGCCGACGCCGCGGGCCCTCGTGAACGTCCGCTTCCATGCCGGTTCGTTTTACGGGGTGCTCGACGCAACGCGCAAGGCGACCACGTACTCCTCGACCCTTGCCCGCACCAGAGCGAGTGCCGCATCGTCGTAGCGGGCGGCGAGGGACTGCAGCAGCGGAGCCTCGGCCGGCGTGCCGATCTTGCGCGGCAGCTGCTCGACCGCGACGCCACCAGGCATGCGAAGCACGTCGGCCCGCAGATCGTCGAGGTAGGCTTGGGCTTCATCCGCCAAGGCGGGCGCATCCTCGCGGTGCTCGGCGATTGCCCACTGCAGCGTCGCAAGGTGCCGCAGGTCGTCGTAGCCCTCGCCGAGCGCCGTCCAGATCCGGGTCGGCATCAGCACATCGGGGTCGCGCGGGTCGGGAAACGCCATGCCGAAGTCGTGGCTGGAACCGTCGCTGTCGTCGAGCGGGTTGCCTTCGAACGCCTGATAGGCCCACGTGACGTGTGAGGAGAACGGGCTGGCCCAAAGGTACAGCCCGTTGACCAGCCGCGCCCATCGCCCCGTGAAGTAGGTGCCGCGCTCATTGTGATAGAACCACGCTCGGTCGCCGCTGCGCGACAGCTCGTCGGCAAAGTCGGCCACCCGCCCCCCGCGAACCATCCACCACTCGAACGAGTAGCCGTGGTAGCTGCGCAGGTCGAGCACCGGGTCGATGCGCGCCCGCAGGCGGTCGTAGGCTGGCTTGGCCGTCGACAGCGTCGCGTAGGTCGGCAGTGCGGGGCGGCGTGCCGCGCTGGCCAGGCGCTCGAACAGTGGAAGGCGTCCGCGCTCGAACACTTCGTCGAGGTGCAGCACGCTCAGCGAAAGCTCCGGGTATTCGGCACCGGCCTGTTCGATCGCGGTGAGCACCTGTGCCACGGCAGGCTCGAATGCCGGGTCCTGATCGAGCGAGGCGCCGTCAGCATCCACGTACGCGACATCGTCATGCCCAAGAAAGCGGCCGAGCTGTACGAGCCCCGCATCCACGACCACCATGCCAGAAAAGCCCGCGTCCGCCGCGAGCGTGAGCGCTTGCTCGATGGCGCCGACGTCGACCGCGAGCACTCGCCCCGGACCCCAGCCGAACCGCGGCCGCACGTCGAGCACGAGGTTGCGGATGCCATGCCGGCGCATGTCGGCGAGCTCGCGGCGCACCCGCGCAGGGTCCTTCAACCGGCGATTCACCCGGTAGTACATGCCGAGCTGCTTGCTGGAGTCCTCGCGCAGGGTCAGACCTCGTACGCGTACTCGAACCCTCCGGACGATGCGGACACGGCCCACCGCGATCTCGACGTCGCCCACGTAGACGCCCGCCGGAGTCGCCGGCGGCACGTCGACCTCCAACCAGATCTCCGCGAGCTGGCCCGCCTTCATGGCGACGCGTTCGAAGCGAGGGGCGAAGCGCCCGACGGTCTCGGTCGCGGTGCCCCGAAACTGACGTCGCATCGGCACCCGCTTGACCGAACGCACCCGGACCGACGCGGGGGGGAGCTCGTGCGTGGCCGTGGCGAGGGTCCCGAACTGCACGTCGAGCGTGCCTTCGGTGCTGCCGCTGAAGACCACGAAAGCCGCCCGCTCCGTCTCGCCGGCGGCGGCGACCATCGAGAGCGATACGATTTGCGGCCAAGGGCGAGGCGTTGCGTGGGGATCGACATCGTCCAGCGGCGCGTGCAGGGCGAGCCGCACCGGTCCATCCGGTACCGCCGCGGCGCGCTGCCCCTTCGCGTGGGCAGCCCACGGATCCGCCGGCCCTCCGGGCCACTTGGGCGTGTCGAGCTTGCTGACGGCGGCCGCGCGGCTTCGTCCAAAAGAAGGCCCGGCTCACGGCGGACAACATCGCCCGCGCATCACCCACACGTCACCCGGGCACCGCCTGCACACCGCCCGAAC
>CAYSPB010000581.1:0-4459 GCA_964432695.1 uncultured Nannocystaceae bacterium
GGCGAGGTTGTCCCCGATGAGGTGGAGGTAGACCTCGTTGATCAGCTTGTTGCGGACGAACGAGCTGAGCACCCGCGGCTTGTACTCGTCGATGCGCAGCCGCCTGCGCTCCGCCTCGATGACCTCGGTGCGGACCGAGCGGTAGGACTGATAGCCCGGCACGCGCTGGTGCTTGAACGCGCCGAGGCGCTCGAGGAACTCGTCGATGCGCAGGTCCATCGAGCCGCCCTCGATGCGGTCGTGCTGACCGAGCAGGCCGCCGACCTGGGCGCTGGTGAGCGACGCGTTTGCGCTGCGGTTGAGCGCGCGCTCGGTGAGCAGAACGACCGCCGCCTCGGCGACCGCGTGCTGTAGCCCCGCGACGGCCTCATCCTTGGCGGTCTCCAAGAAGGCGCTCAGCCATGCCCGCGCGAGCCGGTACTGGGCCGCGACGTCGCCCTCGAGCGCCGCCAGGTCGTCTTCGAGCGCACGCCGGCCGCTGCCGTGGAGTTCGAGATACTCGAACAGGCCACCGGTGAGCTTGGACGCCTCGGCGCTGGTGGTGAACGCGGGCCGCTCGACCGCGAGTTCCTCGACGAGGTAGCGACCGGTGGTGGGCGCGTGGGAGGCCCCCTCGGGCAAGCCGGTGGTTTCGATGAAGGCCGCGACCGCTTCGGCGATCTCGGTGCCGAGTTGCACGAGCGCGGAGGAGCCCCCAAACGCCGCCCGCAGGCGACCCAGGCTCATCGCGCGGCGGTGCCACGCCTCCTTGCGTTCATCGTCGCTGAACGCCCAGAACAGGCAGCCGATCGCGCGCGCGGTCGGTGCAAAACGAAGCAGGCCCGCCGAGTCGTGCAGCGTGACCAGCTTCTCCAAGATCGCGGTGGCGTCGGCGTCGTGAACCCCACGCTCGTACCCCTCCTGGTACCGCGAGCCCGAGACCTTGCGCACCACGTCGAGCAGCCCGCCTTCTTCGCGCCGCGCGTCGTGCAGCGCGGCCATCGACAGGTCCTCGCGCTCGGCTTCGGCGTCGAAGAGGATGGACGCCGCGAGGTACTCGCCCCGATAGACGCTCTTGGTCTCCGAGATGAGCGACTGCGACCAGAAGTCCTTGGTGGCCAAGAACGCCTCGTCGGTGATCGGCTCCATGAAGTCGGTCCCCGAGATCGACACCGCCATGCCGTCGTCCTTGGGCAGGACCGTCAGCTCGAGCGGCTGGGTGTTGACCGTGAAGCGGTGCGCGCCGAACTTGATGAGGTCGGCCCCGTCCGCGAACAGCTCGGATCGGTCCCGCAGGCCCCGCAACGCGTCCTGCTTGGCCGACTTGAGCTTGCTCTGCACCTCGTCGGACTTGACCGAGTCGCCCAGGTCCAAGATGCGCTCGGCGAGGTCGCGCAGCTTGAGAATCATCGCGTCGGACGCGAAGTAGGCGTTGAGCTGGTCGATCTCCTTGAACGAGCTGGCGCGGCGCGAGACCCCCTGCAGGATGCGCTCGGCCGCGCCCCACAGGTTCTGCACCCGGCGCTGACGCTCGTCGAGCAGCTGCTGCTTCTTCTGCCCGATGGCCTCGTAGACCTCTTCGCGCTTGCTGGCCAGCTCACCAATGAACTCGTCGAACTCGGAGAACTTGGCCTCGAGCTCTTCGAGCTGGACCATCAGGCGCGAGAGCTGCTCGTCGCACTTCTCCGGGGTGTCCGCGAGGCTGATCGCCGACTGGACCGACTGCCCGAACAGCTTGAACTGGGCCGAGAACTCGGCCTTGCCCTCGGCGGAGAGCAGCTCCTTGCGCCGCCCGGCCATCATCGCGCGAACGCGGTTTTGATGGGCGAAGACCTCGCTGATCTGCTCGAGGATGCGCGTGCGCGCCGTGGGGTCGTCGACCTGCAGGTTCGCCGAGACGTCGGAGAGCACGTTGAGGCCGTCGGAGACGCGATCGAGTTCCTCGTTGATGGGCTCGAACTCGTTGGTCTTCTCGACGCCTTGCAGCCGCTCGAGCAAGCGGTCCAGCTCAGTCGTCAGCGGCGCGAGCGAGTCCTCCTGGAGCAGGAAGCCGACGGTGTCCTTCGACAGGCGGTCGAAGTGTTCGACCACCTCGGCCTCGAGCTCGTCGATGCGCGGCGTGTCGATGTAGCGCATCTCCTTGAGCGTGATGAGGTGGCCGCGCTGCGTACGGAGCTGGGTGAGCGCGTCCATGTACTGGTCGACGCGCGTCCAGCTCTCCGGGCGAAGGTCCCGGACGAGCTTCTCCTGGCCCTCCTGCGCGGCGGCAATCGCCTCGGCCGCCTGCTTCTTGATCGCGACGACCTTTTCGAACTCGTCGACGATGAGCTCGGCCGTGCCCTTGATCTCGACCAGCACCCCCTTGAGCTCGAACGCCGCCTCCTCCGAAAGCCAGTAGTAGGCGTCGATGGTGCGGGTGAGGTTCGCGATGAGGTCCTCGTAGACCTTGCGCGAGGGGGTCTGCTCGTCGACGTAGCGCTTGATCGACAGACAGTCGGAGATGCCGCGCACCAAGTCGGCGTTGCCGATCTTGCCCAGCAGGGTCTCCGACGACGGCGCCTTGGCGGCAAACTCGTCGCTGACGAACGGCGTCTGCCACACCTGCATCGGGTGGACGCGGGTGGGCTCGTCGCCCGCGAAGCGGAACACCACCATCCGGCCGTCGTCGAAGAGCGAGTAGCCCTGACAGCGAATGGGGTTCTGCACCTCGCGCCGGATCATGTTGTAGGGGAACAACACGTAGCTGCCGCCGGACCGGTTGTGGAAGACGTAGAGCACGTCTTCGCCGTTGGGCGAGCGAATGACCCGCTGGAACTCGTAGCCGTCGAATTTGCCGTCGAAGACCTTGTGCTGGCCGTCCTGAAGGAAGTAGCCGCCGGGGAACATGACCCCGTGGTCCTCGGGCAGGCTCACGCACGCCTGGCCGATCGCGTCGATGCGCACGACCGAATGCGACCGCGTGGAGAACACCAGGTGCCGACGGACCTCTTCGCGATACGGCAGGATGCGAAGCAGAATCAGTGGACCGACGCGCGCGTACTCGAACTCGGCGTCGTCGAGCGTTTGGTCGGCCTCGTTGACGGGCTCGGCGTAGATGCCCTCGCCCGACTCGGTGTTGTTCTCGACCTTGATCGTGAGGTCGCCACCGGTCGTCTCGACGAAGACCTCGTCCTCGATCGAGATGTGTGGGTAGGCACCCGCGACCTGGTCGTCCCGGGATGCGACGGTCCACTCGAAGTCGTGCTGCGGCGGAAAGTCGTAGTCCTGCTCGCCGCGGTTGTCGACGTAGGTGGCCAAACCGTCCGCGTCGAGGTTCCACCGGAACACCCGCACGTCGGTCACGGCCGCGCCGATCTGGAAGACGACCAGCACCTTGGTCTCGCTGCGCGTCAGCGCGATGAGGCGCGCCTCCTTGTAGAAGGAGTACAGCTCGCGGAACTGGCTCTGGAACTCCTCCTGGGCGAGGAAACCGGGTCCGCCGTCCTCGAACGGCACCGCCGAGAAGTCGAACGTCTCCTCGCTCTGCTCGAACTTGTGCAGGCTGAAGACGTCGGAGGGGTTCGTCTCCGAGCGAAGGCCCAAGAAGACGTTGTAGCCGAACAGCAGGCGCCCGCCGACCTGCAGGATGTCTCGCGGCAGGCAGTTGTTCTCGGTACGCACCCGCTCGTTGCCAATCACCGCCAGCTCGGTGCGACCGAACTCGGCAATGCGCGCTTCGTTGAGCTTGCTGGCGCGCTCGGCCAGCGTCTTCGCCTGCGCGACGAGTCGCTCGCGGATGACGTCGTAACTGCCGCCGACCTCTTCGGTGCCCTCGGCGGTTTGTTCGACGGTTTCGTTCTCTTCGGCCATGTGGAGTCTCCGGACGGGTGATGACGCGGGGGCGCCCCGGACGGTCGCGGGGCGCGAGCAGCCCCAACCGCCCGGGCACGCGCTTCGCTACGAAGGCACGCCGGGGCCGGGGCTTGGGGTGGGCGAGACGCCCTACTCGAGGCCGAGCTTCTTGGCTTCGGACAACAGCGAGCGGACCTTCGCCTTGCCGCCTTCATCGAGGCTGGACATCAGCTTGATCAGCGCGCCCGAGACGCTCAGGTCCTTGATCGCTTCGGCGTCGAGGCTGGGCCGCGAGAGGATGTCGCGGACGTCCTCGGGCAGGCTGCGCTCGCCGTCGAGGTACTCGCCGAGCATCTTCTTGGCCGTGTCCGAGTTGTGGACGACGCCGTCCATCGCCTGGCCCATCGACACCGCGTTGATGAAGCGGTCGAAGAACTCGCCGTCGCCGCCGACGATGTTGATCTTGGCGGTGCCCATCGCTTCGGCCATGACCTTGGCCTGGTCCTTGGCGATGGCTTGACGCGCGTCGATCTGGCGGAGCTGAACCTCGACCTCTTTGTCGAGCTTGATGCGGAACTCCTCGTGCGCACGGGTGCGCTCGTCGAGCTTCTTCATCGCCTCGGCCTTCTGCTCGAGGCCTTGGGCTTCG
>CAYSPB010000582.1:0-1271 GCA_964432695.1 uncultured Nannocystaceae bacterium
CTCGATGCTCATCAGCACGATCAACACGTTGCGGCGAACGAGCACGCCAACCATGCCGATGAAGAACAGTCCGAACGCTAGGTAGAGGAAGCTGGTGACCGAGACCATCAGGACCCTCCCTCGTGGCCGCCGGCAGAGGGCTGACCGAAGTCCATGACCGGGTACGGCCGGTTCGCTTCCTCTTCGGTCAGATCATGGGCATCGTCGGCATGTGCGCCCAGCCCTGCATCTTCGAGGGCGTCCTCGGGGAGGCCGTCGGCACGCGCCTCCTTGAGTCGCTCCCGGCGCGATCGAGCGACCACGACAGCTCCGATCACCGCGGCGAGCAGCAGCAACGAGATGGCCTCGAACGCGAACAGTGAGGGTCCGAACAGCTCACGACCGACCGTGGTCGCAGTGCCGAAGTCCGGCTCGATCGGACGCCCCGGGCTCTTCACCTGACGCGTGATCGTGCCGAGCAGAATCCACCCGAGGCTGCCCAAGAACACGGTCGCCCCGGCCAGCAACATCGGCTTGCGCCGCCCCGCGACCGACGCGCGACCGCGCTCGTCCACGTCGAGCACCATCACGACGAAGACGAACAGCACCATCATCGCGCCCGCGTAGACGAGTACCTGAAGCGCCGCGAGGAACGTCGCGCTCATGAGCACGTAGCAGGCCGCGACCGAAACGAACGATCCGACGAGCCACACCGCAGCGACGACGGGGTTGCGCGAGGAGATGGTCGCGACTCCACACGCGAGTGCGATCAGGGCGAAGATACCGAAGGCCCACTCTTGGCCCGTGGTTTCGGCGACGGCAGCCCACCCCGAAGAGAGCATCTGTACGAACGGGCTCGGGGGCGGCTCTTCTCCAGGCCAGCCCTGTCCCGCGGCCGGTGCGAGGGCGAGCAGCGGTCTCACGACGCCTCCTCGGCCGAGGCCTGCTTCACCTTGTCTTCGAACTCGCCGCGGAACTTGGTGAGGAATGCAAGCGTGGGCCACGCCGCGGCATCGCCCAGCGCGCAGATCGTGTTGCCGGCAATCCCATCGGCGATCGATGCCATCAACTCGACGTCGCCGACCCAGCCATGACCGAACGCGACGCGATGCGCGACGGCGGTGAGCCAGCCTGTCCCTTCGCGACAGGGCGTACACTGCCCGCAGCTCTCGTCGGCGAAGAAGTGGAGGATTCGCCACGCAGCCTTGGTCATGTCCGTGGTTTCGTCCATGACGACGACGCCGCCCGACCCGGCCATCGTGCGCAGCGTTCGACCCCCGCCGAGGTCGAAC
>CAYSPB010000582.1:1299-4458 GCA_964432695.1 uncultured Nannocystaceae bacterium
CGTCTCGACCTCTTGGATGCGCTCGTCGGACTGCAGCGCGTCGAACTCGAACGGGACGTCGAGTTCATCCGCGCTGAGTACAGGCATCGATACGCCACCGGGAATGACGGCCTTTACCGCGCGCCCGCCTCGCATCCCACCGCAGACTTCGATGAGGTCGTTCGCCGAGGCCGTGAGCGGGACCTCGTACACGCCCGGCTCGTTGACGTGTCCGCACACCGAGACGAGCCGCAGGCCGCCGGAGCGACCGACGCCGAGATCGGCGAACGCCGACCCGCCGTTCTCGAGGATCCACGGCAGGTTCGCGATGGTCTCGACGTTGTTGACGATGGTGGGCTGGCCCCACAGTCCCTTCACTGCCGGAAACGGCGGCTTGAGCCGCGGCCAGCCGCGCCCGCCCTCGAGGCTGCTCAGCAGCGCGGTCTCTTCACCGCAAATGTACGCACCCAGCCCCCGGACGATGGTGATGTCGAGGTCGACATCCGAGCCGAAGATGCCCTCGCCGAGGAACCCGTGTGCGTAGGCTTGATCGACCGCTGTCTTCAGCACCTGGTATTCGCGCTGCATCTCGCCGCGAATGTAGATGTAGGCGTTGCGAACCCGAAGCGCACGGGACGCGATGATCATGCCCTCGAGCAGGCAGTGCGGGTTCCAGTGCAGGATATGGCGGTCTTTGAAGGTCCCCGGTTCGGACTCGTCGGCATTGACGACCAAATAGACGGTCTCGGCGTCCTTGGGCACGAAGCCCCACTTCATCCCGGTTGGAAAGCCAGCGCCACCCCGCCCGCGCAGGTTCGAGGTCTTGACCTCGTCATGGATATCCCCGGGGTCCATCCCCGTGGCGCGCTTGGCCATGCGGTAGCCGCCGTGCGTCTCGTAGTGGTCGAGGTTCCGCGCCTGCGGGTCGTCGAAGTGCTTGCTGATGATCTTGAGGTCGAACCAGCCCATCGGGTCCTCCGCTAGCGCCCCAGTTCCGTGGGCACGCGGCCTTCGGCGAGCGCATCCAAGATGGCGTCGACCTTCGTCGCGTCGAGGTGTTCGAAGTAGAGCGGGATTTCCGGCTTTCCGCGCTCGGCGATCTGGGCGACGGGGCCGTACCCGCAGGCGGCCAGACACTCGACCTCCGACAGCGTCACGTTGCCATCGGCCGTGGTTTCTCTGTTGCCGATGCCCAACCTCGCCTTGCATTGGTCGAAGCGCTCGTAGGCGCCCTCGAGCATGCAGCCGATGTTGGTGCAGACCTGAAGGTGATACTTGCCCACCGGACGGTCATTGATCATCGTGTAGAAGGTCGCCACGCCCCGCACGTGCGCCGCCGTCACGCCCAGGCGCGCCGCAACGGCGTCGATGACCTCTGCGTCGACGCTTCCGAACGATTCCTGGGCCAGGTAGAGCACGCCCAGCGTCAACGCCTTGCCCGCGGCGCCTTCGGGGAACCGAGACCAGCGGTCTTCGATCCACGCCTCGATTTCGGGGGGAAGCTGCTTGGCCGTCACGGAAGCCTCGGGCATGTGCCGATCGTCGCGGACGTTAGGATGGCCCCCCGCGCGAGTCAACCCGGCCGGGGCCCGCAGCGCCCCGTCTACGGGGGAGCGGCGCCGCTTCTGCAGCGGCTCGCATCTGAAGACACTAGGAGCGGCGGGCGAGCGCGCCGTCGGTTTGAAGCGCCAGCACCATGCACACCGCGTTGTCGAGCGAGGCCGACGCCGCAAAGTTGGCGCTCTCGCGCATGTCCGCGTGCACGTCGTCCATCGGCACCGGCGCAAAGCCGAGCTTGCCCGCGAAGAAGTCGGTGGCCGTGTTCGTGATCAGGTAACAGCGGCGAGCCCCCAAGGCTCGCGCCCGGCGAAGCACGATGTCACCGAGCACCCAGCCCAACCCCTGCCCTCGACGCTGCGGCGCGACCGCCAGGCCGAACAGGAACGCGGAGTCTTCGATCAACGTGAGGCTGACGCAGCCGTCAACGGTACCCGGCGAGCGAAGCACCAGCGTTTCGACGTCTTGGCTGGGCACCACGCGCGGCAGACCGTAGCCCTCGAGCAGCGCTTCCACGGCGCCGGCATCCTCGTCCCGCGCGAACGTGACTGGGTCGCCAAAACCGAACAGCAGGCTTGGGCCCAGACCCGAGAAGCTGCCCGAGGACAGCAGCACGACGGTGTCCCCCGGTACTGCGCGGTCGAGCACGGCCTCGCGCAGGGCTTCGATGTCCGCGTACGCGCGGGCGGTGGTCCCGCGCGCGCCAATCTCCGATGCCAACGCTTCGGTATCGAGCAGCTCGGAGGCATCGACCTTGTCGGGGCGATGCACCGGCGCGACATACACCGACGATGCCGCGTCGAAGCTGGAAACGTAGCCCTGCGAGAACTCGCTGCGACGCGAAGAACTGCTGCGCGGCTCGAAGCACACGTGCAGCGCCTTGGCCGGGTAGCGCTTGCGCAGCGCTCGAACGGTGAGCTGCACCGCGGTCGGGTGGTGGGCGAAGTCTTCGATGACCCGAACGCCCGCGGCGATGCCGAGCACCTCTTGGCGCTTTTTCACGCCCCGGAACCGCGCCACGGCGCTGCGCAGCGCGTCGGCGTCGAGCCCCTCACGGCGCCCCATCGCAATGGCCGCCAGCAGGTTGCCGACGTTGTATGCACCGGCAAGCTGGGTGCTGAACTCGCCGAGGCTTTCGCCGCGTTCGAACACTTCGAAGCGGGTTCGGCTGGAACTCCCCGTGGCGAGCACCGCGGTGTAGTCGGCCGCCGAGGGGTCACCACCGGCCTGCTGCACGCGATACGTCCAGACCGTGCAGTTCGCCTCGGCCGCGATGCCCATCGCCTCGGCGTTCTCCTGATTGACGATGAGGTCGCCGCCCTCGTCGATCGTCCGGACGAACTTGCGGAACGTCTCCCGCATCGCCTCGAAGGTGGGAAAGATGTCGACGTGGTCGTACTCGACCCCCGTCAAGATGGCCCGCTTCGGCTGGTAGTGGAGGAACTTGGAGCCCTTGTCGAAGAAGGCGGTGTCGTACTCGTCGCCCTCGAGGACGATCGGGCCGCCCTCGCGCAGCCGAGCACCGCGGCCGAGGTTCAGCGGCACGCCGCCGATGAGGTACGACGGTTCGGCGCCACAGGCTTCGAGCAGCCATGCGGTGATGCTCGTCGTCGTCGTCTTTCC
>CAYSPB010000583.1:0-4444 GCA_964432695.1 uncultured Nannocystaceae bacterium
AGACCCTCGGCGGCGTGATGACACCGCTCATCCCGCGCAACACCACCATCCCCACCCGCAAGTCGGAAACGTTCACGACGGCCGCCGACAACCAGAGCTCGGTGGAGGTGCACGTGTGCCAGGGCGAGCGCTCGATGGCCGGCGACAACCGCACGCTGGGCAAGTTCAGCCTGGTCGGCATCCCGCCCGCACCCCGCGGCGTCCCGCAGATCGAGGTCACGTTCGACATCGATGCCAACGGCATCGTGAACGTCTCGGCCAAGGACAAGGGCACCGGCAAGGAGCAGAAGATCCAGATCACCGCCAGCTCCGGACTGTCTGAAGACCAGATCCAGGACATGGTCGACGACGCGCAGAAGTTCGAAGAAGAGGACAAGAAGCGCAAAGAGGCCGTCGAGGAGCGCAACGCCCTCGAAGCGATGGTCCTTCAGACCGAGAAGCTCATCTCCGAGAACGGGGAGAACCTGCCCGACGACGCCAAGACCGAGGTCCAAGGTGCCGTGGCCAACGCCAAGGATGCCCTGGAGTCCGACGACGCCGACCGCGTCAAGGAAGCCAAGGAGGCCCTCACCGCGGCCAGCCACAAGCTCGCGCAGGCCATGTACGGCCAGCAGGGCCAAGGCCAGCCGGGTGAAGGTGCGGACCCCGGTGCTGCCGGCGAAGCAGGACCCGAGGCGGGTGCTGCAGGCGAGCCCGAGGCCGACGGCTCCGGTGGCGACGATGGGGAAGTCATCGACGCCGAGTTCGAAGAGAAGAACTGAGGCGGGGCTGGCCGCCGCCTGTCGGCCTGTCACCGAAGAAGGGAGCGTGCTCGTTGGAGCCGCTCCCTTTTTTATTCGGCTCGGCTTTGGCGGCTTCGAGGGGGGTCGGTTGAATCCGCGACGCGCTGCAGGCTGCGCTTTCGCTCTTTGCCGGTATGCCACCCGAGGACATCTCGATGACCGACGGATGGTCTCCCACGACGGCATGAGCCGCGGGCGCCCTCAAGGAAGGCCGTCGTAGCAGACGCCATACTCCTGCGGACCGGCGGACACGCTCGGGTCCAGTGGGATGCAGTCGTCGAGCAGAAGGGGGCAATCCAGCAGCGTGGTGCACCACGCCATGCAGTACACCGTGCCTTGGCCCGTGTTCACGCAGACGTGCCCCGCGCTGCAGTCAGCGTCGCTGGTGCACGTCGTGTACTGGGTGCCGGCGCCGGTCGGACCCTGGCAGACCGTGTCGCCGGTCTCGGTCGGAAAGCAGTGCTCGCCGGCGCCGCAGGCCGCGATCGGATTCATCGGGTCGCAGAGGCACCCATCGTCGATGCTGCCGTTGCAGTCATCGTCGACGTCGTTGCCGCAGGTCTCCGACGCCGCCGGGGCTACGTCGCCGTCACACTGCAGCGATCCGTCGTTGCACACCAGCGTGCCGGGTTGGCAGGGGCCAGAGAGGCCGGTGTTGCACGCACCGCCGCCACCGGGGTTGCCATCGTCGACGCTGCCGTCGCAGTCGTCGTCTTCGTCGTTGCACGACTCGTCCTCGGGCAGTACGTCGCCCTCGCAGTCGCCCCACGCTCCGTCGTCGTCGCAGGTCTGGGTGCCCGACGCGCAGTTGCCTACGTTTTCGGTGCCATCGGGACCGCCGTAGCAAGACTGCGTGTCGCCGGGCGTACAGGCCCCGGTGGGCCCGGTGGCGCTGTCGGAGTCGGACTCGGCATCGGATTCCGACTCGGACTCCGATTCGTCGCCTTCTTCGGTGTCCGCAGGGTCGTCGGTGGGATCGAGTGTCGGGTCCGGATCTCCGGTATCACCGGTGCCCGCCGTGGGGTCGGCCGAGTCCGACATCCCGTTGCTGTTCGCCGTCGGATCGACCGGACCGTCACTCGTCGTTGCCGTGGTGGTGGCCTCGTCCTCGTCGCTGGGGATTGCGGGGCTGCCGAACGTCAGGCCCGCGCTGTCACCGTCGACGCCTTGGCTGCAGGCCATCAAGCCAACGCCCAACCCCCAAGCACCCAGCGTCTTCCATCCAAACCGTCGCACGGATTACGGAGCATAGCCGCGGGGCGCGGGGCGCACCAATCTCGGGCCGCTGTCGTTCGATGGCTCCAGCGCGCCGCGACCGCGCATCGACGCAAAGTGGAGTCGCGGGCGTGCACCGACTACTCTTCGATCGGTGAGGAGGCCTCGTGCGCTTGCGGGATTGCTGGCGGTCGCGTTGCTCGGATGCGCAGGACCGAACCTGTTCACCGACTTGGGCAGCGTGTCGGTTGGGACTGCAAACGACGGCCGCATCCGGAGCCCAACCCGCATGCCGATTACGGGCAAGGGCTGGCGCGTCCCGCCGCGCTGGAAGCGCCGCGGGTTTCAGTGGGGGACCGACGAGTTGATCGCGGCCGTGCAGCGGGCGGGCGCCCGGGTGCGGGCCAGAGATCGGCGCGCGGTCCTCGGCGTGGCGGACTTCTCCCGAAAGACGGGCGGCAAGTCGGCCTGGCACAGCTCTCACCACTCGGGGCGCGACGTGGACCTCTTGTTCTACACGCGAGACGCCAAAGGGCGTCCGATGCCGCCGCTGCAGGAGGGCATGGTCAAGTTCGATGCCGAGGGGAAGCCGGTCGAGGACCCGAACCGTCGCGGTGTTCCCTACGACGATGCTGACTGGGCGGACCGCACGTTCGACACCCGTCGCAACTGGCAGCTGCTCGAAGCTCTCTTGACCGACGCTTCGATTCGCGTGCAGTGGATCTTCGTCAGCAACGACATCAAGGCGCTTCTGCTGCGCTGGGCGCAGCGGCACGAACGCCCGACGTGGCTCATCGACTACGCGCGCACGATCATGCGTCAACCTGGCCATTCGTCGCCGCACAATGACCACTTTCACGTGCGGATCTACTGCACGCGCTCGGACCGGTTCCACGGATGCAAGGACAAAGGCCCGATCTGGCAGCACGAAAAGAAAACGTTCAAGTACGACGGGCCTGAACGATACGACCCGGTCGCATGGCGCCTGCTGCTGGGGCCGCCGCGCAACCTCATGTAGGACGCGGTCGGGCTGGGGACAGGGTCCGCCACGGCCATGGTCTTGACGGGCGGGTCCGAGGCGTTCAGGCTCGAAATCCGTGATTCCGCGGGTCGGAGACTACGAACTCGTTCGCCGGATTGGAGCCGGCGGCATGGCAGAGGTCTGGATGGGCCGCCGCCAGGGAGTTGGTGGTGCGACGAAATCGGTCGCGGTGAAGTTCATCATCCCCTCCAAGACCAACAGCGAGCGCCACCGGGAGATGTTCCTCTCCGAGGCTCGACTGTCGATGATGCTCTCGCACAGCAACGTCATTCAGGTCTTCGACGCGGGTGAGGACGAAGGCCGCCTGTACATGGTCATGGAGTGGGTCGACGGGATGAACCTGTCGCAGCTGCTGGGGCACCTTCGCAACGACGGAAAACTGCCGTCGCTGTCGATGACCGGCTTTGTCATCGGCGAAATCCTCAAGGGCCTCGCCTATGCGCACAACCTCTATCACGAGGGTCGTCAGATCACGATCGTGCACCGAGACATCTCGCCGCAGAACGTGTTGGTGAGTGTGTCGGGGGAGGTGAAGCTGCTGGACTTCGGCGTTGCGCGGCTAGCTCAGGAAGAAACCTCGGGCGTGCACATCAAGGGCAAGCTGCGCTACATGGCGCCCGAACACCTCGGCGGCAGCTCCAAGGCGCCCACGGTCGACATCTACGGCGCCGGCGCCATCTTGCACGAACTCATCGAGGGCCAGAAGTACCGAGCAGGCGCCGATGAGATGCAGCTCTACAACCAGATCCTCGGCGGGCACACTCCCGACCTGACCCGAGCAGACACACCCGCTGAAGTTGCAGCGTTGCGGGCGACGATGTTGGACCCCGACGAGCATGCACGCGTGCAGTCGGCAGACCTCGCGCTCGAAATGCTCGAGAACTGGCCGGGCTACCGGAGTGCGGCGGGCGAGCTGAGCCGGCTGGTTCGCGGCTACATGGGCGTGAATACGCCGCGCTCGGGCATTCACATGCAGGCCGTGCAGACCGCCCCGATCGATGCGCTCGCCGATACGGCGCCGCCGACCGCCGCGACCAGCACCCGCCAAATCGGCACGGGAATGGGGACCGGCGGGGCGACCTCGCCCGAGCTCTCCGCGTCGTATGGCGCGGGCACGGATCCCAGCGGAGTTCCGATGGCGATGGGCACGATGGCGTCGGGTCCCATCGGCGCGCGCCGGTCGGCCACGCCGCTGCTTCTGGGGGTCGGCGTGGGCCTGCTGTGTGCCGTGGGTGCGGTGGGGGCGGTCGTCATGATGAAGAAGGACAAGAAGCCCGAACCGGAGGTCGCTGCGGCTGCGGCCCCCGCGTCCGAGCCCGCGGAGTCCAAAGCTGCTCCCGCGGCCGAAGCTGAGGCCGAGGCCCCCGCCGCAGTGGAGCCGGAGCCCGAACCGGAGCCGGCGCCC
>CAYSPB010000584.1:0-4425 GCA_964432695.1 uncultured Nannocystaceae bacterium
CCTGTCGAGTGCGAAAGCCGCTATCATCAACTCATCAACACCCCAGCCGCACCGGTTGGACTTGCGTAGGCAGCGCTCCGGAATTCCCGGGGCGGTTCAATTCGTCGTACGAGCGAGAAGCGGGACTAGCTCGACCTCCTCGAGTTCGGGGATCCACTCCGCTGAAAATCGACCGTCATCCAGCTGCTCGAACCGGGCATCTGGGAATCCCGGCGACTGCGAAGGAAGCTCGTATTCTGTCATCTCAATACGGGAGTCCTCTCGGCTGTGCTTGGGCGTGAGGGGCCGCCTGGTCCCAGGGAACAAGCGGACGACGGCCCTAGGCGGAGCGTTTCGGGTCAACGCCGGTCCGAAGTGGCGGGAGCATCGGGCAGCTCGGCACCGAAAAACGGCGGCTCGAAGGCCGCCGTTTCTCGTCGGCGTATTTGTGCGTCTACTCGATCACTGCGATGTTGTCGATCAGCAGAAGGAGCGCATCGTCGGTGTTGTTGCGGAACACGAGATGCACTTCTTCGCCAGCGAGCGCGGCGAGGTCCACGGTGCGGAACTGCGGCGTTGCCTCTTCTGCCTCGATGGCGAACACCGGCTCAGCCGACGGCACAGCCACGGGATCGAGCGCGAGGAAGTCAGTTGGATCGCCACTCGTCACGAAGTCCGTGAACTCGGTGACCGAGGTCGGGACGACGTAGACCTCGTAGCCGTCGGGGAACATGCCGTTGACGGTGAAGGCCGACCATTGCAGCGTCGCCGTGGCCGCGAGTGTGATGGCGGGGCTGATGATCCAGTCATCAGCCATGCCAACGGGCTCGTACCAGGAGGTACTGACGGCCCAGAAGTCGCCATCCGCAGTGATCTCATCCGTGACGACCCAAGCATCGTCAACGACTGCAACCATGTCGTTCGGGGTCAGGCCATCGACGTTGTGGACCGTCCAGCCCTTCGGCAACACCCCGCCTTGGAAGTCTTCCGAGAACGTGAACGTCGGCAGCTCGTAGGAGCAGAAACCGTCTTCGGTGCAGATGGCTCCATCAGGGCAGGTCTGTCCCATGCTGCAATCGAGTACGCACTCGTCGCCTTTATTCCCGTCGATGTCCTGGCACGCCGCCGGAGCGTCTCCAGTCTCGGGTACCGGTGGGCAATCTGCGACAGGGTCGACACAGTCCGCAGCGGCGCACACCTGGGTGGTGCCGTTCGTCTCGTTCGTGGTCTCGATGCAGGTTTCACCGCCAATGCAGACCGTGTCAGGCTGCGTCGCGCAGTCGGCGTACCCAGACTCCGGCATGGCCGGCCATGCGCAGAAGGAGTCAAACGCGCACTCCATACCGTCAGGACAAGTCTGCCCCATGCTGCAGTCAAGGAAGCAGTTGCCCGCTTCGTCGCCGGTCAGGTCCGCGCAGGTGACGGGTGCGTCGCCGGTCTCGGGAGCCTCTGCACAGTCCGCTTCGCTCATGCATCCCGAGGAGCAGAACCCGATCCCCGGATCCATGGGGTTGTCGCTGAGGCACACCTCGCTCGCGCTCCCACACGGCGGCTCGTTGACGCAGTCGCCGTAGCCCGGTCCGTCGCCGCCACCATCACCGTGGAAACAGAGAGCGCCGGCGAAACAGAACATGCCTTCAGGACACGCGGCACCACCGGAGCAGTCGATGAAGCAGTCCCCTTCACCTTCGCCGCCGATGATGTCTTCGCACGCGACCTGAGATTCGAACGCAGGATCCGGCGGTGCCGGGCAGTCACACGCGTCGGTACAGCCGCCGAAGAAACAAACGCCCGTGGTCGCATTGGCGGGATCGTCGACGACACAGCCGGGGGTCAGACCAGACGTCGACGTGCAGACGTCGTTCCCATCCGCAACGCAGTCGTTGTACTCGCCGTCGCCCCATCCGCCGGGGCAGACGTTGTTCGGGTCGTTGTCCTCGACACAGAGGCAGCCCAGGCAGTTGAAACCGGCGCCGCAGTCCTCGGCAACCTGACACTCGTCGTCGGGCGTACAATCCGTTCCGCCGTCGTCGCTGCTCTCGCTGCCCGTGTCCGGGTCGACGGTGGGATCGGTGGTGCTCGTCGGCTCGGTATCCGTGGATGGGCCGGACGTCGGCATCGTTTCGGATGCCGTCTCGGTTGCGGTCTCGCCCGTCGTGCTGGTGCTGCCGTCGCCTTCGGTTCCGGCGCCCGTGGTGTCGTCACCGCAGCCGGTCAGGCCGAGCGCGATGGCGGCGGGAAATAGAAAACTGAGTCTCTTCATATCGTTGCCCTCTTCGTTCCGTGGAAACCAGAGCCCCCCGGTCGGTTCGAGGAGGGTACGAAAGTTGCCCAGCGTCGCCAATGTGGGTGCAGGTCATCCACCGCGACTGAGCGCGTCGAGTTCGTCCGCCCCGGGCAGACCCGAGAGGTCGGGCACGATGACGATTTCGATGCGGCGATTCGCGGCTTTGCCCTCGGCGCCGTCGTTCTTCGCGACGGGTCGGTACTGGCCGAAACTTGCAGCACTGAGCTGCGTGGGACGCATCCCCGCAGCTTCGAGGGTCTTGCGGACGCCCAACGCGCGGGCCGCCGCGAGCTCCCAGTTGTCTCCAAACCGCTTGGTGTCGATCGGAACGTCGTCGGTGTGACCCTCGACCTGAAACTGGCGGTCGGGGAAGTCCGCCAGAACGGCGCCGACCTCGGCAAGCGCGGTCTTGCCGTCGTCGCTGAGGTTGGCCGACCCGCTGGCAAACAGGATGTCGGTGGGCAGCTCGAGGACCATGCGGCCTTGCACGATCTTCACGCGAAGCTTGCCCGCATCGATGAGCGACTGGAACCGTGCGAGCAGCTTCTTGAACTCGTGCACGCGCGACGCTGCCTCGAGTTCCCGGTCGTTGGCCTCGGCCAGCGCCTTCTTCATGGCCTGAACCGAAGCCGCCAAGGCGTCTTGGTCCTTCACGGCGTTGGCGAGTTCGGTGTCCTTGGCGTCTCGCTGCGCCGCGGTGAGTTCGAGTTCGGCGCGCAGGCCCTCGAGCTCTCGCTTGGTCGCGGCGAGTTCCTGCTGATAGTCGGTCGACTCGTCGTACTGCTTGTCGAGATACGTCGCGGTTCGATCCCGCTCGGCGCCCGCATCGGTCAGCGCGCGACGAGCTTCGGCAAGTTCGCGACCGAGTTCATCGTACTCGGCCTGCGTAACGCACGAAGCGAGGAACAAAGCGGCCGTCGCAAGCATCCAGCGTTGCATGGGGCGAACCTAGCAGCCCACGGCGGACCCGGCCGCCCGCGCGGAGCACTCGCTCGGCGCAGGATGTCGCTGCTCTGTGCCCCGTCGGGCTCGACGACCGCGGGCTGCTGACCTGCATCCCGCGGAAGCGTCGACTCCCCGATCGGCGTCTGCGGCTCGATGTGAGGCTCAGCCCGCGGCGCCCTGCTTGCCGCGCAGCTGCATGTCCATCGCCCGCACGATGCCCAGCAGCTCCTGCACCTTGGCATCGACCTTGGTCGGGCTGCCGAGGTTCTCATTGGTGCTGCGGACCAGCGGCACCAACGTCCGCTCGATGATCGCAACCTGCTGAGCGAGCAGCTCTTCCACGCCCGGCGGGGGCTGGTTCTGAATGCTGACCTGCAGCTGCGGATTCTGAAGCTGGCTGACCGAGGCCCCCAGCTGCTGCATCGCGGTGATCAGCGCCGCGTCGCGCTGGCTCGCCCCGTTCGACTTGCCCGCCTCGGCCTGCATGAGCTTGGCCGCGGCCATCACCGCCGACTCGATGCCCGCCAGCTTCTCGGTGACCGCGGTGTTGTTCTGCATCGCGCTCTGAATGCCCTCGAGCTGGTCGGTGAGCCCGGTGAGCTGCCCGGTGACGCGCGCGATCGGGTCGTCGTCGCCGCCGCCCATGAGCTTCACGCGGCCGAAGTCCTTCTTGATCTGCGCCCACCGAGCGGCCTGCTCTTCGGTGAGGGTTCCGCGAAGCTCGCCCAGCTTGAGCAGGTTGTGCTCGGCGCCCGAGGTGAGCGTCTGGGCCTCGCCGACGTAGTGGTCTTCGATGAGCCGGTTGATCTCCTCGGCGTTCATCGCCGGCACGATCTTCTCGGCGAGCTTGGCCATGTTCCGGTAGCTGCCCTGCAGCTGGAACCGCGGCTCGGTCCGGTACTGGTCGTCCATCGACGCGGACTCGATGTACTGCTTGTTGACCGCGAGCAGCACCTTCTGTGCCTCGAGCATGTGCTTGAAGACCGCGACGATCTCGCCCACCTCCACCGCGGAGTAGCCGTGGGAGAGATCGGCGGTGTTCACCTCTTCGCCCTGCGCCATCGCCACGAGCTTGTAGATGTCGCTCTGCGCGCGGGTGCCCAACGGCGCGAGCACGGGGTTGGAGGTGATCGCGTTCTCGATGTAGCTCAGCGCGAACGCATCGCCCTTGCCCGAGAGGATGTCGCCGAGGTTGTACGTGTCGGCGCGGTTGG
>CAYSPB010000585.1:0-4348 GCA_964432695.1 uncultured Nannocystaceae bacterium
CACGGGGAGGCAGCATCTCGTGAGGGTTGCTGCCCCTCCCGTCACGAGCCTCACCGGGATGAGTGCCGCCGTGCCGGAGCCGGAGCCGCCGGCCCGCGACGCAAGTTCGAGGGTGAAGCAGGAGCCAAGGGGCTCGAATCGAAGGTCCTGGATATCGATTCCACCGCCGAGAACATGCAAGTCGAAGGGGGCACCCGAAACCACCGAGAATCGAGACGGAAAGACGACCAACGCAGGTCGTACGTGCGGCGAGCGATACGGGGCCGACGTAGAAGGTGGGGCCCGATGGAGTGGTTGTGCTCCGCGGAGCAACCTCCGAAGTTTGGAACCACTCACCTGTTTCGGGTGCTCAGCCAAGGACAAACGAACGACCCCTACATCCACAATGTAAGTATGTGTCCGATTCTTCGCCCCCTCCAGTTCGTCCGACGCGAACGTCCAGGGAGTGTTCGGCCGAACGGATCATGCATGACGCTTCCTGGGTGCAAGGGTCCAACGGCGGGTACGCGCCTGAGTGGTCCCGGCGGGGATCTCGTTGCGCCAAAGAGAAAAGCCCAGGGGAGCGCCCCTGGGGGCTCTGTACCCTCAGCGTCCTCGAACGTGATGCCGTTGTGCCCGGACCACGAAACGATGATGTTCATGGCGTCCGGTCACGGAGGGGCGAGCCCACTTCAGGGATTGCGTAGTCGCCTCGGGAGGACGTCGACCAAACAGACGACCTCCTTGCCTTCCAATGGCCATACCTTGATTGCGCAGGTTGCTCCGCGCTCTTCGGTCAGTCTGAAGATTCTGAACGGAAGAATGACCGTTCTTCGGCGGTCCCGGGTTTCTCTCGCGGGGAGAAGCTCCCCGGAGAAGCCCCGGCTCGCGACCTCGCACCGAAGGGCGGCTGCTTGAAGACTACGCCCGGCCACGGTGAGGAAGACGACGTCTCCCGAGATCACGCAGCGCTTGTCGGGGCAGACCGCGGCGACATGCGGAACGGATTCTCGCGGCACTCGAACCTTGGGCGGCGGGGGCACGCGGCGATGAGGATGCGGAAGGCGAGTGAATCGCAGTCGCGTTTCTCTTCGCCAGCGTACGCCTTGGACGGCAGACCAACTGTCATACTTGGAACTTCGCACAAACACCCCTGTCATCCCGTCTCCTCCATAACCTGCTGTCACTGCCTCCCCTCTCGCGGATGGTCCCCATCCAGCAGAGAAGACGGCATCGACACCCTCCAATCAGGAGCATGATCCGGATTCGCCGCGTCCTCCAGTCGCTCCGACCTCACGGCGTAGAGCGTGTCCGGCAGGACAAGAAAGGCGGCGGGTCGCGAGACCGACGGGCACATTTGCTGGTGAGTGACAGGTTACAGGAGCCACTTTGCTCGACCAGGTTTGCCTGAAGTCCGGCCACTCGCAGCCTGCGGCGTATCCCGGCTGCACAGCGGCGGTCAGGGTTGGTGTCGAGGATCGAGAAGAAGGGCGGCGGTGTTGGCCGGGACGTCGGGGGTGGTCGGGCGTCGGGCCTCGGGGACCTACGTTGGCATATCCGACGGTTGTCGGGTCGGATCCGCGGAGCAGGCAACGACCTCGTTGCCGTAGGACACCTGCACGATGCCAGGGGGTACCAACAGCGTTGCGGCGGAGGGCTGGGACGAGGCCGCATCGCTCGCGGTCCCGTCTTTGGAGTGCCATGCGGTCGCGGTCTCACCCCGACGAGCTGGGGTGAGACCGAGGCAGGGGTTGCGTTACAGGCCTTCGATCTCGTTGCCACCGTCGACTGCGTAGATCGGGCGTCCGCCCGCCGAGAGACGAACCGCATCCGGGTCGAGGCCGAGGCGCGTCTGCACGGTGCGGTGCAGGTCCTCGACGCTCAGCTGCGACTCGACCACTTCGCGTCCGTCGATGTCGGTCGCGCCGACGACCTGGCCACCGGTGATGCCGCCACCGGCCAGGACCGCCGAAGCGACGCGTGGGTAGTGGTCTCGACCGCCTCGGACGTTGATGTCCGGGGTGCGACCGAAGTCGCCCATCCACAGCACCATCGTCTCGTCGAGCAGACCGCTCGCGTCGAGATCTTCGAGCAGTGCCGACATGCCCGCGTCGAGGTCGGCGCTGAGCTTGGCGACGCGCTCGAAGTTGTTCTCGTGCGTGTCCCAGCCGCCCATCTGCACCTCGACGAATGGGACGCCGCGTTCGACGAGCCGGCGTGCCATGAGGCAGCCCTGTCCAAACCGAGTCGGGCCATAGCGCGCGGTGGTGGCCGGTGCTTCATCGGAGAGGTCGAACCCGGCGAGCTCCTCGGCGCGCATCATGCTGACCGCCTGCTCGACGATCTCCTCATGTCCGTGCACCGCCGTTCGGCCGCGATGCTGCCCAAAGTCGTTCTGCAGGTCGGACCAGATGTCGAGGCGGGCATCGAGTCGCTCGCGGCTGAGGTGGCTGCCGATGTTGCGCACCGGCTTGGACGGGTTGCCGACCACGAACGGAGCGTGCTGCGGACCCATCAGTCCCGCCGTGTGTCCGGGGCCGCCAATGGCGACGTTGCCGGGCAGGGGGGTCTGGCCGGGCTTGGCCTGCACGACCTGGGAGCCCAAGCCCGGATGCCGGGTCGCACCGGCGGGCACGTAGCCGGTGTGCATGAGGTAGCGGGCGCGCGCGTGGTTGCCTTCGCGGTAGCTCAGCGAGCGCAGGATCGCCATCTTGTCGGTTTGCCGGGCGAGCTTGGGTAGATGCTCGCTGACGTGGACGCCGGGGATGGTGGTGCGAATCGAGCGGAACTCACCGCCGGTCGGGCGCCCCGGCTTGGGGTCCCACGTGTCGATGTGGCTGGCGCCACCGACCATATACAGGAGGATACAGGCGCGGGCCGGCGCGGCCGAAGCGACCGCGGCACGGCTGCCGAGGGCACCGGTGGTCACGCCGGCTGCGAGCGCGCCGAGGCCGAGGCGAAGGGCGTTGCGTCGAGTGATCGTGGTCATGTGCGGGTCTCCTTTGGGCTTAGTGGATGGTGAGGAACTCGCTGCTGCGCAGCATGGCGTGCATGAGGTCTTCGTAGGCCGAGCTGCCGTGCTCGCGCTCGTCGAGCAAGGCGAGGGCGCGGTCCCGCTGGGCCGTCGTCGGCAGGCGTCCATAGACCCGCAGGTACAGCGCATCGACGCGTGCGGACGGCTTCGCGTGGGTGTCGAGCACGTCGTACACGGTGGTGCCGCGAATGTCCGAGACGCCGGTCTGTACGAGTTCGCCGTTGAGCAGGAGCAGGGCTTGCGGCACGCTGCCCGAGAAGGCGTCGGCCGTGCCCATTTCATCGTCGGCAAAGACGAAGCGGTACTCCTTGAGCGCTCGGTCCTTTCCGCGCTGCACGTTCTTGCGGAAGAGCTTGCTGCGCGAGTCCTCGACGCTGGTCGCGATCATCAAGCTGCGGAACAGCTGGTCGGCGTCCATCGACCGCACGGGCGCTTGGGCGAAGGCCATTTCGGCGCGCGCGACTTGGTCTGGGGCGCGTTCGGGGGACCAGGAGGCGCGCTGGTAGGCGTCGCTGAGCACGATGGCGCGCAGCAGCGCCCGCATGTCGTAGTCCTGCGCGACGAATTGGGTCGCGAGGTGGTCGAGGATGGGCGGGTGCGTCTCGTCGTTCTCGCCACCGAGGTCGTCCCAGCGGTCGACGACGCCGTGCCCGAGCAGGCGCACCCAGGTCCGGGCGACGACGGTCTTGGCGAAGAGGTCGGAGTCGACCACCTGCTCGGCGAGTGCGATGCGGCGATCCGGTGCGTTGCTGGGCATCGGACGCGAGAGGAACGCGGGCGAGACGACCTTGCCGCTGCGCGCGCGGGGTCCATCCTCGAGGGTGGGCATGCGCATCTCTCCGCGCCGCTTCTCGACGATCGTCGGGACGCGCTTGCCCCCCTCTTTCTTGAGTCGCGCTTTCGAGCGCGCGAAGTAGGCTGCCATCGCGTAGAAGTCTTCTTGGCTGTAGCGCGGGTCGGAAGGATGGTCGTGGCACTGGGCGCACTCGAGCGTGATGCCCAAGAAGATTCGCGCGGTCTTTCCCGTGACCGACTCGACGTTGTTCTTTTCGCCGTGTGTGACGAGGAAGCCGTAGGGGCCCGGGCCGTCGAACTCGCCTTGCGCCGTGAGGATCTCGGTTGCGATGTCGTCGTAGCCGGTGCCGCGCCCCAGCGCGCCAGCCAGCCATGCCCTGGTGTCGCCGGTGACCTGCGGACGCTCCTTCGTGCGCCCCGCCATCAGTAGGTCGGTGTAGCGGCCCGCCCAGTGCTGCGCGTCCGCCTCGGAGCGCCGAGGGTTCTCGACGAGCACGCGGCGCTTGTGCGCGTCGGAACCCATCGAGGGATCGAGCAGCG